>CABYCO010000046.1 GCA_902517495.1 uncultured Pelagibacteraceae bacterium | reverse complement strand
CTTTCTCATCTAAGGTTATATCCAGATTTGGAAAAAAATTGTTTTTTTTGGGTATAACTTTATAATTTGGGAATTTATTTGAATTCCTTCTCAAAAATAATGTCACATGCTCTTTATCATTTGAATTTAGTTTAAATTTCTCACATTTTTTTAAACTACTTAAATAAAATATTTCGCATGCCATTCCATTTGGTAATCCAAAATCGTTACTAGCATAAACTATCTTTCTTTTTTTTTTAAATTTAACAATTAATTCATCTATCAATTTTGGATCTATGAGTGGACAATCCCCAGTTACTCTACAAATTATTTTAGATCTATGTTTTTCTGCAGCTCTCAAGACCCTATTAAATACATTATTTTCACTACCACGGAACAAGAGGACCTTATGTTTTTCAGAAATAATTTCGAATTTTTTATCCTCTTTTTTTTTTGTTGTTGCAATTATAATATCGTTAATATTTTTAACTTTTTTTAATCTTTCTAAAAGTAACTCAATCATATATTTTCTCTTTATTTTTAGAAAATGCTTATTTGGAAGTCTTTTAGAACCTGACCTAGCCTCTATAATAATATCTGTCTTGACTTGCATAAGTAGTTTTTTTTAATTTTTAACAAAAATTATCATACGATTATAACTGAAATATGTTTATTAATTTTAATTTTTTTTAGCCTGTTATTTACATAAACTTTTTTAAAAGATAAACATATTATTAAAAATTTTTTATATTTAATATGTTCGAAGATAATTCCTGGTATTCTCATAGAAAAGTACTAGCAGAGTATTGCAATGTTAAAGATAGACCAGTTTATGCATCTATACAACATGGCTGGTTTAAAATTTTAGATAGTGAGGTTCCTAATCTTAAAATATCTAAAATACCTGGAAATAATTTTTTGTGTTGGTCTAAAACGGTTGAGAAGCAATATAAAAAAAATAACTTAGATAATATTGTTACAATAGGAGCGCCATTCATATATTTATATGATGATTTTAATGATAAAACTAAAATAGACAGGGAAACATTGATTTTTCCTCCTCATACTGGTGAACTTGAGGGCAGGCCCTCAAATTTTAAAAGTCATAAAGAATTAATTGATTACGTAAATAATAAATATGATGGTCCATTTTCTGTATGCTTATATTATCAAGATATGAAAGATGATATAATTAAACTTTATAATAAAGAGAATTGGAAAATTTTTAGTTGTGGTAATAGAATTAATGATAATTTTTTGATGAACTTTATTAAAATAGTTTCTAGACATGAAAATGTTCTGGTTTGCGAAATGACCTCTGCCTATCTATATGCATTATATATGAAAAAAAACGTCAAAATTATTCATGAGTTTAGTAATAAGATGATTAATAGAACTTTTCGTGCCAGTATTATTAAAGACAATCTTTGGAATTACTATAGTGAATATTTCCCTTTTTTTAATAATGAAACAAATTTCACAAAAAAAATAGAACATGTCAAATTTGAGCTTGGTTGTTCAAATAAAAAATCAAAAAAGGAATTAAAAGATTTATTAGGTTGGAATAATACCTCTAAAAAAATTTTTTCTTACCTTCTTCACAAAATTAAAAAAATTTAGAAAATAATGAGAATATTTATAGCTGGAGGGACTGGATTTTTAGGGAGTGAATTATCAAAAAAATTTAAAAAAAAAAATAATGTATTAATTGGATCAAGAAATAAAAAAAGCAGTTTTGTATTCGATTTATCATCTAAAAAGAAACCTAATAAGCTAATTAAGTTTAGCCCTGATATTATTATTAATTGTGCAGCCTTAACAGATGTAGATGAATGTGAAAAAAATAAAAATAAAGCATACCGAACTAACAAATTAATAACTAAAAAATTAGTATCTGTTGCTAAGGAATTAAATTGTAAGTTTATTCAAATTTCTACTGATCATGTCTATGACAATTCAAGAAATAAAAATTCTGAAAAAAATATTAAGTTAACAAACTATTATAGTAAGTCCAAAAGATATTCTGAAAAAGAAGCACTTAAGTATAATAAAAGTTTAATATTAAGAACTAACTTTTTTGGTTTTTCCAAATTTAGAAAAAGTAATCTTG
>CABYCO010000045.1 GCA_902517495.1 uncultured Pelagibacteraceae bacterium | reverse complement strand
GTGAATTCTTTAATTGAAAAAGGTTCAAAAGCTATCTCGTTAAACACAAAAAAAAATAATATTATTGAGGTTATTCCAGAAGCAGAGGAACTTGGTTTTGTTGGAAAACCAAATAAAATAAATACAAATATTATAAAAGATATAATTAAGGAAAATTCAGTGCCAATTATATCACCTTTAGGATTAAATAAAAATAATCAAACATTTAATATTAATGGAGATACAGCCGCTGGTGCTATAGCTAAATCTTTGAAATGTAGAAGATTATTATTAATGACCAATGTTGAAGGTGTACTAGATAAAGAGAAAAAACTTATCGAGGAAATTACATCATCTGAAATTTTAGAGATGATAAACAATGAAATTATAACAGAGGGTATGATTCCTAAAATTAACACTTGCTTAGATGCAGTAATGAATGGCGTTACCGGTGTTGGTATTATTGATGGAAGAAAAAAACATTCAATTCTTTTTGAATTATTCTCACATAAAGGCGCTGGTACATTAATAAGAAAATGAAAAATATAAAAAATATTTTATTTGATTGTGATGGTGTTCTTTATCAGGATTTAGAATCTGTATTTGGTCAAGTAAGTAAAAGAATGACGCAATACATTTCTGAAAAATTAAAAATTAACTTAGTCGAAGCTAAAAAATTACAAACTAACTACTTTCATAAATATAATACAAGTCTAAATGGATTAATGATACATCATGATATTCCTCCTAAAGAGTTTTTAAATTTCGTTCATGAAATTGACTTGTCTTTTATGGAAAAAGATGTTGTTTTGAGAGGTGAAATAGAGAAATTGGATTTAAGAAAGTTCGTTTTTACCAATGGTTCTAGAGAGCATGTTAGTAATATAACTAAACATTTAGGTATTGATGATCTATTTGAGGATGTATTTGATATAGTTGATGCGGAATATAGCCCAAAACCTGCAGCGAAAGCATTCGATCTGATGGTAAAAAAATTTGATATTGACCCAAAAGAAACAATTTATATTGAAGATATTGCAAAAAACTTGTCAATTGGTAAAGAAAGAGGAGCTACGACAGTCTGGCTAATCAATAATGAATTTTGGGGTAAAAAAGAATCTGATAAAGACTATATTGACTATAAAATAGAAAATCTCTCTTTATTTTTAAAAGAAATAAGGTTATTAAAAAACTCATAAATTATGAGTATAGAAAATGTAATAAATGAAGCTTGGGAAAAAAGAGATCAAATAAATCCTGCTTCAGATCAGTCTTTAAAAGACACTATAAATCAAGTTATTAATGATTTAGATAGTGGAAATTCACGAGTTGCTGAAAAAATAAATGGTGAATGGATAACTCATCAACATTTGAAAAAAGCAATCATGTTAAGTTTTAGATTATATCCAATGGAGAATTTAAATGGTCCATATAGTAGTTGGTATGATAAAGCTCATTTACTGAAGGGTAAGACTGCAGGATGGACAAAAGAAGATCATGAGAAAGCGGGTTTTAGAATGGTGCCTAACTCACCAGTAAGAAAAGGAAGTTTTGTTGGTAAGAATGCAGTTTTAATGCCATGCTACGTAAACATTGGAGCATACATAGATGAAGGAACGATGATTGATACATTTGCAAGAGCAGGAAGCTGTAGCCAAATTGGAAAAAATTGTCATATCTCAGCAGGTTCGGGTGTAGGTGGAGTTTTAGAACCTGCACAAGCTCTGCCAACTATTATCGAGGATAATGTATTTTTAGGTGCAATGTCTGAAGTTGTAGAAGGTGTTATTGTAGGAGAAGGATCCGTACTGAGTATGGGCATGTACATAGGACAATCTACAAAAATTATTAATAGAAAAACTGGAGAAATTACTTATGGAAAAATTCCTCCTTATTCAGTTGTAGTACCAGGTTCACTTCCTGATAAAAATAACCCAACTGCACCTTCACTATATTGTGCTGTAATAATTAAGCAAGTAGATGAAAAGACAAGATCTAAAACTTCTATTAACGATCTCCTGAGAGAATAGTTTTGATGAAAATTATAAATGAACTTCAATTAGCTAAAGAGCTAATTAAATTTCCAACTGTAACTCCTATAGATGCTGGAATAATG
>CABYCO010000044.1 GCA_902517495.1 uncultured Pelagibacteraceae bacterium | reverse complement strand
TTTTAATGGAGGAAATAATGAACGTAATAAAAAATATATTTTTAACTTTTCTATTATCCTTATTTTTAATTGGCTCTGCTAATGCTGATAAAATTAAGATTGGAACTGAAGGAGCTTACCCACCTTGGAATTCAAAAGATGCTTCAGGTAAACTTATTGGATTTGAAGTAGAACTTGCATGGACACTTTGTAGATACATAGGTCAGCAGTGTGAAATTGTTGAACAAGATTGGGATGGTATGATACCAGCTTTAACATCAAAAAAATTTGATGCTATAATGGCTGGAATGTCAATCACTGAAGAAAGAATGAAAACAATTAGTTTTTCACAAGGATATGCTGATGAAGTAGCATCTTTGGCTGTTATGAAAGGTTCTGACTTAGAAGGAATAGATACTCCAGAAGCTGTAAATTTAAATTTAGGTGGATCAGCTGTTAATAAAGCAATGAAAACATTAACTTCAGCTTTATCAGGAAAAACAGTTTGTACACAAATTGGAACAATTCACCAAAATTTCTTAGAGTCAGGTGATGTTGGAAAAATAAATTTGAAAACTTATAAAACACAAGATGAAGTTAATCTTGATTTGACTAATGGTAGATGTGATGTTGCTTTAGCAGCAGCAGTTGCATTTACAGACTATGCTGAAAAATCTGGTAAAGAGGTTGTTCTAGTAGGACCAACTTTCTCAGGTGGTGCATTTGGTAATGGTGTAGGGGTAGGTATTAGAAAAGATGACACTAAACTTTTAAAAGCTTTTAACAAAGCAATTGATAAAGCTAGAAAAGACGGTCATATAAGCCGAATTGCAATTAAATGGTTCGGTTTTGATGCTTCTATGTAATTAATTTTAGATATGGCGACTATAATATATAGTCGCCAATCTATATGGAACTTCTTTCATTTGGAGATACTGGTTGGGGAGACGAACTCCTTTTAGCAACCCTAATGACAATTGCTGTTTCGATTGCAGCTATGACAATAGGTTTTTTATTTGCTTTAATATTTATACCTTTAAAACTATCTAAAAATAAAACACTTAATATTATTGGAAATTGTTACACGACTGTAATTAGAGGAGTTCCAGAACTATTAGTAATATACTTATTATTTTTTGGTGGAACAGGGGTTGCTATGTATGTGGCCTCAATTTTTGGGTATGATGGTTATATTGAAATAAATGCATTTATGACTGGTGCTCTTGCAATTGGGATTATTTCTGGAGCTTATTCTACTGAAGTTTTTAGGGGCGCCATTTTATCAATTGATAAAGGTCAATTTGAAGCTTCAAAAGTTTTAGGAATTAAAAAAAATATTCAATTTTACAAAATTATTTTACCGCAAATGTTGAGGCTATCAATTCCTAACCTAAGTAATGTTTGGCAAATAACTTTAAAAGATACTTCTTTAATTTCTGTAACAGGATTAGTAGAAATAATGAGGCAATCTTATATTGCCGCCGGCTCAACTAGAGATCCTTTATTTTTTTATTCAGTAGCAGCTGTCTTATACTTAATACTTACCTTCTTAAGTATGAAATTAATTAATAAATTAGAAATAAAATATAGCAAAGGATACTGATGGATATAAAATTAATGATTAGTATTTTTCCCAGCTTATTAAGCGGTGCAGTAATCACTCTTCAACTTTTAATATTATCAATGTTTTTTGGATTAATAATAGGTTTAATTTTTGCAATTTTAAGGATTAATAAAAATCCAATCATTAATAAGTTTGCTTATGGTTATTCTTATTTTTTTAGAGGAACACCTCTATTAGTTCAATTATATTTAATTTATTATGGATTGGCTAATATAGAATTATTAAGAAATTCATTTTTTTTGGGTAATTATTAAAGAACCATACTGGTGTGCAATAATCGCATTTTCTTTAAATACAGGAGCTTATACATCTGAAATTTTGAGATCAGCATTTCAGACAATAAAAAAAGGTTATATTGAGGCAGCTCAAAGTTTAGGTGTAACAAAAAAAATAACTTTTTACAGAATTCAATTACCAATAGCCATAAAACAATCACTTCCAGCTTATGGAAATGAAATAATATTAATGCTGAAAGGCACTTCACTTGCAAGTGTTATAACCATCATGGATTTAATGGGTGAAGCTAGAAAAGTAAATGTTTTAACTTTTAAACCTTTTGAAGCATTTATAACCGCAGGAGTTATTTACTTATTTATTACATTTATAATTCACAATATTATAAAGT
>CABYCO010000043.1 GCA_902517495.1 uncultured Pelagibacteraceae bacterium | reverse complement strand
ATAGCAAAGTATAAAAATAAAATTTTTCTAATTCAGAATTAAAATTATAAGCAATAGTAAGACCCCATAGACATGGCCAAAATAAAAGCATGTATCCGATTGGCCTATTTAATCTTGTGAGTTCAATGAACAATTTGATCTTTTGCATAACAATTTACTTGTAAATAGCAAAGCAGAGTCTCATAATCAAATTGATTCGAATGAATATAGATTACACTGTTACTGCATTAATGTTTCCAGCAATACCGCTTATTATGAGTGTATATAGTAATAGATTTCATACCCTGAGTGGATTAATTAGAAAAATTCATGATGAGTATGTCTTTGAAAAACACACACCCCCAGAATGGAAAGATCAACTTATAAACCTAAATAGCAGAATTGGTGTATTAAAGTTTGCAATCATGTCAGCAGCATTTGGCTTTCTATTTAATATGCTAACCGTATTTGCTCTTTATTTAGAAAGTTTAATTATAGCCAGAGTAATTTTTGGAACGTGCTGTTTATCTATGATGATTTCAATTATTTTCTTTATTAGAGAAATACAAATTTCCACAAAAGCTTTAAAACTCCATCTTTCTGATATGGATGTTCAGTTTAAGGAATAATTACTGCTGGACCTGTAATTTTTCTCCCCTCCAAATCTTTATGTGCTTGAACAGCATCTTCTAATTTATATTTTTTATAAATTTCTATTTTTACATTTCCGGATGAAATTTGTCTAAATAACATGTTAGCTGCTTCTTGTATTTCTTTACTATTTGTAAAGTACTGATTCATTGCAGGTCTAACGAAATAAATACCTTTTGGTTGCAAAGATTTTGAAACAATAATCGGGTCAAGTGGACCCGATGCATTTCCAAATGAAACCATTGTTCCTCTTAATTTTAAACATTCAATAGATTTATCATATGTTGTTTTACCAACACCATCATAAACAACTGAAACACCATCACCATTTGTGAGTTCCAACACTTTTTTTGAAAAGTCTTCTTTAGAATAATTTATAACTTCATCACAACCATACTTCTTTGCTATCGTAACTTTTTCATCACTACCAACTGTTCCAATAACTTTCAGTCCTAAGCTTTTTGCCCACTGGCAAAAAAATTGTCCTACACCACCAGCTGCCGCATGAAATAAGACACTTTCCCCTTCTTTTGGAACATATGTTTTATGTAATAAATAAAATGTTGTCATTCCTTTTGTCATGGCACTCGAAATTTGTTCCAAGTCAATATCATCAGGAACTTTTACAATATTTTTTGATGTATAATTTCTGTGAGTTGAGTAAGCACCTAAAGGAGCTGCAGCGTAAGCAATTTTATCTCCAACTGAAAAATTAGAAACATTTGAACCAACATCTTTAATTATTCCCGCCGCTTCCATTCCAATCCCAGTTGGTAATTGGAGAGGGTATAACCCTGACCTATGATATGTATCTATATAATTTAAACCAATTGAAACATGTTCGATTTGAACTTCATCTGCTCCAGGTTTTTCTAAAGTTATATCTTCTAGTTTAAGAACTTCTGGCCCACCTGTTTTTGTTACTTTAATTGATTTCATTTTACAAATGTATCTTTATGATAATCCTCGACTGCTTGCAAGATTTCTTGTTTAGTATTCATAACAAATGGACCACCTCTAGCAATTTGTTCACCTATTGGTTTTCCAGCAATTAGAAGAAACTTAGCATCAGTTAAGCCATAAACCTTAAGTTTGTCTCCCTTTTCTAAAAGAATTAGTTTTGAACTTTCAACTTTTTGATGTTGCTGATTTCCGATTTTTATTTCTCCATCAATTAAATAAATAAATGAATTGTGAGTTGATGGTAAATCAAAATTGAACTTTTTGTCCTTTTTTAATTCTACATCAAAATAAAAAGGCTCAACATTATGCTTTTTTACAGGTCCCTCGGCATGTTCAAATTTACCAGCTATTACTTTTACATTTTTTTCCTCGTCTTTATATGACTGCATTTGCTCCGCATCTATGTAGATGTAATCAGGTTTGCTCATTTTAAGTTTAGCTGGCATATTTATCCATAATTGAAATCCATGTAGTTTACCTTCTTTCATTGCTGGCATTTCAGAGTGAATTATTCCACTTCCAGTTTTCATCCACTGAACATCTCCAGCAGTCATTCTACCTTCGCCACCTGTACTATCTTTGTGTTCAAAATCCCCAGCCAACATATAGGTTACTGTTTCAATTCCTCGATGAGGATGAGGTGGAAAACCTGCTATATAATCTTCACTATTTTCTGATCCAAATTCATCTAACATTAAAAATGGATCAAAGTAATTTGGCTCTACACCAATACTTCTTTTTAATTTAACCCCAGCTCCGTCAGATGCTGGCGTAGGTTCAATAATTTTTTTTACCTCTATATCTGACA
>CABYCO010000042.1 GCA_902517495.1 uncultured Pelagibacteraceae bacterium | reverse complement strand
TTAAATTTTCGACAACTCTTTTTACTTCCTTATCATCCATTAGTACCAATTCTTTCAAGATCTATATTGTTCGCGTTAATTACTTTTTTCCCAACATTTTCAAAATTAACAGTTACTTTGTCATTAATAATTGACTGCACTTGTCCAATTCCCCAACTTTTATTAGCTGGATTAATAACTTTGTCACCTGGTTCAAAATCTAAAATCATTTAATTTAACTTATAATAGAAATAAGTATAAATACCATCAAATGAATTTAGAAACCAATTCTTTGGGCTTTAATAAAAAACCATCAGAAACTACTATAGTGGTAGCTATGTCTGGAGGAGTAGACTCTTCAACGGTGGCTGGGATGATGAAAAAAGAAGGTTACAAAGTTATTGGAATTACTTTAAAGCTTTATGATGATGGGAAAGAAGTTGCCGCGTCTAAACAATGTTGTTCAGGTCAAGATATTATGGATGCTAAAAGAGTTGCACACAAACTAGATATTGAACATAAAATATTATATTACCAAAGTAAATTTAAGCAAGGTGTTGTCGATAATTTTGTAGAAAGTTATTTAAAAGGTGAAACACCAATACCATGTGTTCAATGTAATCAAACAGTTAAATTTAAAGATCTATTTGAATTTTCAAAAGATTTAAATGCAGATGCACTAATTACAGGTCATTATGTGAAAAGTTTAACACAAGACAACTCTACAAATATGTATCGAGCAATTGATGAAAATAGAGATCAAAGTTATTTTTTGTTTAATACCACAAGAGAGCAATTAAATTATATAAGATTTCCATTAGGTGGACTTCTAAAAGACAAAACAAGAGAAATTGCAAAAAATTTAAATTTGAACGTTGCTGATAAACCAGATAGTCAAGATATATGCTTCGTACCTAATGGAGATTATGCATCGGTAATAAAAAAATTTAAACCAGAGTCTTATAGAAAAGGAAATATTAAAAATTTAGATGGAAAAGTTGTTGGGGTTCACGATGGAATTGTCAATTTTACTATTGGACAAAGAAAAGGAATTAAAGTTTCAAACGAAGAGCCATTTTATGTAATAAAAATTGATGCTGATAAAAATGAAATTTATATAGGACCAAAAGAAGAATTGGCTAAAAGTGATATTAATTTAAAAAACTTAAATTTACTGACCAATAAAGAGGAGTTTAATGAAAATATATTGGTTAAAGTTAGGTCTACTGGCAAACTTCTAGATGCAAAAGTAGATATAGATGACAACAACAATGCAAAAGTAAGTCTCTTAAAACCAGAATATGGCATATCTCCAGGTCAAGCTTGTGTGTTTTACAAGAAGGACCAATTTGGTCATAAGGTTTTAGGTGGAGGTTGGATTAAAGATTAAAAATTTTATTTCTTTTTATTTTTTTTTCTAGCTCGTCTTTTTTTAGAGCCCATTTTTCTTCGGCCTCTATGCTTTTTTGGGTATCCCATAATCTCCTTAATTTTACTATTTTATTGACTTATTTCGTGGATATAGCATTCTCCAATCAACATAGCAATTTTTTTATGAGCAAATCTTTTAAAACATTTTTAAAACATACAGCTAAGGATTTTCATAATCATTCAGTAAATCCACCTGTTGTAAGAGCATCTACAATAATATTTAAATCTATGAATGATATTAGGAGAACTCAGAATAAATATAAAAAGGATCCAAGAGGAGGATATTTTGATTACGGAAGACAAGGGACTTCAACAACACACATTTTACAGAAAATACTTACAAAATTAGAGGAGTCTTATCATGTCTTTTTAACTCCTACAGGATTTGGATCTATTTTTTTAGCAATTTTTAGCGTTGTAAGACCAGGCGATGAAATTATAGTTGCTGATCCAGTATACAATCCAACCAGAGTTCTTACTCAAGATTTTTTAAAAGAATTTAATATTAAAACTACATTTTATAATCCTCATGATTTAAACTCACTTAATAAAATAATTAATAAAAAAACTAAATTAATTTTTGTTGAAAATCCTGGTAGCAACTCATTTGAATTTCAAGACTTATCAAAAATAATATCTATAGCTAAAAAAAGAAAAGTTTTGACTGCAATTGATAATACATGGGCAACACCATATTTTTTTAAACCAATGAAACTTGGTTTTGATATGTCAATTGTGTCTGCTACCAAATACTACTCAGGACATTCTGATGTAATGGGAGGTAGCTTGGCAGTTAACAAAAAAGTTTTTAAACATGTTGAAAAAGCTCAAAAAATAATTGGTTTGAGATTAGGACCTGATGATGCGTATTTAATAACACGAGGCCTTAGAACTTTAGACGTAAGATTAGACAAACACCAAGAAAATGCCAAAAAGGTTGCTGCATTTTTATCAAAGAATAAAAAGTTAAAACTTTTATATCCATATTTAAAGGGGTCAGTTAATTATAAATTATGGAAAAAATATTATTCTGGTGCTTCTGGTTTAATGGGTCTTAAAATTAAAACAAAAGACAAAAAATCTGTTATAAAGTTTGTTAATTCTCTAAATTTATTTGGTTATGGTTATAGTTGGGGTG
>CABYCO010000041.1 GCA_902517495.1 uncultured Pelagibacteraceae bacterium | reverse complement strand
ATTACTAAAAGTTGGTGATAAATAAGTTAAAAAACTGGCAAATACGCCATTATTTTAATAATTGCATGTTTCAGGGACATATTATTAAAGATTGTTCAAATAATTATAATTAAATTTTTAGGAGAAAAAAGCTGATTTTGAAATAGCTCTGCAATATTGGAATATACCGTTTAAAAGCCCATAATAGGGTCTATTTTAAGTGTTTTTAATTTTACAGTGCAACTTATAGGTGATATTAAAAAATAAATACCAAATATTGTATATTAATCAAAAAACGTTGGTATTAAAAGTTTTTAGAGCAAAACACCCTCTAATTTTAGTAGTTTTCTCTTGGTATTTATTCCACCTTTGCCCGAATAACCACCTAGAGAACCATCTGATCTTATTACGCGGTGACAAGGTATTTTGGGAGCGTAAGGATTTTTTCCTATGGCATTTGCTACAGCTCTTACTGCTTTTGGCTTTTTAATTGCTTTTGCTACCTGAGAATAGGTCTTTAATTGGCCTTTTGGAATAGTTTTTAAATATTTCCAAACTTTTAACTGAAATTTTGTGCCTTTAAGGATCATAAATTGAAAAAAACCCTGTTTCCTTGCACCTTTTCAGGTACAAAGAACAGTAGTTTTTGGCACGTCGTTGTATGCGCTACCGCCATGCCGTCCACTCTACAATTTTAGCGCTACTCTGCAGAGCTTTCTGCCCTCTAGGCTTGAACCTCTCGGTTTTTCCCTAGCTGGTCAGTTAAGAGTTGCCTCTTAATTCATTTATGACAATATCAGATAGAGTAGGTTGTATGTATCACTTTATCGTTGAATATACTAAGTTTTTAACAAGGATGAATAGTGGGGATAACTTCATCTAAAGCTTTAAGTAAACCATCTAAAACCCTCATACATTGCAATTCCGTAAATTGAGTGTCTGATTAGAAACATAATTGATGTTTTAATAGGTATTCCAGTTTTATTTGCAAACAATCCCTGTCCTGTAAAAGGTAGAAATATCAGTAATGGAGCTAGTGTTGTGAGAGCTCCAAATATAAAGCCTGAAAAATATGTCATTTTGAGACCTACCACTAAAAAACAAAAATAATAGATTACTGCCCAACAAATAGATACATAATAGTGAAAAATCCAGCCAAGTAAGACCTCATACCTAAAATTTGGCATATGGACAATATTTGGGTTATAAAAAGTGGCATTTTTAAGCATATAATAAGTCCATCTTCCAACAATTCCCCAAGATGGTTCTGGAATACCCATTAATTTCAGTAGATAACCTAAAATATCAAGAATTATGCACGAAAATATCCCAGCAACTAAAATACTAATTATATCTATCAAATAACCTCAAAACATTAATAAAAATAGTAAAACAAATATGCTTATAAAAAATATTCCAAAAATAACCATTAATATTCTATTTTTTGTTTGTTCTTTCAGTTTTGGCCAATAATTCATAATAAGAAATGTTCCAATAACAACTATTAGACCAATTAAAACATATTTAGGCATAAGGATTCTTTTACATTAAATACTTGACTTATAAAATGTGTTATATTATATTTCCGATAATTAATGGTTATCGGAATATCCAATGAATGATATAGTCACAGATATAAAATCACTTGAATTGGAAACAATTAAAAATCTGAAAAATTCAAAAGCTAATAATACAGTAAGAGCCTACGAGGCAGATTTTAGGGATTTTTCTTTATTTTGTTTTAGAAACGGATTTAAAGCTTTACCAACAGAGCCTAAAATTTTATCTATTTATTTAACTTATCTTTCAAAAGATAAAAAATTTAGCACCTTAAAAAGAAGGATTGCTTCAATAAAAGTGGTTCATAAAATGAAGGGTCATTATTTGGACTCAAAACATCCAATTATTATTGAAAATTTGTTAGGCATTAAAAGAGTTAATGGGTCATATCAAAAGTCAAAAAATCCGTTATTAATCAATAATTTAAAACTAATTATTAAAGCAATAGATAAATATGAAAAAAAAGAATTTAAAAAGCTTAGGAACAAATCATTACTACTATTAGGATTTTCTGGAGGATTTCGTAGATCAGAATTAGTAAACATTGAGTATGAGGATTTAGATTTTGTTAGTGAAGGATTAAAGATATTTATAAAAAGATCTAAAACTGACCAAAGTGGCGAGGGAAGCATAAAAGCTATCCCCTACTTTAAAAATGTTGAATATTGCCCTGTAACTAAATTAAAATGTTGGATTAATTACAAAAACATAACTTTTGGTAAGATTTTCGATGTTTCAGATAAATCAGTTTCTTTAATATTAAAAAAATATGCTTTACTAGCAGGCTTAGATCCTAACAAATATGGAGGTCATAGCCTAAGATCTGGATTTGCAACATCTGCAGCAGAAGCAGGTGCTGAAGAAAGAAATATTATGGCAATGACTGGCCATAAAACTACACAAATGGTAAGAAGATACATACAAGAAGCCAACTTGTTTAAAAATAACGCACTAAATAAAATTAAATTATGATAAAAATTATTCATGAAAATTTTTAGTGACAGTGCTGATAACAACTTTATTTTAAAATATAGCAAAGACAAACTTGTCAAAGGTTTTACAACCAATCCAAGCTTAATGAGGCTTGCTGGAGCAAAAAACTATAAATCTTATTCCCTTAAGCTAATAAAGATAAGTAACAAAAAACCAATATCCTTAGAGGTATTCTCAGATAATATTAATGAAATGTATAAACAAGGTAAATTGATAAGTAAGTGGGGTAAAAATGTTTATGTAAAAATACCAGTCGTAAACACAAAAGGTAAATTTACAGGTAAATGTATTAAAAAACTTAGCAGTGAAAATATTAAATTAAATATTACTGCAGTATATACCTTTCAACAAGTTAAAAAAATAACCAAAGAAATAAACAGAGATTCAAAAGTAATAATTTCAATATTTGCAGGACGAATGGGTGACCAAGGTAAAAATCC
>CABYCO010000040.1 GCA_902517495.1 uncultured Pelagibacteraceae bacterium | reverse complement strand
ATCTTTAATATTGTGCATTTTTTTCTGCTGCTTTCTTTTCAATTATACCTACTGATATAATTGATAATTCATATAAAATTAATAAAGGTATTCCTAAACCAATTTGAGTGATTGGATCCGGTGGCGTTAATACAGCTGCTGCTGCAAATATAATTACAACAACGTACTTCCTTCTCTCTTTTAAAAATGTTGAATTCACAACTCCAATTCTAGCTAATAAACTTAATACTACTGGTAATTGAAAACTTAAACCAAATGCAAAAATAAGCTTCATTACCAATGATAAATACTCATTCACTTTTGCTTCTAATTGAATTGGTAGATTTGTGGCTGCACCCAAACTCTCGAACGATAAAAAAAACTTTATAGCTAAAGGCATTATTAAATAATAAACCAACATTCCACCAAGTAAGAATAGTATTGGTGTTACCACTAAGTAAGGCATTATCGCTTTCTTTTCATGATTATAAAGCCCTGGTGCTATAAATTTCCAAATTTGAATTAATATAAAGGGACTTGTAATAAAAAAAGCAGCAAAAAAAGAAACCTTTAGATATGTTAAAAATGTTTCTTGAAGTGCAGTAAATATTAGCCTTCTATTCGTATCGTCATCTTTTACAGCATTTGCATACGGTTCAACTAAAAAACCGTAAATGTACTCAGAAAAATAATAACAAATTACAAATAAAATAGCTAAAAATATAAATGAGTTTATTAATCTTTTTCTAAGTTCAGTTAAATGACTTATGAAACTTCCCTCTTTATCTTTACTCATCTTTTTTTTTCTCTTTGTTTTCTGATTTAGGTATTTCGTCCATATCAGTATTTAAAGTTTCATTTGTTAAATCACTAACTTGTCCTTGAACATCACGAACATATCTCTTGGCTGAACCAATCCATGAACCAATTTTTTTTAACATGTAGGGAAAATCCTTAGGACCTACTACAATAATTGCTATTGAGACTATGATTAATATTTCTAGCCAGCCAATTGACGGCATTTGTTATTCTTTTTTATTTGAGTCTTGATTTTCTGAAATATTTTTAGTTTGGTCTTCATCATTAACATCTGTAGCCATCCCTTTTTTAAAACTTTTAATTCCTTTAGCTACATCACCCATTAGGCTAGAGATTTTTCCTCTACCGAAAAGTAAAACTACTAAAATTACTACAATTGCTATTTGCCAAAATCCTATACTCATGAATTATTTATAACCTTATTCTTGATTTATTAAAAGTGATTTTTTAGGTTTCGTCAGATTTGAGGGTACTACTTAACATTTCATCAATATCAGAATAAATATTTTCCTTTTTATCGACTTGTTTTTCTTTAAAAAATTTACCTGTTCCAAATATTGATGAGTCTACACTTGATGTATCGATTAGGCCCGCTGAACCTAATTCATTCACAGTTGGTAAATCAGACAATTTTTGTAGATTAAAATGACTTAAAAATTCATCTGTAGTTCCATATTGTATTGGTTTCCCAGGAACATTTTTTCTTCCTTCGTGTTTAACCCAATTTAACTCCATTAAGATTTCTAAAGTATTAGTTCCAAAAGCTACACCTCTTATCTCTTCAATTTCAGACCTTGTAACGGGTTGGTGATAAACAATAATAGCAAGAGTTTCGATTGCAGCTCTAGATAATTTTTTTTCAACAGTTTTTTGTTCTGACATTAAAGAAGATAAATTAACTGCAGTTCTGAATGACCATTTATTAGATATGCAAATCAAATTAATACCTCTATTTGAGTAAAAATCTCTTAGTTTTTCCAGTGATTGTTGAATATCTGTTTGTTTAGATAATTTAGACTCTATTGTCTCAACTGAAAGAGGTTCGGCAGCAGCAAATACAATAGCTTCAATCTCTCTTTCTACATCAGTGAGTTTGGTTGGAAAACTTACAATATTATTTTTTTTAATTTTGTTCATTAATTTTCTTTAATATAGATATCATCAAATAATTCTTTTTGTTTTAAAGATATATTACCTTCTTTTACCAATTCTAAAGAGCCAGCAAATATTCCAGCTTTACCTGTTTTTTTTAAATTAGGAGATTTATTAAATCCAGACGGAACCAACTCAGACAAATTTTTCCAATCATTAAGCGTGCCAAAGAACTCCTTTATTCTTTTAATAGCATCTTCAGTAGTAAAAACAGGAAGTTTGGGTATGTTCATAGTATGAAAATCTTTGGTCATGACTATCCCTGAATAGGCTTTCAATAATTCAAATAAAGTTAAAGAAACTTTTTTATCATAAATCGACTTTATACCACTTTTAGAACCACGCATAAAAACATCTCTACCCAGTCTTTTTCTATCTAACATTTGAGAAGATAATAATCTTATTAACTCCAGTTTTTTTAATTGTAGTTTAAGTTTCTCAGCAACTTCAAAAGCTTTAAACTCATCCTCATCTGTTTCAGGCAGTAATAATTTTGATTTTAAATAAGTAAGCCAAGTTGCCATTAACAAATATTCAGAAGCTATTTCTAAATTTAAATTTTCTTTTTCTATTAGATATTGATGAAATTGATCAGCAAGTTTTGTTATAGATATTTGTTCTAAATCTACTTTTTGAGATTTAGCAAGATCTAGTAAAATCTCAAGTGAACCACTGAAATTATTTAAATTTACATTAAAGTCTAAAGAATCATCGGACATCGTAAATCACTCTAACCTATAATTTTTATTAATTGTGATGTTTTTTTTGTTACAAATTTGTCTAATTTTGGTGAGTTTTGTGCAACTGTAACCATTTCACTTAAATTTCCATTGCAATGTAAGGCTAAATTGCATCCAGCTAAAAAAGATTTTTTTACTCTAACATCAAGTTTATCTTTTAAAGCTTTCATTGAAAGATCGTCTGTTAGAATTAGATTTTTAAATTTAATTTTATTTCTTATTAAACTAATAATTTTTTTTGAATGAGTAACATTATTTTGTGGATCAATTTTTTGAAATAGCAAATGACCTGTCATTGCGATCAATGCTTTCTTATTTTTAAAAGTATAAAAATCATTTTTAATTAAATAATCCAGATTTTTAGTAATTTTAGGAAGATTTTTATGGCTGTCGACTTTAGCTAAACCATGACCTGGTATGTGTTTCATCACTGTTGCAACACCATTTTTATGAA
>CABYCO010000039.1 GCA_902517495.1 uncultured Pelagibacteraceae bacterium | reverse complement strand
GTATGAAACTCTACATAGCACCACTTATTTTTTAATAATCATGATTTTAATAGACGGAAAAAAACAATCGGCTGAACTTAGAGAAGAATTAAAAACTGAAGTAGATGGCCTGAGAGAAAAATATAATAAAGTTCCAGGTCTTACAGTAATCTTAATCGGAGATTTGGCTCCAAGTCAGATTTATGTAAGAAATAAAGAAAAATCAGCAACGCAAGTTGGTTTAAAATCTGAAGTTTTATATCTTTTAAGTTGAATCTGTATTTAAGGGCCATTTATGTACCTAATAAGTTGATGTATAATGTAAAAATGACACAATATCGAGTGTTTTTAAGGGTTTAAATAAGTTTGATTATCGGTATGGTTCTTTCTTTAACCTATAGGAGAGAGAAAAAATGTCAAAACAAGAACAACACTGGGAAAAAACCAGAAATTTGCTCTTTATCACATTAGCAATTTGGTTTGTTTTCTCAATTGGCATCTTTCTTTTCGGAGCCGAAATGCAAGAATCTAGCATTAGACCATTTGGATATCCTTTAACGTATTGGTTTACATGTCAGGGATCACTTGCAATTTTCGTCATTCTAATTTTCTGGTTTGCCGGTCGACAAGAGAAAATAGATGATGAGTTCGGATTTACTGAAAGAGAGGGCGAACAATGATTAAAGGTAAATTTATAGATAACTTACCTAAAGTCTATGGGATATATACTGGAGGTTTTCTAGTATTTATCATCATAATGGCAATAGCTGAACAAGCTGGAATGTCAGCAAAAATGATTGGTATCTTTTTTGTTGCTTTTACAGTTTTGATTTATGCTTTAATTGGTTGGTTATCAAGAACACTTCAAACAGACGCTTATTACGTAGCTGGAAGGCAGGTACCTACCGTATTTAATGGAATGGCAACTGCAGCAGACTGGATGTCTGGTGCATCTTTTGTAGCCATGGCAGGTGGTATTTATTTTAAAGGTTATGGTTATATGGCACTGCTTGTTGGATGGACTGGTGGATATGTACTAGTTGCATCTTTGTTAGCACCATATCTTAGAAAATTTGGATGTTATACTGTACCAGATTTTATAGGAACTCGTTACGGTGGTAACCTAGCAAGATTTAGTGCTGTTATAGTCTTAACTGTTGCATCATTTACTTACGTGACTGCTCAAATTAACGCTACAGGTACAATTGCATCTGTTGCTTTAGATATTCCATTTGAAATTGCAGTTTACGTTGGACTAGCTAGTATTTTGATGTGCTCAATGCTTGGTGGAATGAGAGCAGTAACTTGGACACAAGTTGCTCAATATATTGTATTAATTATTGCTTATTTACTTCCAGTATTCTGGATAAGTAACAATATTGGTGCAGGTTTCTTCCCACACTTCATGTTAGCTGACGAAGTGGCAAGAATTGCAGAGCTTGAAGGTCAATTTGGATTTGTTAAAAACTCAGCAGCAGATTTAGCTACAGTTCCAAAAGGATTGGCAGGAATTACTAAACCGCACTCTTCAGTTAATGCAACACCTTGGGCGTTTATTTCATTAGCAGTATGTATGATGGCTGGAACAGCTTCACTACCTCATGTTATGATGAGATACTTTACTACTCCAAGTGTAAGAACAGCTAGAAGATCAGTAGGTTGGTCGTTATTCTTTATATTCCTACTTTACTCTTCAGCTCCAATGTTAGCTACTCTATCAAAAATTTCTTTGATGGATCCTAATCTAGCTACTGGAATTATCGGTAAATCGATAACTGAAGTTCAAGCTCTTGACTGGTATCAAAACTGGAACCAAGCGAAGTTGATGTTTGTAAGTGACTTTAATGGCAATGGAACTCTCGAACTTAATGAGTTCTTTATGAAAGGTAGTGCTGTTGTATTAGCAACACCTGAAATTGCTGGATTGCCTTATGTAATATCTGGACTAGTTGCTGCTGGAGGTATGGCTGCTGCCATGTCAACTGCGGATGGATTAGTTTTAGCTATTTCAAATGCATTATCACATGATGTTTACTACAAAATCATTAATCCAAAAGCTGAAACTGCAAAAAGATTAATTGTTGCAAGGGTATTACTTGTATTAATTGGTTTTGCAGGAGCTACAATTGCTGCACTAGAGATACAAGGTATTCTAGGTTCAGTAATTTGGGCTTTTGACTTTGCGATGTCTGGACTATTCTTCCCACTTGTACTTGGTGTATGGTGGAAGAGAGCTAATGCACCAGGGGCTGTTGCAGGAATGCTGTTAGGACTGATCTCAGGAACTGCGTATCTAGTTTGGGTACGAAGTGGTGGATCTGGGTTCTTAGGCATAACTCAACTTACTTTTGGTATAGTTGGAGCATCAGTGAGTTTAGTTTCGATGATTGTTGTCAGCTTAATAACTGCAGCACCAGACGCAGCTACTCAGAAAATGGTTGATGATGTGCGTATACCAAGTGGTAAAACCATACTTGGAAAACAACATTAATTAAAATAAATTATTTTAGGGGCGAAATTTTCGCCCCTAGATAACATCAAAAATGTCAGCAAATTTTCATCCCTTAGTATATATAATTGATTATATTCTTGGAGTTATAATGTGGACTCTGATTGGACGAGTTGCGATGAATATATTTCAGAAAGAAGATTCACAATTCTTCTTTATGAAAGTATTTGTGAAACTAACAAATCCACTTATAAAAATATTTAAGCCAATTACTCCAAGCTTCATTATAGGACCTTTAATACCACTTTATGTAGCGTGGTTCTTTTACATGGGTCGTTTCTATTTAATGCCTTATTTACTTGGATATTCTGTTATGGGTATGCTTTCGTTCCCTCTTGAAAGTGAAATAGCTCGAGAAATATATAGAATATTCAGTAAAAACTAATTCAAATAGAACAAAAAATTGATACTAATATTTTTAGTATCAAATGAAAAAAATTCAAATTTCCCCATCTATATTGTCTGCTGATTTCAGCCAGCTTGGTAGTGAAATTAGGAAGCTAGAAAAAGGTGGAGCTGACTTGATACATGTCGACGTAATGGACGGTCACTTTGTTCCAAATTTAACAATAGGACCTCCAGTAATAAAAAACTTAAGAAAATTTACTAAGCTTCCATTTGATGTCCACTTAATGATTTCTCCAGTACATGACTACATTGAAAGTTATGCAAATGCTGGTGCTGATATAATAACTATTCACCCTGAGGCTACTAAAAACTTAAAAGAATCTATAAGTTTGATAAAAAGATTTGGCAAAAAAGTTGGTGTATCTTTAAATCCAAAAACTGAAATAAACACTTTGATCGGTCAAATAGATAATATTGATTTAGTCCTTGTTATGAGTGTTAATCCTGGTTTTGGTGGGCAAAAATTTATGCCTGAGGTATTAGATAAAATAAAAGAATTGAAAAGAATAAAAGACAAAAACCAATATCAC
>CABYCO010000038.1 GCA_902517495.1 uncultured Pelagibacteraceae bacterium | reverse complement strand
AAAAAATTATATTGTAAGAATTTTAAAATACTATAAAATTTTTAAATATTTTAAGTATGCAAATATTCTTTCCCTAAGACACCCGAGTAACCAAAAACCAAATCCATTTGGATATATTCAAATATTAAAAAAGTATAAAACTACAGAAGTTTTAATTATAGAAGACTCAGACACAGGAATAACAGCAGCTAGATTAGCTAAAATAAAAAATATATATAAGTTTATAAAAAAGAAAGAACCTAGAAAATATAAATTTTATAAAACTTTTAGTAAGGCGATTACTATCCTAAATTTTATCAAAGAAAACGAACCATATTATTAGTTGTTAATTTAAACTAAATAAATGGTTTTTTAGAATTATCATAATTATTTTGTTTAATTGATTTTTATTTTAATATAAATATTTCTGAAATGCTTGAACAATCAGAATTTAATTCGCTCATACAAATAATCCTTTGCTTATTTGGTGGCTTGCTTACGAGATTTACATTGACCTTAGCAAAACAAAGATGGGCACAAACATTTCATCATACGTTGAGTTATATTTTGCTCCCTTTGATTGCATTAGTGATTACTAAAGTTATTTCTAACAATATTGCATTATCTTTGGGTATGGTTGGTGCTTTATCAATAGTAAGATTCAGGAATCCAGTTAAAAATCCATTAGAATTGGTTATATATTTCAAGCTTATTACTTTAGGTATTGCAATGTCAGTAAGTATAAAATGGGGTTTAGCGTTACTCTTATTTTCTAATAGTTTAATTTTAATAATTAGTTACTTTAGAGAAAACCAAAAGTTTCAATTATTTAAGTTATCATTTAGCGAAGGAGATGAAAACAATATTGTTGAAATATTATCCTTTAAAGAGCTTGACCTCTCAGATTATTCAAAAAATGTTGTAGAAAATATAATTGATAATGATTTAAAAGAATATCATTATAGATTTATATTTGATAATAAAGAAAAAGCTGTTAATTTTATTAATAAGTATAAGAGTCAAGAAGGCATAAAAAATATTAAATCTAGTTATGTTTAAATTTTTTTTTTTTTAATTTTTATTAATATTTTATTTACAAATACTCTAAATTCTTCAGAAAAGTTATATTGTGGTATTCCAAAAGAAGACACAAACACTAATGTAAAAATTTCAGATTTGTCTTTAGAATTCGAAAATTATAGAGGGTGGTTAAAAAATGTTTTTGATGCATATAGATCTCCTGAAATATTTATTATTAAAAAAAAGAAAAAAAGATATAAAGCTAAATTGCATGTCAAATTTGATAATAATATTTCATGTTCATTCGATGCAAGAGTTAGAATTAATGGAGATAGAAAAGATCATATTAAATTAGTTGATAATAATTTAATTTCTAGTTTGCAGGTAAAAATAGATGGACATATAAATAATATTACAAACTTTAAACTTTTAATTCCTGAAACAAGAAACTCAGACAACGAAATATTTGTAACAACTTTTTTAAAGGAATTAGGATATTTTGCTCCAAGATCCTCTTATATAAACATGGAAATTAATAATCATAAATTTCAATACATATTTCAAGAAGATTTTGAAAAAGAGTTTATTGAGAATAATAATAGAACAGAAGGGCCTATTCTTCGTGGGGACGAAAGGTTCTTGTTTGGAAATTATCCTCATTTAAACTTTTCAAAACTTCACAATAATAAATGGATAAAATTAGACGATAATAAAATGAAAATTTCAATTGATGCAATGTCTATACATAACAAAACATTATTTTATAATCTAAAACTAAAGAAAAATAGCTCAGAAAACTTAATAGATTATCAACCTAACTCTAGTTATTTCAATTTAAATAAAAAAAATTCTGTTTTTGACACTTATTTAATTCTAATGAAAATTTTAGATACAAATGCAAACCTTACTATAAATGATTTTAGAATGTACTATGATTTTATATCAGATAATTTTATTCCAATATATAATGATGGAAAATCAGATATTCTAGGCCTTTCTAAGCAACTAGAATTATCAAAATTTGATAATTATGAACCCTTGAATATTGATTATATAGAAAATAAAATTTTAAGAATAGACAAACAAATACTTCAAAAAAATCTAAAAGATAAAAATTTATCAATTTCGTTTGCTGAAATTGATAATGTAATTGAAAAAATTTTAAAAAGATTAGAAAAAATAAAAAATCATAAAAAAATTAAAAATATTAGCTCATTTTCTATAAATCAAACATATAATGAAATAAAAAATGAAATAATTAAGAGAAAACTTGGCTATATAACATTCAATGATAATGATTTATCTTTTAATGTTTGTAATGAAATAGGATGCGAAAAAAAATTTATTAAAAAAGATAAAATTTATTTAGTACTTAATCAAAGATATAAAATTGGAAATATAAATTATATTTTTTTAGGTAATCCAAAATATTATATCGATAATATTGAAGTTGAAAAAAAGTGGAAGAAAATCTCAATCGAAAATGGTATTTCATTTAAAGTATTAGATATCAAAAAATTAAATTTTACTTTTGATGAAAAGAGACAAAAATTATCTATCCAAAATTTTGGAACTGCAATTCTTTTTGAAGATATCAATATTGGAAAATTTGAAATTGATATTAATAATAATTCCAAGAATAAGTTTGATATAATAACAGGATGTACTACTTTTAAAAATATCAATTTTTTAAACACAACTATCATATCTTCAGACTCTTTTTGTGAAGATTCTATAAATATTTTAAATTCGTATGGGGTAATAAATACTTTAAAAATATCAAATAGTTTTTCAGATGGTTTAGATATTGATTTTTCTAATCTAAAAATAAATAAAATTGATATAAAAGATTCATTAAATGATTGTATTGATTTTTCATATGGAAATTATGAAATAGCACATATTAATGTTAATAAATGTGGAGATAAAGGTCTTTCAGTTGGTGAAAAGTCATATGTGAATATTGAAAAAATTGACGTAGACAACTCAAATATTGGAATAGCATCAAAAGATAGTTCTTTAATTAAGTTAAAAAACCTTAATATTAAAAAGGTAAAAAACTGTCTCGCTGCTTATAATAAAAAAAAGGAGTTTGGCTCAGCTACAATATTGGCTCATAATTTTGAATGTAAAAAGTATTACCAAAAAACCATTAAAGATAAGCATTCCACAATTGTTATTAATAATGAAATTAGATCGTAGTAAAGTTGTTAGATTATGTCGCTAAGAATTGAAGAAAAGCTTAGAATTGAAAAAAAAAATTTATATATCCTTAGAAAATGGTTATCCTTAAAAAATTTCAAAAAATTATATCCTAAAAGAATAGTAACATCTCTCTATTTTGATAATCAAGATCTTCAAATGTATCACGATTCAATTGAAGGAATAGTCCCAAGAAAAAAAATAAGAATTAGATATTATAATAATGTATTAGATAAAATTTATCTTGAAAAAAAAATTAATTCCATAGAAGGTAGATTCAAAGTATCAAATAAAATTTCAAAAATAAAAATGAATCAATATTGTAAAAAAGGCTA
>CABYCO010000037.1 GCA_902517495.1 uncultured Pelagibacteraceae bacterium | reverse complement strand
AACATTATCTTTGACTATCGAATGTTGGTAAGCATAGTTTGTGGAATCCTGAGCATTTAAGGTTTTAGCTCTTCCTATTGTAATTTTCTCACCAATTTTTGCTATTAAGGCAACTAAATTTTCTTCAACAGTTTTATTATTTTTCATAGTAGCTATTTTTAATTCATCAATTTTTGAAGAAAGATTATTGTTTAATTCGCTTAATTCTTTAACAAATTCGATGAAATCCTCATTTTTAGCAACAAAATCAGTTTCACAATTAATTTCTAATAAAGACATTTTTTTTTTTGTCACCTGAGATTGCAACAACACCCTCAGTTGCTGATCTTGACATTTTCTTAGACGCTTTAGCTATACCTTTTACTCTTAAAATTTCTACAGCTTTGTCAAGGTCTCCATTTGACTCTTTTAGTGCAGCATTACAGTCTTTAAAACCTGCTCCTGTTGATTTTCTTAATTGTTTTACTTTTTCTACATCACTCATTCTAATTCCTGTAATAAATTTTTGGTTTAATTAAGTTTAGTTTCTTCTTTTGCTTCAGTATTTTTTTTCGAGTCTAAAATATCAATTTTCTCTTCTTCTTTTTCGTTATCAGGATTGGCAACTTGTGGTAAGTCTTTTTTTGCATTTTGAATAGTTTCTTTTAAAAGAGAACAATATAAATCAATTGATCTCCTTGCATCATCATTTCCTGGTATTGGGAAATCTATACCATCAGGATTTGAGTTAGAGTCTAACACAGCAACTATTGGTATACCTAATTTTATTGATTCTTTAATTGCTAAAGATTCATAATTTGTATCTATTATAAATACTAGATCAGGAACTTTTTTCATGCTAGATATTCCTCCTAATGATCGTTGCAACTTATCTCTTTGGCCACTCATTTTTAACAATTCTTTCTTTGTAAAGCCTCTATTTTCAGATTTTAAATCCGACTCTATTTTATCAAGTTTTTTTATCGAATTTGAGATTGTTCCCCAATTAGTAAGCATGCCTCCTAACCATCTGTAATTGACAAAATATTGATCTGTATCTTTGGCAAGTTCAGCTATGGCCTCAGAAGCTTGTTTTTTTGTTGAAATAAACAATATTCTTCCACCAGACGAAATTGTAGAATAAACTTTTTCTAAAGCAACTTTTGCTAGTTCGAGTGTTTGTGTTAAATCAATTATGTGTATAGAATCTCTTTTACCAAAAATAAATTTCCTCATTTTTGGGTTCCACCTTAAAGTTTTATGGCCAAGATGAACGCCAGCTTCTAATAATTGCTCTATTGTTAGGTTTGGTAATTTCATATTTTTTCCCGGTTGTGCCACCACAATTACTGCCTAAAAAGGACCGGAGGTATAAAACCAGAAATTGTGTGCGTATTAATTTAAAGAACTAATTACAAAAAAAAGAGAAAAAAACAAGTTCTTTTTAGATAATTTCAATATTTGCATCATTTCTTATTAAATTAAGCATTTTAAAATTTTTGTGATATTTAAAATATGCCTCTTTATCAAAAATAATAATATTTTTTACATCGAATTCAATTGAAAAGACATGATTATTTTATCATTTTCAACATCTATGATAACTTTAGTCTTGCCCTCTTCTAAAGTTAATTCATTAATTTTTGAAATATCATCTAGACTTTTAATTTTTATTTTGACTTCTTCTATAGGTTTATCAATAACCTCTTTCATAGAGATGATTTTTCTTATATTAATTTTCTTTTGTACCTTAGTTTCATCGATATAGTTTTTTACTAAAGTAATCATAACTGAATTACCTTCAGTAATTATTTCTCTATTAGTTTCAAAAATATCTGAAAATACAAATAATTCAAAAACACCAGATAAATCAGAAAATTTAATTATTGCATAGGAAGTTCCTTTTTGTGTTTTCTTTTCTTGGACCTTTAGTATTGTGGATGCAATATTTGAACTTAAAATATTTTCATTTGAATTGAACTCTTCATAATCAATAATTTTATATTGATTAAAAAGTGATTTATACTGATTTAGAGGATGGTCAGAAATAAAGAAGCCTAAAGTTTCAAATTCTTTTGACAATTTAACATCTACATTCCAGTCTTCAGTGATATCTAAATAGGTCACATCTTTGTCTTCTTCAAACAAATCTATTTGGTTTGCAGAATTGTTTTCAAAGATATTTTTTGACTTTAAGATAATATTAGGTATTGAATTGTATAAAGATTGTCTATTCTTCTTCAAATTATCGAAAGCTCCTGCTTTTACAAGACCTTCTAACTGCAATTTGTTTATATCTTTTGGATTAACACGATTTATAAAGTCTGTCAGATCTTTGAACTCTCCATTTTTAGTTCTCTCTTCTACAATTTTTGAAATTGCTTCAAACCCAACACTTTTGATTGCCCCTAAAGCGTAAAGAAAATTTTTACCATCCGATGAGAAGTCAGCATTGCATTTATTAATATCTGGACGAATTATGTTTATACCCAATCTTTTAAGTTCCTCATAAAATTCACTTAATTTTTTTTGATTTGAAAGTTCCATCGACATAGAAGCGGCAAAAAACTCATGCGGATAGTATGTTTTTAAAAATGCAGTCTGATATGCTATTATTGCGTAAGCAGCTGCATGGCTTTTATTAAATCCATATTCAGCAAATGGTTCAATTTTTAAAAAAATTCCAGCTGCAATATCTTTACTAATTCCATTATTATGAGCTCCCTCAACAAATCTTTCTTTTTGTTTTTCAAGTTCTGCTCTTTTTTTTTTACCCATAGCTCTTCTTAATATGTCGGCTTCACCTGCGGTAAACCCAGATAATGCTTGGGCAATTTGCATAACTTGCTCTTGATAAATAATCACACCATAAGTTGGTTTTAAAATCTCT
Source organism: uncultured Pelagibacteraceae bacterium (assembly GCA_902517495.1). Lineage (GTDB taxonomy): Bacteria > Pseudomonadota > Alphaproteobacteria > Pelagibacterales > Pelagibacteraceae > Pelagibacter. Next base: position 1,112 of record CABYCO010000037.1, on the reverse strand, counting down.
TCTAATTTAGGATGTAAATAGTCAGGTTCTCTCTTCCCATGTTTGCAATCGTTATAAATAGGGATATTACTCATAGGACCAGGTCTATATAAAGCAACTAATGCAATAATATCTTCTAAATGATTTGGTTTCATGTTAATTAAAGCATCTTTCATTCCAGAACTTTCTAATTGAAATAATCCAACTGTTTTACCGCTAGACAAAAGGTTAAATACTTTTTGATCTTCGTAATTAATAGTTTCAATTTTAAAATTTGGGTTCTTTTTTTCTACTAGTTTTTGAGTCTTGTTAATTACTGTCAAAGTTTTTAAGCCCAAAAAGTCAAATTTAACTAATCCAGCATTTTCAGCTGAATACATGTCAAATTGCGTAGAAGGTAATAATAAATCGGCAGAAGAATCCTTATACAAAGGAACAGTTTCTGTTAATTTTTTGTCTGCTATAACAACACCTGCTGCATGAGTTGCAACATTTCTATTTAACCCTTCGAGTTTTAAGGAAAGTTCGATTAGACGACTAACTCTTTTATCTTCATTAATTAATTTTTGTAATCTTGGTTCTACATTGATACTTTCTTGCAAGGTTAATGGTCTAGATGGATCAAATGGTATCATTTTACAGATGCTATCTATGAATCCATATGGCAGTCCTAACACTCGTCCAACATCTCTTATTACCATTCTAGCTTTAAGTTTTCCAAATGTTATAATGTGTGCGACACTATCTTTATATTTAGTTGTTAAATATTTGAAAACCTGGTCTCTTTTTTCCTCACAAAAATCTATATCAAAATCAGGCATAGAAATCCTATCGGGGTTTAAAAATCTCTCAAAAATTAAATTAAATTTTATTGGATCAACATCTGTTATAGACAGACACCAAGCAACTAAAGAACCTGCTCCTGATCCTCTTCCAGGTCCAACTGGTATATTATTATCTTTTGCCCACTTGATATAGTCTGACACAATTAAAAAATATCCTGAATAATTCATTTCGGTAATAATTTTTATTTCATGATTTAACCTATCTTTATAAGTTTCTTTGATTTTAATATTATTTGATATTTTTTTTATAAGCTCTGGATCAGTTTTAAATTTTTCTTCCAAGCCTTC
>CABYCO010000036.1 GCA_902517495.1 uncultured Pelagibacteraceae bacterium | reverse complement strand
GTTTCTCCATTTATAAACTCGACAAAATGTTTTTTTCCATCTCTTTCAACATACAATTCTAATTTTTGTGAAAGAGCATTGACTACAGAAACTCCAACACCATGTAGACCTCCTGAAACTTTATAGGAATCGTGATCGAATTTACCACCAGCATGTAGTTGTGTCATTATGACTTCTGCCGCTGATTTTTTTTCTTCTTTGTGAAAGTCAACTGGTATACCTCGGCCATCATCTTGAACTGTGATTGACCCATCAGAATTTATACTCACTTCAATTTTTTTACAATGACCTGCTAATGCCTCATCAATAGAATTATCTACAACTTCATAGACCATATGATGTAAACCAGTTCCATCATCTGTGTCACCAATATACATACCAGGTCTTTTTCTTACTGCCTCAAGACCTTTTAAAACTTTAATAGAGTCTGCTTGATAAGTATTGGTATTATTATTTGTCATTAATTTTTATAAGGATTTAGTCTTTTATACCATTTTTGAAATTTTTAATAAAATCTCTTATAACTTTAAGCTTAAATTAGTAAGCAACATCAACGGTAATATTAGATTTTTAAAAAAAATTTTCTATTATTAGAATTTTTTGAATAAAAGCCATTTTTAGGTTGAAAATTTATGGCGGAGAGAATGGGATTCGAACCCATGATAGAGTTTCCCCTATACACGCTTTCCAAGCGTGCGCCTTCAACCACTCGGCCACCTCTCCATTTATTTCTCTTTAGTTATCTTGAGCACACCTATAAATGCCTCTTGTGGGATCTCAACTTTTCCAAATTGTTTAGCCCTTGCTTTTCCTTTTTTTTGTTTTTCAAGTAACTTTCTTTTTCTATCTGTGGCTCCACCACCATGTATTTTTGTGAGAACATCCTTTTTAAAACCTTTAATTGTTTCTCTTGCAATAATCTTTCCACCTATTGCGGCTTGGACTGGAATCATAAAGTTATGTCTTGGAATTAAATCTTTTAATTTCTCACATACCTCTCTCCCAGTCTTTTGAGCAAAGTCTTTGTGTATCATCATAGCTAGAGCGTCAACTGGCTCGGTATTTACTAAAATACCCATTTTAACAAGATCTCCTTCTCTATGGCCTATTATTTCATAATCGAAACTAGCATATCCACTTGTCATAGATTTCAATCGATCATTAAAATCAAATACTATTTCATTTAATGGTAATTCATAATTTACAACTGCTCTATTTCCAGAGTAACTTAAGTTTGTTTGAATTCCTCTTTTATCTTGGCATATTTTCATTATAGGACCAAGATACTGATCAGGAGTAATAATAGTTGCTTTGATCCAAGGTTCTTCAATAAATTTAATCAAACTTGGATCTGGTAAACTTGATGGATTTTGTAAATCTTTTATCTCGCCATTGTTCATATGGATCTTATATACTACGCCAGGAGTTGTAGTTAATAGATTTATATCAAATTCTCTTTCAAGCCTTTCTGTAACTATTTCTAAGTGTAACAGACCTAAAAAACCACACCTGAAACCTAAGCCTAAGGCTGAAGAAGACTCAGGCTCAAAAGAAAAGCTAGAATCATTTAATTTTAATTTAGCTAATCCGTCTTTTAATTTTTGATACTCAGAGCTATCGACTGGAAATAATCCACAAAAAACTACCGGTTTACTTGGCTTAAAGCCAGGTAATGACACTGATAATGGTTTAGAAGCATCACATATAGTATCTCCAACTTTTGTCTCTGATAATATTTTTATTCCTGTTGTTATAAACCCAATCTCTCCAGAATTAAGTTCATCAACATCTTTTGGTTTGGGTGTAAAAACACCAACTTTCTCAACAAAATATTCCTGATTTGTAGACATCATTTTAATTTTCATATTGTTTTTAATTTTTCCATCAATTACTCTTACTAAAATGACTACACCTAGATAAGTATCATACCAACTATCTACTAATAAACACTTCAGTTTTTGATCTATTTCACCTTTTGGACCTGGCAGAGTATGGATAATTTGCTCTAAAATTTCATCAATTCCTTCACCAGTCTTTCCAGAACATGGAACAGCATTTGATGTATCAATACCTATTACATCTTCAATTTGTTTATTTGTTCTATCAATATCTGAAGCTGGTAAATCAATTTTATTTAAAACTGGTATTATTTCGTGATTTATATCAAGAGCTTGATAAACATTTGCTAATGTTTGAGCTTCAACACCTTGGGTACTGTCCACAATTAATATTGAACCTTCGCAAGCATACAAAGATCTACTTACTTCATAGCTAAAATCAACATGACCTGGGGTATCTATAATATTTAGAATATAATTTTTGCCATCTTTAGATTTATAATTTAACTTTACCGTTTGAGCTTTAATAGTTATACCTCTCTCTCTTTCAATATCCATTGAGTCAAGCACTTGAGCTTTCATTTCTCTATCTGTCAAACCACCACATTTATGTATAATTCTATCTGCTATAGTTGATTTGCCATGGTCTATATGGGCAATGATTGCAAAATTTCTAATATTATCAATTTCAGTGGACATTTAGGACCTAATTTTTGCGCCAGACTTAGTCTCTACAGTTGAAATAATTAATTTATTAATTTTTTCAAGATCACTCTCTTCTAAAGTCTTTTCAGATGATTGAATTGTTACATTTAGAGCTATCGACTTTTTGTCTTGAGGAATATTTTCACCCTCATAAATATCAAAAATTTTAATAGATTTTATTAAATTTTTATCGATTGATGATATTATTTCTATTAAATCTTGTGCCTTAAAATTTTTATCTACAACAAATGCAAAGTCTCTTTCCGATTTTTGATAATCTGAGTATTCAAAATTTGTTTTTAGGTCTTTTAGCTTAATTTTATTCTCCCTTAGATAATCCATATAAATTTCAAAACCAACCAGACCTTCAGTTTTAATATCAAGTTTTTTTAAAATATTTGGATGGATTTCGCCAAAAAAAGCAACAGGCTCTATTTTATCCTTATCAAGATAAATAGAACCAGATTTCCCTGGATGATAATATGAAGGGGATTCATCTTTTACAAAAAAACTTTGCCTGTCGTAACCAGCTTCGACTAGTGTCTGTATTACATCCTTCTTCACGTCAAAAACATCGACTATCCTCTCTTTTTCGTTCCAATTTAATCTTGATATTTTTCCTGATTTTATTGCACCAATTACTGTCAACTGTTCACCAGGCTTACTACCCTTAAAAATTGGTCCAATTTCAAACAGCGAAATATCTTTAAATCCTCTATCTAAATTTTTCTTTAAATAAAAAGTCAAATTTGTGAATATCGAATTTCGTAAAACATCTAAGTCTGAACTTATTGGATTTACTATTTTAATTTCTTTTAAATTTTCTTTAAAAAGTTTATTTATTTTTGAATCTGTGAATGACCATGTTACAGTCTCAAAATAACCTTTGGATGCCACAGAACGTTGAAGAAAGTGAAAGAGTTTTTGTTGTGCGTTTAAAGTATCTTTTATTTTAGTTTTTTCAGGTTGTAAGGTTTCTATGTTCTCATACCCTTTAATTCTTACTATTTCTTCGACTATATCAATTGATTGAGTTATATCAGGTCTCCAAGTGGGTATTTTTAAATCTAATTCAAATTTTTCCTTAGAAACTTCAAATCCTAGATCAGCTAAAATTTTAATTATTTCATTATCATTTACTTTAAAACCAGTTATTTTTTCAAATAAGGAGACGTTAAATTTAATTTTATTCTTTTCATGCTTATCTGTTTTTTGAATATCAAAATTACTAATTTTACCACCACAAATTTCAGATATCAATTCAGCAGCTTTTGACAAACCTAATTCGATTGATTGAGTATCAATTCCTCTTTCAAATCTGAATTTTGCATCAGTATCAATATTTAATAATTTTGAAGTTTTTCTAATTGATCTAGGAATAAAATAAGCAGATTCTAATAAAATATTTTTAGTATTAATTTCGGTTCCAGAACGTGTTCCTCCAATGATTCCTCCCAAGCCTAAAACTCCAGATTT
>CABYCO010000035.1 GCA_902517495.1 uncultured Pelagibacteraceae bacterium | reverse complement strand
TGCGATTTATCATCAAAAAATGGTTTTATTCTTTTTCCTCTAATATTAAGTAATTTATTTTTTATTTGGTATAGGTTATTTTTATCTTCATCAGGTATTAAATTTTTTTCCACCAAAATGTTATTACCTTCAAAATTACCGCTCTCCGAAATTTCGTACTTATTTTCTAGTAATTTAATGTCTTCTTTTAAAAGATTTTTTAATTCTTCATATGACCAAACATAATATTTTCCTTCAATACCTTCGCTATCAGCATCATATGCAGAACCATACAACCCTTCAGCATTTTTAAATTCATTATTAAAGTATTGAATTGTTTGTAAAAGTTTATTTTTAAAATAAACATTTTTTGTATTTTGATAAAATTTAGTTAAGAGATCGATGAATTGAACATTGTCATAAAGCATTTTTTCAAAGTGTGGAATTATCCATTTTTCATCTACAGCATATCTTGAAATTCCTCCTTCTAGCTGATCATAAATACCTTTCGAACAAAGATTATTAAGTAAAATTTCAACGGGTTTAAAATAATTTTTATTTTTTGTTTTTAAATAAAAGTAAAACATTGCATCAAACAAATAAAATTGAGGGAACTTTGGGGCTCCTTTGAAACTTCCATTATTTTCATCTAAATAATTAATAATTTTTTCAACAAATGGCTCCAAAGGTTGATTTAAAACTGCAGATCTTTGATTAATTTTTGAGAATATTTCTTTAACTTGAGGTGCTTGAGCTAGAATTTTCTCTCTATTTTCGTTGTACACGTTATGCACATTATTTAGGACTTTTTTAAAGTCAGGTCTTCCCTGAATTTCCTTAGGAGGAAAATAAGTTCCTCCTGTAAATGGCACACCATTTTCGTCTAAAAACATTGATAATGGCCACCCACCTTGTGCTCCAGTTAATATTGATAAGCTTTTTTGAAAGACATAATCCAAATCAGGTCTTTCCTCCCTATCAACTTTAATATTAATAAACTTTTCGTTCATTAGTTTGGCAGTTTCTTCATTTTCAAAACTCTCATGAGCCATAACATGACACCAATGACAACTTGCATACCCTACACTTAAAAATATAGGTTTTTTTTCTTTTTTTGCTTTATCTAAGCTTTCTTTATTCCAAGGAAACCAATCAACTGGGTTATCTTTATGTTGTTGGAGATAAGGACTTTTTTCGTTTTTTAAAATATTAGACAATTTAATGATGGTAGTAAGGTTTTCTTGAAAAAATATTCCTAACCATTGGCTCAAAATCTTTTAAAGTCATAGATTTATAATTTGGATCAAATGAAGATTGATCATACTTTTCGCAAAAATCTATTGTTGCTTGATAATGTTCTGCATCCTTATATTTTTCTCTTACATTTTTATCTCCACCTAAATGTTCTGCAGAATAATAAGTTTGAAATAGACCATGATGTAAAATAATCCAATAAGTTTTTTCTGAAACATAAGGCTTAATTACTGATGCCGCGTATTGAGAATGGTTCATTGGAGCTAACTCATCTCCAAGATCGTGTAATAATGTTGCTACAACTATTTCTTCATTTTCTCCATTCTTATATGCTCTTGTTGCAGCTTGTAACGAGTGTTCCAATCTTGTTATCTGATAACCTTCGAGGGTAGTAGTTTGTGAAGCTAAATAATCTAAGATTCTATCTGCAGTTTTTCTTTCATATTGACTTTCTAATTTTTCTAAAAGTTGATAGTCGTCCTTAGTACCATTCTTCATTGCTGTAAAACTTACTTTTTTCATTTTAATTATTTGATGCGGTACTCAATAAAGAAAGTTGGGTTACTTTATCTTCACCAAGCTCGTCTATAATTTTTACAGGGTATTCCCCAGTAAAGTGATGATCTGTTAATTGTGGATAATTTTCATTTCTTTTATCAAAACCCATTCCCAAATACAAACCATTCAAACTTAGAAATTTTAATGATTTTGCCTTTATAAATTCACAAATTTCTGATGTTGATTTGTTTGCTGCTAAAAGTTCTTTTTTTGTTGGTGTATCAACTCCATAAAAATCAGGAAACTTAATTTCGGGACTTGCGATTCTCACGTGAACTTCTTTTGCTCCAGAATCGTATAACATTTTTACTATTTTTGAAGATGTAGTACCTCTCACTAGTGAGTCATCAACTAAAATAATCCTCATATTTTTAATTACTGAGATATTTGGATTCAATTTTAGCTTAACTCCCAAACTTCTAATTTGTTGAGAGGGCTCAATAAAAGTCCTACCAACATAATGGTTTCTAATTAAACCTAGATCAAATTTTAGACCTTTTTCTTCAGCATATCCGAGTGCTGCAGCGTTCCCTGAGTCTGGGACAGGCACAACTAAGTCAGCTTCTATTTTATCCTCTTTTGCTAATTGTTTTCCAAAATTCTTTCTGTATTCGTATGCAGTTTTACCGTTTAAGATACTGTCTGGTCTAGAGAAGTAAATATATTCAAATACACAAGGTCTGATCTTTTTTGGCGGAAATGGTTTAATACTTTTTAATTCATCATTTTCAATATAAACAATTTCCCCATTTTCAACTTCTCTTACAAATTTTGCTCCAATAATATCAAAGGCACAAGTTTCAGAGGCAAATACATAAGAGTTTTTTAATTTACCTATTACTAACGGTCTTATTCCGTAAGGATCTCTTACACCTATCAGTGTATTTTGTGTCATCATCACAAGTGCATAACCACCTTGAATTTGAAATATAGCATCTATGATTTTATCTATCGTTTTTCCTCTTTTTGATTTAGCAATTAATTGAACAATGGTTTCAGTATCCGATGTTGTATAGAATATCGCTCCATCCTGCACTAGCTTGTTTCTTAATGTAATAGCGTTAGTAAGATTACCATTATGTGCAACACCAATACCACCTGCGTTTGTATCAGCAAAAAAAGGTTGTACATTTCTTAAAGCAGTTCCTCCTGTTGTTGAATATCGATTATGACCGATTGCATATTTTCCAGGAAGTTTTTTTAAAACTTTTTCATCATTAAAATTATCACCAACTAACCCAAATCTTTTTTCTGAGTGATATTTTTCTCCATCATATGAAACAATACCACAACCCTCTTGACCCCTATGTTGAAGTGCATGAAGAGCTAAAGCGGTAAGAGTAGAGGCATCAGTGGAATTACTTATTCCAAATACTGCACACTCTTCCTTAATTTTAGGATCATATATCTTGAACTTTTTCTTTAGTTTCTTCATATTCTTTTTTATCAGGAAATTCTTTTATAAGATAGTTACTACCTTTTTCAACCCATGGATATGTAAAAGCATCATCTAAATTTATTGGCCATTTTTTGTGGTTATAAATGATATTTATAGTTGTATATATACACACAATAATAACGTAAGCCCTAATAAATCCAAAAAAGAAACCAAAGATTCTATCTAGATTTCCTAATCCAGAGTAAGTGATTGCTCTATTAATTCCTTTATTTATTAATAAAATTAAAAAAATAATTATTACGAATAATCCTACACCAACCGCCAGATCAAGGACATATTCACTATCAATTATGTCTTCGAAGAATGGCTTTACTTTTGGAAATAAAAATAGAGTAACGACATAAGCTAAAAGCCATTTAGAGGCTGATAAAATGCTCAACAAAAAACCTTTTTTTGTACATGTAATCAAGGATAGTACTGTGAAAACTAAATAAACAATATCAAAGATATATAGATCAGTGAAAAAATCTTTTACAACTTCCATTAATTATTTAATCTTAAAAGGTTTGAGTACTAAAAGTAAAGAAGGCAATAATGTTAAAACTGATATCATAGCCAATAGCATTGCTATACCTGTAAAGACTCCAAAATATATTGTTGGAATAAAATTAGATAAAACCAAAATAGAAAATCCAAATACAATTGTTATAGATGTATTTAGTATCGCTACTCCTACTGTCGAATGGCAATATTTAAGTGTTTTATTGTAATCTTTTATTTTAGTCAGTTCTTCCCTAAATCTATAAATATAGTGAATGCTATTATCTACAGCAATACCAATCGTGATGGCAGCAATTGTGATTGTCATCATATCCAAAGGGATGCCGGCCAAACCAATTATTCCTAGAATGAAAAAAGCTGCAATAAAATTAGGTATCACTCCAATTAGTGAAATTTTAATATTTCTAAAAAGAATTAGAAACATAACAAATATTCCAACCATCACAAAACCGAGAGTTAAAATTTGGGACTTAAATAAACTTTGAAGTAAA
>CABYCO010000034.1 GCA_902517495.1 uncultured Pelagibacteraceae bacterium | reverse complement strand
TCCCCACATATGAAAACTGGAATTCGAAAAGGTGATGATCTATTAGTTACCGCATTATCAAGCATTGACCAAATTTTTTTCTTTATTTCAGAAAAGTCCTCATAGTATGGGACAGTATTTGACATAGGATTATTTCTTTTTTTTAAGTCTAGCAATTAGACTAGAACTATCCCAACGATTGCCACCCATTTTTTGAACATCAGAATAATACTCATCAACAATTTCAGTAATAGGAACAGGTGAACCATTTCTTTTTGCTTCTTCAATTACAATTTTTAAATCTTTTCTCATCCAGTCAACTGCAAAACCATAATCAAATTTATCTTCAACCATTGTTTTATATCTATTTTCCATTTGCCAAGATTGAGCAGCACCTTTAGAAATTGTTTCCATAACCTTATCAATATCCAATCCAGCATTTATACCAAAGTTAATGGCTTCTGATAGACCTTGAACAACCCCTGCAATACACATTTGGTTCATCATTTTCGTTAGTTGTCCACTTCCTGATGGACCAATTAATTTTACTTTTTTGCTGTAGCAATCAATTACAGGTTCAGCTTTTTTAAATGCCTCATCATCACCACCTACCATCACAGTCAATATCCCACCTTCAGCACCTGATTGTCCTCCAGATATAGGAGCATCTAAAAATGCAAATCCTTTTTCTTTTGCACTTTTATAAAGTTCTCTTGATATTTCTGCTGAAACGGTTGAGTTGTCTATGTAAATAGCACCTTCTTTAGCAGTATGAAATAATCCATGTTCACCTAATGATACTTCTTTTAGATCATTATCATTACCAACGCATGTGAAAATAAAATCGGCACCCACTGCAGCTTCTTTAGGAGTAGAAGCCATCTTACCTTTATATTCTGAAATCCATTTCTCAGCTTTAGCACTAGTTCTGTTAAAAACAGTTACATTGTGGCCAGCTTTTGATATATAACCAGCCATCGGATATCCCATTACACCGAGACCTATGAAAGCAACATTACAAGTCATAATTTTTTTATATGTTTAAAAGTTTAAGTTTAAAAGTAATTATATTTGGTTTTATCTTTACATTTTTTTCTAGTTTTGGACAGAGTTTTTTTATCGGCTTGTTCAATTCTAGTATTAGAGAAACTCTTTCTATTAGTCATGGCCAATTTGGAACGATTTATGCATCTGCAACTCTTTGTAGCAGCTTACTTGTTATCTGGATTGGAAAAAAAATTGATGATGTAAATGTGCTAAAGTTTGCTATTTTCGTAACAATACTCCTCTCATTTTCAAGCTTTTTCTTTTCAAAAATCTCATCAGTAGTTTTTTTATTTGTAGCGATATTTCTAATGAGATTTTCTGGTCAAGGAATGATGTCTCACACAGCGTCAACTACAATCTCTAGATATTTTACAAAGTCTAGGGGACGAGCGTTAAGTATGATTTGGTTTGGTTTATCTTCAGCAGAATTTATTCTACCAGTTCTCATAGTTTATTCTTTAACATTGATGGCTTGGCAAAATATTTGGATAATAATTTCAATATCAGTTTTAATAATTTTACCCTTAGGATCTTATTTTTTAGTTAAAGATGTAAAACTAGATACCAGAGAAACAGATCAAGATACAAAATTCAAAGAAGAAAAAATTAAACAGTGGAAAAGAATAGAAGTTTTGGGAGATTATAGGTTTTATATTATATCACTTAATATGTTAGCAATGCCATGGATTGCTACAGGTGTCTTTGTTTACCAATCATTTATAGTAAATTCTAAAGGGTGGGGTGAGTACACAATAGCACAATCCTTTATGTCCTACTCGATTTGTTCTGTTATCACTTTATTAGTCTCTGGATATTTAATTGATAAATTAACGAGTAGAAAATTACTGATATACATGAACATTCCTCTATTACTTGCAACATTTGTTATTATGTATTTTGATGCCTCACAATCAGCTTTCTTATTTTTAGGTTTAATTGGAATATCCAACGGTTTAGCTAATTTATTGGGGTCCTCAACTTGGGCTGAAATATACGGAGTGAAATATATTGGCTCAATTAAAGCTCTAACAACTGCTTTAATGGTTTTTGCTACTGCGTTTGGCACTGCTTTATTTGGTATTTTGATTGATGCTGGCTATTCTATTGAAAAAATAGCAATAATATCTGCAGTATCGATTTCATGTTCTATAGTCTTACTTTTCACTGTTAGAAAAAAACTAAACCCAGTTTATCTTTAATACTGCTTGATTTTTTTATATTCGGGGTGTATCTAACCGACCATGGCAAGAGTTACAGTTGAAGATTGTATTGATAAAGTCGATAGTCCTTATGAATTAGTATTGGTTGCAAAAGAAAGAGCAACACAGCTTAATTCAGGATTAGAGCCAACATTAGATAGAGATAACGATAAAAACACCGTTATAGCATTAAGAGAAATAGCTGAAGAAACAATTAAAGTCCCAGATTTAACTGACGCAGCAGTATATAAATTAAGAAAACATGTTGAGCAAGTTGATGACTCATCTGAAGATGAAGATGATATAGGCGATGATTTTGAAAATCTTTACAAAGGTGAAATTTCAAAGAGTGGTGTTCCAATACTCCCATCTAAAAGAGCAAGAAAAATTCCAGAAAAAATCCAAGTATCAAAAGATGATTTAGCGGAATTACAAAATACCACCGAGCAACCTAGTTCTGATCCGATTGAAGAATCACAAGAAGAAGAAGTTGATGTTTCTTTAGACGAAATGAAAGATCAAGAGGAAACTGTATCTGAGGCTTCAGAAACAGAAAATCAAGAATAGTTAACTAAACTCTTTTATTATCTTTTCTCTGTGTTCATCTAAATCAGGTATATCCCCTCTAGTTTCTTGGTCTTTGTAAGTAGACATTTTTATAGGATTTCCTGCTGATTTAAATTCCCCAATTACTTTATGATAAGATTTTATAATCATATTCCTCTCTTTAATTTGAGGATTTTCAACGGCCTGTTTAATGTTAAAAATTGGTCCACAAGGAATTTTTAATTCCTCCATTTCTTTGACCCATTCATCTGTAGTTCTTAAACTTAATTTTTTTTCAAAAATTTCTTTTAGCTGATCCATATTTTCACATCTTAATGAATTAGTATTAAATCTTTCATTGTTCGTTATTTCAGAAATTTTTAATACATCGCAAAGTTTTGAAAAAAGCTTATCATTCCCAGCTGCAATGATTATGTAACTATCTTTTGTTTTGAATGCTTCAAAAGGAGCGATAGAGGGATGTCTAGAACCCATCGGACCAGGAATTTCCTTTTTAGAGAGATATCTTGCAATTGCATTCTCTAAAATTGCAATTTGACAATCTAGCATAGAGACATCAATAAAAGCACCTTTACCCGTTTTCTGTCTATCATACAAAGCTGCATTTATTCCTATTGCAGTAAACAATCCAGCAGTTATGTCCCCAATCGATGTTCCAACTCTGGTAGGTTCAGAATTTGGGTGACCTGTTACACTCATTAAACCACCCATTCCTTGAACCACCATATCGTATGCAGGTAATTCTTTTAAAGGTCCAGTTTGTCCAAAACCGGATGCAGATGCATAAATTAATTTAGGATACTTTTTACTTACATCTTTCCAACCAAAACCCCATTTATCCAATGTGCCAGGCTTAAAATTTTCGACTAAGATATCAGCCTTAGATAATATTTTTTCAAATATTTTTTTGTCATCTTCATTCTTTAAATTTAAAGCAATACTTTCTTTTCCTCTATTTAGGGACATAAAGTATGCAGAATAATCTTTAACAAAAGGACCAAATTTTCTCGAGTCGTCACCTATTTCTGGAGCTTCAATTTTAATAACTCTCGCACCTAAATCCGAGAGTATCATTGTACAATAAGGCCCAACTAAAACCCTTGTTAAATCAACAACTAATAAATTTTTTAATGGTCCATCCATAACTTCAATTATATGACAAATACTTATATTGACTCTTAGTCTTAAGTTCAATTTAATATAATTTATTAAATTAATCTAAAGAGGGGAAATAATATGTTTAAAAAAATTAGTTTTTATTTCACAACATTACTTTTAGCTTTCTCATTGATCGGATCAGCTTATGCTGTGACATTAAAAGCAAGTCACCAATGGCCAGGAACGCCTAGAGCAGATGGCTCATATGATCCAAGACACGAGATGGTTCAAATAATTGCTGATGAAGTTAAAAAAGCAGGTGTAGATATAGATATCAGAATTTATCCTGCAAAATCACTTTATAAACCAAAAGAACAGTGGAAACCAATGACTACAGGTCAATTGGATATATCTGCTTTTCCATTAGGATAC
>CABYCO010000033.1 GCA_902517495.1 uncultured Pelagibacteraceae bacterium | reverse complement strand
AGTTACAGCTTATATGCAAGTAAAGGATAATACAATGAACAATAATGATAAAGTATTTGTTTTTAATGATTGGACATTTGCATCAAGCCCATCTATTAGACCATTCGATCATCCAGTTTATGATGTCTGGTTAAAAAAATGTTATAGTTAAATAACTTTTTCTTTATCTAGCCAGCTTACGTTGAAGTCAGATGTTATAAATTTTTTGTTATTTAGTAATACCTTATGCAATTCTATTGTGGTAGTTATCCCATCGATTACAAACTCATCAAGAGATCTTAACATTCTTTGAATTGCTTCTTCTCTGTTTCTACCATGTGTTATCACTTTGCAAACCATACTGTCGTAATAAGGTGTAATTTTATATCCTTGGTATATAGATCCATCAACTCTTGTCCTAAAGCCAGAAGGTTGATGACACATACCTATTGTGCCTGGTGAAGGTTGAAAATTGTTGCTTGGGTCTTCAGCATTAATTCGGCACTCTATTGCATGACCTCTTGGGTTTATATCGCTTTGCTCCAAAGCTGTATCACCTGAAAAAGCAATCCATATTTGCTCTTTTATAATGTCAATCCCTGTAACCATCTCTGTTACTGGATGTTCAACTTGCACTCTTGTATTCATCTCTAAAAAATAGAATTTTCCATCCTCATATATAAATTCTACAGTTCCAGCTCCTTCATACCCAATTTTATTAACCATACTAACAGTCTTCTCAAAAAGATCTTTTCTTATGGTATCATCTAAAACTGGACTAGGAGTTTCCTCTATAAGTTTTTGATGTCTTCGCTGAACTGAACAATCTCTCTCATGTAAATGAACAGTTCTATTCTTACCCGACAAAACTTGCACTTCAATATGCCTTGGATTTAGAAAAAATTTTTCAATATAAACCTCATCGTTTCCAAAAAATTTTTTTGCCTCTTGTTTAGCTGTTAAAAAAAGATTTTCAAATTCTTCTTGTCTATTAACAATTTTCATTCCTTTTCCACCACCACCACCAGAGGCTTTTATTAAAACTGGAAAACCTATCTTTTCACATATTTTTTTTGCTTCTTTAATATCTTTAATGCCACCTTCTGAGCCATCAATTACTGGAAGTCCATGTTCTTTTGCAACTTTTTTAGCTTCAATTTTATCTCCCATCATTTTTATTAATTTGGATGAAGGGCCTATAAATTTTATTTCATTTTCTTCTAATATTTTAGCGAACTCAAAATTTTCTGATAAAAAACCATAACCAGGATGTACGGCCTCAGCACTTGTAAGTTCAATAGCTGACATTATAGCTGGAATATTTAAATAGCTTAAGGTTGGTTGATGTGGACCCACACAAATACTTTCATCTGCTAATCTTACGTGCATGCTATCTCTATCCACATCTGAATGAATGGCCACAGTTGCAATTCCCCATTCTTTGCAAGCTCTTATAATACGTACTGCTATTTCACCTCTATTAGCTATAAGTATTTTTTTAAACATTAATTTAATCGATGGTCGCAATCGTTTGACCAAACTCAACAGGCTGTCCATCCTCAACACTAATTTCTTTCACAACTCCATCTATTGGACTTGGTACATGATTCATTGTTTTCATTGCCTCTACAATCATTATTGTGTCACCTTTTTTAATTTTCTGACCTATCTCAATAAATTTTTTACCTCCTGGTTCTGGAGCTAGGTATGCTGTACCAATTATAGGTGAAGTGATCTTTTTGGAGTTATCAATTGAAACTTCATCTTTAATAACTTTTTTTTCTTTATCAGGTACTATTGTTTCAATATTTTTTGATGCTCTTGATTTTGAAACTTTTACTTTAACATCTTTTTCAGTGTACTCTATTTCTGTGAGATTAAATTCTTCTAAATAGTCATTTAACTCTTTAATAATATTTTTATTAATTTTCATTTTTTAAGATTTCATGCATAGAATTTATGGCCAAAGTATAGCCATTTATCCCTAGTCCACAAATAATACCAGTTACGACCGCGCTTATGAGCGACTTGTGTCTAAAATCCTCTCTTTTATAAATATTTGATATATGGAGTTCTATAATAGGTTTTTTGAAAATACTTAATGCATCTCTAATAGCAACGGAAGTATGACTATATCCTGCTGCGTTTATTATTATTCCATTATGAGTTTTACGAGCATCTTGAATAATATTAACGATATCTCCTTCAACATTTGATTGTTTAATATCTATATCAATATTTAAATCTTTTGCTCTATTTTTACAAATTTCCTCAAGATATTTATAGTCATTGCTACCATATTGAGTTTGTTCTCTTTCACCTAATAGATTAAGATTGGGCCCATTAATAATTATTAATTTACTCATCTAAACTTTATAATATATGAACAAAAAAAATAAAATAAAAATAGTAGTCAATGGCAAGCTTTTGACTGTAAATATAAAATTTTCATTAAAAAATCTTATTGAAAAGTTAAAAACTCCAATTAATAAAGTAGCAATAGAATTAAATGAAGAGATTATTGATAAAAAAAAGTTAAATAAAATTTTTTTAAAAAATAAAGATAAAATAGAAATTGTACATTTTATAGGTGGAGGTTAATGAAATCAGACATATTTAAAATTGCAAATAAAAAATTCGAATCTAGACTTATTGTTGGTACTGGAAAATATAAAAACATGAAAGAGTGTGCAAAAGCGATTAAAATTTCAGGGGCTGAAATAGTTACGGTTGCTGTGAGAAGAGTAAATATATTAGATAAATCTAAACCCATATTAATGGATTATATTGATCCTAAAAAAATAATGTACTTACCTAACACTGCTGGATGCTTTACTTCTAAAGATGCTTTAAGAACATTAAGACTTGCTAGGGAAATTGGAGGTTGGAAAATAGTTAAATTAGAGGTTTTGGGGGATAAAAAAAATCTATTTCCAGATATGATTGAAACTCTTAAATCAACAGAAGTTTTAACTAAAGAGGGTTTTAAAGTAATGGTTTATTGTAATGATGATCCACTTATGTGTAAGAGATTAGAAAATTCAGGGGCCTCAGCTATTATGCCATTAGCTGCTCCAATTGGATCAGGTCTAGGCATTCAAAATAAAACAAATATTAAAATTTTAAGATATCAAACAAAAGTTCCTTTAATAATTGATGCTGGAATAGGGCAAGCTTCAGATGCAGTTGAAGCTATGGAGATAGGTTGTGATGCTGTGTTAATTAACACCGCAATAGCTAAGGCTAAAAACCCATTCCAAATGGCAGAGGCAATGAAATATGCAGTAATATCCGGACGAAAATCTTTTCTCTCTGGAAGGATTGCTCCGAATCTACAAGGGTCACCTTCGACAACAAAAAAGGGAATAATTTAATTTTTTTTCTTAAAATTTTTTCTTTTTTTAAATTTTTTTCTTTTAAAAGCAGATTTTTTTTCTTTTTTTGCTTCTATGTTTTTATCTGCTTTTTCCTCTGTAATTTTTTGTAAATTTTCAACTTTTTCAACCTTCTCCAATATTTTACCTGATTTAGATTTGAATTCTATGGTGTAATCCTGCAAACCTAAGCTCTCAGAAACATTAAGGTTTATTTTAACTTTATTTTTCTTTTTAAAATAATTTAAATCTTCTGAAAAATATTTTTCAATATAAATCAGTATTTTTTCATTAATATTCACTTCTACTATTTTAGCATTTGTTTCAAATATTTTAATTTCGATTAGTTTAATTACTTTTAAAGCTAATGTTTCATTTGTTAATCTAATGGACCATTTAATATTGCTTTCCCTTAACCTTTGTCTAGACATTTCAAGTAAACCAAAATTACTAATTCTACCTATTTGAATTCTTGCCCTATCATTTCTGCATCTTTCTTTTAACTTTCTTTCTACTTGTTTACGATTATTAAAGCTAAGCATATCTATAAAATCAATAATTATTAAACCAGATAAATCTCTAATTTTTATTTGTCTGGCTATCTCTTCAGCTGCTTCTAGATTGGTATCTAAGGCAGTACTTTCAACATTCTTTTGCTTTATTGACTTCCCTGAGTTAATATCAATTGAAACTAAAGCTTCTGTTGGATTTATGACAAGATAGCCACCAGAACTAAGTTTTACCTCTGTATTAAAAATTTCAAAAAGTTTTTTTTCTATATTTTCTCTAAAAAATAATGGAATTTTTTCCCTAAATTTTTTAACCTTTTTTAATTGTTTAGGCATCATGAGTTTCATGTAATTCTTGGCTTTTTGATATCCTTCATTGCCTTCAACTATTATACTTTGGGTTTCATCATCATACATATCTCTTATACTTCTTTTAATAATATCACTTTCTTGATGAATTAAAGAAGGAGCAATCGAATTTAGTGCATTTTCTTTAATTGAGTTCCAAACAATAATTAAATTTTTAAGATCATCGTCAATTTCATTTTTTGTTTTATTTGAGCCAGCAGTTCTGACAATAATTCCCATTTCTTTTGGAATATCAATTTCATTTAATATTTTTCTTATTTTTTTTCTATCACCTGGATTAAATATTTTTCTTGATATACCTCCTCCTTTAGCTGTGTTAGGCATTAAAACTATATATTTTCCAGCAATACTT
>CABYCO010000032.1 GCA_902517495.1 uncultured Pelagibacteraceae bacterium | reverse complement strand
AGATCTTAGAAGATCTGGAAAAAAAACTGAAAATAAAATAATATCAAAAATCTTAAGAGATATTAAAAACAATAAAAATAAAAGTCTTTTAAAATATGAGAATAAATTTAGCAAAAATACTCAAATTAAGCCAAGTATTAAGCAAATTAATAAAGCAATTAAATCTTTAGATCCATCAATTAAAAGAGCTATAGATTTTGCATATAAACGTATAATTAAATTTCATTCTATACAAAAAACTAAAGATATTTTTTATAAAGATAATTTAAATAATAAAATAGAATATAAATACGTACCAATTCAATCTGTTGGAATTTATGTTCCAGCAAACTTACCATCAACTTTGTTGATGAATGCAATTCCAGCAAAAATAGCTGGTGTAAAAAGAATTGTGCTAGCAAATCCAAAAAATAATGGAAAATTAAATCCTGCAGTTTTATATGCAGCAAAAAAATTAGGTATTGATGAAATTTATTCAATGGGAGGTGCACAAGCCATAGGTAGTTTAGCTTATATTCAAAAAGTAAATAAAATTGTTGGTCCTGGCAATATCTTTGTTGCTGGTGCTAAAAGACAAGTTTTTGGGGATGTAGGTATTGAAGGAATGATTGCAGGCCCATCTGAAATAACAATATTAGCAGATAACAAAACTAATTTAAATGAAGTCACCACATCTATGATTGGTCAGGCAGAACATGACTCAAACTCACAGTGTATATTAATCACTAAGGATTTAAATTTGATTAAAAAATTTAAAAAAGATTTAGAATTAAAATTAAAACAGATACCAAGAAAAAGTATTGCATCTAAAAGCATTAAAAATAACGGACTAATTTTAAAAGTCTATAATGATAGACAAATTATTGATGCAATTAATGAGATAGCTCCTGAACACTTAGAAATAAATGTTGGCAATTATAAAAAGTATAAAGATAAAATTGTTAATGCGGGAAGTATTTGTATAGGAAAATATTCTCCTATGGCATTAAGCGACTATGCTGTTGGGACAAACCATGTATTACCAACTAATGCATCAGCTAAATTTTCATCAGGGTTAAGTTTAAGTGAATTTTATAAAAAAATTAGCCTTATAACTCTTTCAAAAAAAGGTGTTGAGAAAATAGGAGAATACGCTACACATCTCGCTGAGTATGAAGAATTAAAAGGTCATGCTTTGAGTATAAAATCTAGAATAAATAAGGAGTAACAAAATTTGTCGAAACAAGATTTATTGGAATTTAAAGGTAAAGTGATCGATTTATTACCTAATGCCATGTTCCGAGTAAAACTTGAAAATAATCATATTGTTACAGCTCACACAGCTGGAAAGTTGAGGAAGAATAGGATTAGAGTTCTTCAAGGTGATAATGTAACAGTCGAAGTAACACCTTATGATTTGACAAAAGGAAGAATTATTTTTAGGTTTTAAATAATGGCTTCGTAGCTCAGTTGGTAGAGCAGAGCCCTGAAAAGGCTTGTGTCGCTGGTTCGAGTCCCGCCGAAGCCACCATTTTAGAAATAAAACCTTGCAGCAAAAATGCTTGCATTCAATTTTAAAATCTAATAACTATCCCGCTAGCTGAAGTTTAGCTAAGTTTAATACAATAAAGAAAGAGTAAAAGAAAAGTATGAGTACATTAAAAGGAAAAGTAAAGTGGTTCAACGGTAAGAAGGGCTACGGGTTTATAGAAAGAGAAGACGGAGAAAAAGATTGTTTCGTTCATGCAAGCGCAGTTCGTGAAGCAGGACTTCGTTTTTTGAATGAGAACGACGCTGTAGAATTTGAAATTCAGGATGGAGACAAAGGTCCAAGCGCAGTGAATTTAAAGAAAACTTCTTAAAATTTATTTCATTTAAAATTTTGTATAGGAATAAAAGTAGGTAAACCCTATGAATATTCCTATACAATACATACTTGCATTTTAAGTCTAAAATGCTATTTAACCTCCATGATTAAAAATAGTAAAATTTCAGTATCTCATAAAAGACATCATTTTCATGCTGGCTTCCAGCTAGCTATTTAACTATTTTAAAATTTAAATTTAACTCTAATTAGTATAAAACAACAACAGGCCCTGGTGGTGAAATGGTTATCACGAAAGTTTGTGGAACTTTAGTTTTTGGTTCAATTCCAAGCCAGGGTACCAAAAAATGAATAAAGAAAATAAATTAATACCTGGGTTACCCTCAGGATTTGAAGATCGTTGGGATAAGAAACTTCTTCTCAAAAAAAAGCTGTTATCAGTAATTGAGAATAATTTTATTAAGTTTGGTGCTGAACCACTCGAAACACCATCGTTCGAAATAAGTGAAAATATAGGATCTTTTCTAGCTGAAGATGAAGTTAATCCTATGTCTGATGTATTTTCATTTAAAGATGGAGATAAAAGTATTACTCTTCGATATGACTTATCTAGTCCTCTAGCAAGATTTGTTGCTCAAAATAACCAAGAATTACCGTCAATTTATAAAAGATATGCTATTCAAAATGTATTTCGTAATGAAAAAGCGGGCAATGGAAGATATAGAGAATTTTTACAGGCAGATTTTGATATTGTGGGAAATGTTAGTTCATCACAAGCTAACGCTGAACTTTGTAATTTAATTTCAGCAACACTTTTAGAATGTGGATTAAAGAAAGATCAGTTTACAATCAATGTAAGTAACAGAAAAATAGTTCAAGGTTTACTAGATGAATTACAAATTACTGAGGAAAAACAATTAAAAGTTATTAGGGCAATTGATAAACTTGATAAGCCTGGATTTGGAATAAAAGGTGTAGAGGACCTTTTGAGAAAGGAAAGAAAAGATACTAGTGGCGCTATTACAAAAGGTGCAGACTTAAATGATAAGCAGGTTTCTAAAATATTAGACTATTTAAAAATTAAAGATTTAAATGAACTGAAACAAAATTTAAAAAACTCACTATCACAAGAAGGAATCAAGGAATTAGAAGACTTTTTTGAGGTCCTTGGATATGGATCAAACTTAGATCAAGTCAAAAACAACTTCACAATTGTCAGAGGCTTGGCGTATTATTCTGATTTTATTGTTGAAACTAATTTAAATTTTAAAGTTACAAATAATAAAGGTAAAGAAGTAGATATTGGTAGTATTTGTTCAGGTGGAGCCTATGCAAAACTTATATCAAGATTTAAAGGAGTTGACATTCCAGGTACAGGTATAAGTTTTGGTGTAGATAGACTTTTGTTTGCATTAATGCAATTAGATCAGTTTCAATTAGACGAACAAAAACCAGTTTTAGTGTGTGTGATGGATCAAAAATACTTAAATAACTACTACGAAATTTTAGATCTTTTAAGACAAAACAATATAAATTCAGAAATATTTTTAGATACCAAAAAAAATCTTGGTAAGCAGCTTACTTATGCAAACAAACGCCAATTACCAGTTGCAGTAATCTGTGGAGAAAATGAATTTAAAGATAATACAGTGACCATTAAAAATTTAAAGGGTGTAAAGGGTGAGAACAACAAAACAATTCCCATGAAAGATTTAATCGATGAAGTCAAAAAACTTATCTGAAAATATACTTAAATCTTTAAAATCAAGTGGATTTGATTATATAGATTTAGATACAGTAATTCCAACCAATCTAATTCTTGAGAGATCTGGAGAGTCATTTAGAAGTTTAATTTTTTCATTTATGGATCAGAATGGAAAGGAAATTTGTTTAAGACCTGATTTAACCATTGCCTCTTGTATCAAATATCTCAATCAAAAAAAAAAGAGATCTTCAAAAGTATTTTATAATGGTCAAGCATTCAGAAAAGTTCAGAAAAAAAATGAAAAAATTATAAGAGATCAAATAGGTTTTGAGATCTTAGGATCAAAAGATGAAAAGAGAGATGATAAGCAAATAATAAACACTGGCATTAAAGTTTTAAATAAATTTAGATATAAGTCTGGAAGTATAACAATTGGAAATGTAGAAATTTTTCACTTATTAATAAACAAATTAGATATTCCAAAAAGATGGAAACTTAGATTGCAAAGACATTTTTGGAGAGAGACTTATTTTAATGAATTATTAAGACGTTTAGAGACTAATTCAGATGTTGATGAAACTATCGTTGAGTTGGATAAAAAAAGATACCTTAAACTATGTAAACAAAATCAAAACAGAAATATAGCGGGGCGTTCCTTAAGAGAAATACTGATCAGATTTGATAACAAAATTAAAGATCCTAGAAGACAAGTAAAAGGTCAAAATGTAGTAAAGATTATAAGGGAATATTTAAGAATTAATTGCAAAATGAGTAATGCAGCAACTACTCTAAATGCTTTTTTTAAAAAAAATAAAATAAATCTTACTGTTGGTAAAAATTATTTTCCAATCACAAAAAATAAGGTTTCAAAATTAAATGTAAATTTTTCATCTTCTTTTGGAAGACATTTGGAATATTACACTGGGATGGTATTTAAAATTACTATAAATTCAAACTCTAGAAAAATTCAAGTTAATGGAGGTCGTTATGACAATCTTATTTTTGATTTAGGATCTTCAAAAAAAATCCCAGCAGTTGGAGGTGCAATAAGCTTAAATGATTAAAATTGGTATTCCAAGCAAGGGTCGATTAAGAAAGGATACCTTAAATAT
>CABYCO010000031.1 GCA_902517495.1 uncultured Pelagibacteraceae bacterium | reverse complement strand
AATTTGATTTTCATTATTTTCACTTTCTTTTGAAAGTTCCACTCGAACTTTTTCTTCCTCTTGTTTTATTCTTTCTAAATCGCTGTGCGGAAGCTGGTAATAATCAGATTGAATATCATTAAAAGAGAGAAATCCATGTCTTTCTCTCCCGAAGTCAACAAATGCCGCCTGAAGAGAAGGTTCTATCCTACTTACCTTTCCTAAATAAATGTTATTTTTTATTAATGTGTTGTTTACACTTTCGTATTCATAATCTTCAATATGATTATCTTTTTTGAGAACAACTCTAGTTTCGTTTGGATGCGATGCATCGATGTATAAATTTTTAGACATAAATTTTGATTATTTTTCATTTGTTTATTTTTAAAATTCGGTGCCATAACTTTAACAAATTCAATCAATAATTTAAACTAAAATGAGTAAAATTATAAAAAACCTTTTAATAGCTATAACTTTAATTTCATTAATAGGATTAATAGTTGCTTTCTCTATTCTTTGGTCTTATTCCAATAAATTACCAGATTACAAGTTTTTAAAAAATTATAAGCCACCAGTATCAAGCAAAGTATACTCTGGAAATGGAGTATTAATAAGTGATTTCTCCTCTGAAAAAAGAATATTTGTTCCATTTAATGCTATACCAAAAAAAATAATCAATTCATTTTTATCCTCTGAAGATAAGAATTTTTTTAATCATCCTGGAGTAGATGCTAAAGGGGTGTTAAGAGCAATTAAAAACAACATTTTTAATTTAATAAGATCCAATAGACTTGAAGGTGCGTCCACTATAACTCAGCAAGTAGCCAAAAATTTTCTTTTATCTAATGAGGTAAGTTTAGATAGAAAGATAAAAGAGGCTATTCTAGCTTTTAGGATTGAAAGAGTATTATCAAAAGAGAGAATATTAGAACTTTATTTAAATCAGATTTATCTTGGAGAAGGATCATACGGTATAGCTTCAGCAAGCCTTAGGTATTTTGATAAACCTATTGATGAGTTGAATTATTCAGAGTCTGCGTTATTAGCCGCATTACCAAAGGCTCCTAGCAAATATAACCCATACAAAAATGAAGAATTAGCAACCTATAGAAGAAATTTGGTAATAAAAAATCTTTATGAGAATGGTTATATTTCTAAAAAAAATTATGATGAATTAACTAATTCAAAAATTATTTTAAAAAAAAGAAGAAGAATTTTTTTAGAAGATACAAGATATTTTGTGGAAGATATAAGGAAAAAGGTAATCAAGAATTATGGATATGATAAAGTCTACAAACAAGGATTCAATATAAAAAGTTCTATTAATTTAGAACTTCAAAACTTAGCTTCAGCTTCATTAAGAAAAGGTCTATTAGAATATGATAAGAGAAAGGGCTGGCGTGGCTCTTTAGATAATAGAAAGAGTAAAGATTGGAATAAAAATTTAGATAAATTTAACCTCGAAAAAAAAATTGGCTGGCAAATAGCAATTGTAAAAAGAATAGATAAATTTGAGACTGTAATTCAAACATCAAATGGGGAAAATGGTGTTATAACTTATGAAGATATTAATTGGACGAGAAAAAATTTTGACCAAATTTTTAAAATTAACGATCTAATTTATGTTAAAAAAATTACAAATGGATTATTTAGTTTAAGACAGTTACCTGACGTTAATGGAGGGATTGTTGTTATGGACCCTTACAGCGGTAGAGTATTAGCAATGTCGGGAGGTTTCAGTTTTAAAAAAAGTGAATTTAATAGAGTTTCTCAAGCAAAAAGGCAACCTGGATCTGCCTTTAAACCTTTTATATATGCTCTAGCATTAGAAAATAATTATACACCATCTTCTTTAATTCTTGATGCTCCTATAGTTCTTGATCAAGGAGAAGGTCTAAAAATGTGGAAACCTGAAAATTATGGTAAAAAATTTTATGGTCTTTCTACATTAAGAACTGGAGTTGAGAAGTCTAGAAACCTAATGACTGTTAGGATTTCCCAAGACTTAGGAATAGAAAAGATTATAAACTTTTCAAAAAAACTAAATATATATGAAAACCCTGATGAGCTATTGTCTGTTTCACTAGGTTCGGCAGAAACCACATTGTTGAATATTACGAGTGCTTACTGTTCCTTTGTAAATGGTGGAAAGTTAGTCAAACCAATAATAATTGATAGAATTCAGGATAGTGAGGGAAATACGATTTTTAATAAAGAAAAAAGGTTTTGTGACAATTGCGATAAGATTTCATTTGAAGGAAATAGCGTACCAATAATAAAAAGTGATTTTAAGCAAATTTTTTCCCCACAAACTGCTTATCAAATGACCTCAATATTGGAAGGGGTAATTCAAAGAGGCACTGGAAAAAGATTACGTGATTTAAATTTACAATTAGCAGGAAAGACAGGCACAACTAATAATAATACTGATACTTGGTTTATAGGTTATACATCGAATCTTGTAGTGGGAGTTTATGTTGGGTATGACAATCCTAAAAGATTAGGAAAATATGAAACGGGCTCTAAAACAGCATTACCAATATTTAAAGAGTTCATAAAAAATGCAGTGAACAATTATGAAGCCAGACCATTCAAAATTGCCAAAGGAATTAAAATGATTGTAATCGACGCTGAGACTGGAAAAAAAGCAGATTTTGCATCAAAAAAAACAATAATTGAGTCTTATAAAAAAGAAAAAATTGAAAATCAGGAAAATATTAGTAATGATAATTACAATTATAGTATATTAAAAAAAAATATTCTAAAGTTTTATTAATGGAACAAGAGATCGAAAAATTTAAATCTGAGGTGATTAAAATTAATCAAAGAATCAAGGAGTTTCTTTGAAACTCAAAAAATTGAGTCAAAAAGAAATAAACTTAACATCCTTATAGAGGACCCAAAATTTTGGTTGGACAGAAAACAAGCTGAAAAAATATTAAAAGAAAAAAAAGGCTATGATAATTTATTAAATTCTCACAGACAGTCAGAGGGTGAAATAAATGAATTATATGATATTTTTAAATTAGCAATCGATGAAAATGACAAACAATTAATTAAAGAGTCACTAGATAAATTTACTATTTTAAAAAATGAATTTAAAAAACTAGAAATTAAATGTTTCTTATCTAATGAAAATGATACTCTAGATAGCTATTTAGAATTTCATGCAGGCGCAGGTGGTACAGAAAGTCAAGATTGGGCTGCAATGCTAAGAAGAATGTACATGAAGTGGGCAGCTGATCGAGGTCATAATGTAGAACTAATTAGTGAACACAAGGGAGATGAAGCAGGAGTAAAATCATCTGTAATAAAAATTTCTGGAGAATATATATATGGTTTTTTAAAATCAGAATCTGGAATTCATCGTTTAGTTAGAATATCACCTTTTGACTCAGGAGCTAGAAGACATACGAGTTTTGCAAGTGTTTGGGTTTATCCGGTAATTAGTGAGGATATAGATATCGAAATATTAGACAAAGATTTAAGAATAGATACTTACAGATCAAGCGGGGCAGGAGGACAGCATGTTAATACAACTGATAGTGCTGTAAGAATTACTCACATTCCAAGTAAAATTGTTGTTCAATGCCAAAATGAAAGATCTCAACACAAGAATAAGGAAACTTGTATAAATATGCTTAAAGCAAGACTATATGAACATGAAATTCAAAAAAGAAAAAAAGAGAGCGATAATATTGAGAGTTCTAAATCAGAAATTGGCTGGGGTCATCAAATAAGATCATATGTTTTACACCCTTATAGAATGGTCAAAGATAACAGAACAAATTATGAGAACTCAAATCCTGACAAAGTTTTGGATGGTGAAATTGATGATTTTTTAGAAAATTCCTTATATAATATAAATGCGTAAATTAATATTAACTACAACTTCAGTAATTTTAACAATTCTATTAGTTTCTATAATTTATTTAAGTATTTATGGAGTAAAAACTGATAATTTTAACACTTTTATAAATAATAAGGTTAAAGATTATAATTCTAACTTAACTCTTAAACTTGACGATGTATTTATTAAGTTAAATCCTACTCAAGCTTCATTTAATATAAACACAGAAAATGCAATTTTGATTGCAGCCAATAACTCTTTAAAAATCTTAAATATAGATATTAATTTGAATGCTTTAAAATTTATTAAAAAAGAAAACTCAATTAAAAATATAAAAATAGAGACTTCAGAAAACTCTATAAAAAATTTCACATCATTATTAAACTCAATAAATTACGATTTATCTAGATTCATATTTTATAGCCAGATTAAAAATGGGCTGATTAAATTCAAATTAGATACTGAATTTAATTCAATTGAAGACAAAATTGATTCTTATACGATTTCTGGAAATATTAAAGATGCTAAGTTTAATTTAGTTGGTAATAGTAGCCTTGATAATATTAATTTTAATTTTAAAGCAAAAGATAAACTTACAAAAATTTCTAATTTAAACTTTAAATATCAGGATTTAAATTTGTTATCAAAAAGCATTGAAATTAAAAATGAAAGATCAGGTATATACTATATCAAAGGTGATATTGAAAATGATAAAGCACTGATAAACCCAAATATAATATTTAAATTAGTAAATATAAAACAAGATTTTTTATCTAAAGCAGATATTTTACTTAAAAGTAAAAATCTTTTCTCATTTAGTCTTAAAAACTATAAATTAAAAAATTTAAAAATCGATACTGTTATAAATTTTGATGAAGTCTATTTTAGTAACCAGTATCAAAATTTAGTTTTTCTTAAGGATGGTATAATTAATTCTAAGTATGAAAATAACCAATTTAATGCAGATTTAGCCTCAAATTTCGCCTTTTCTGATAACTTGAAACTAAATAATGATTATAAAAATAATAATTTAGAAATAAATTTAAAAGGTAAAAAAAACCAAAATATCAAGATAAATGGAAATATTAGTAATAAAAAAATATTTGTAGATCCTAAAATTTTTTTAAATCTCTTTAAATTAGATCCTTATCTACTATCTGAAGGAAATATAAACATCGAAACAGATAATAAATTCACATTTGAAATTCAAAATAGTAAATTAAAAAACTACCTTATCAACTCAACGATTGATTTAGATAAATTACAACTTAATAAAAAAATCCAAGATATTTTATACTTAAAGAATATTAAAACTAAATTAACTTTTGGAGATAAGTTATTAAAATTAGACTTAAAAAGTAATTACTCGTTGTTGGATAAAAATAATGGTGAATCAGACAATAATATAATTAATTTAAAATTAAATAAGAGTGATTCTAAAATTTCAGATGTGGAAATCCTTTTAAAAGGAAAAAATAATGAGATTAATACAAAGAAGTTGAAAAAATATTTAAATATTCAAGAAGACTTTGT
The DNA here is from genome assembly GCA_902517495.1 of uncultured Pelagibacteraceae bacterium. GTDB lineage: Bacteria > Pseudomonadota > Alphaproteobacteria > Pelagibacterales > Pelagibacteraceae > Pelagibacter. Next base: position 93 of record CABYCO010000031.1, on the reverse strand, counting down.
AAGAGATCAAAACATAAAACTAGACACAAATTCTTTAATTAATTTTTCTATTGATGATAAATTAAATATAAAAAAGTTTGCTATAAGATCTGA
>CABYCO010000030.1 GCA_902517495.1 uncultured Pelagibacteraceae bacterium | reverse complement strand
TCTTATAGGAGTTCTTTGTTGAATAATTTTAATTAAAACTTTCTCTATTTGGTCTTTATGCATATTTTGATCAGGTAAATTAATTAACTAGCATATTTTTTATTACCAAATGCACCAGCTGTTTTCATTGCTTTGTTATATTCTTTAATAGCATTTCTATCAAAATCTGAAATTGGTCTTAATTCATTTTCAAAATAATCATTTTTTTTTCCGGATACATGAATTGCACTGTCTCTTTTTTCCTTTAAATGTTGGGTATCTGAAGATATATATCTCACTGCGTACCCAATGCGGTATGCTGATGATTTATTAATACCGCTACCATGCACTGCATTAACATGATGCAACGAAAATTGGCCAGGTCTAAGATTAATTACTTCTGGTTTATTCTTTTTTATAAAACTTTCTAAGTTTTGGTTGTAAGAAAGCATATCATTTGGTTTAGTTGTTTTCTGACCTTTTAAATATGACTTTCTTGCATCTTTTACATCTAAATCATTTATTACACCTAAATTAGAAGATTTTGGCACAATCTCTAAAGCTCCAGAGTTCTTGTCACTTATTGTCATTGCTATCCATGCCGTAACCACTTTTTCGCTAGTCAATTGCCAGTATGGATTATCTTGATGGTAACTTACAATCATTCCTTCTCCTGGCGCTTTGGGAAAAAAAGCTGAAGACCAGATGTATATATCATCCCCAATGATTTGTTTTACTTTCTTTAAAATTGACTCATCTCTTGCTAGTTTATCAAAAAATGTAGACAATAAATTAGGCTTAAGAGTAACGATGTGACCTAATTTAGTTTTTGCTTTTCTTTGAAAGGAAAAGTATTCATTTTCTAAATTTTTGAACTTATTAGATAACTCAAATGGGTAAGCCATACCATTATGATAAAATTTTTTTAATGAATATTTTGAGTTCACAGTCTATTAATATTTAAAATTTGTGTCAATTCAAGCAATAAAAATATCATTTTCATTTTTTTGGTAACCATGAATTATAAAAAGTATTATCTTTACCAATTGGAAGTTTGATATTTATTTTTTGTCTTGATGATTGATAAACAGCAGTCACGAATTCTAATGATTTTCTAGCATCTGACAAAGTCACTTCATCACTTGGGGAGCCATCTAATTTCTTTGCTACTTCATCAAACATTCCTGCATACCATGATTTAGGTTTTTCAATTTTTGATAATACCTCATCTATTTGACTTTGTGTTATAGGAGCTCTAGGTAAAAAGATCCATTCATCGTCAGCTGGATTATAAGGCTTATCTGAAGATGCTCCTGATTCTACAGTCAGTCCATCAAAACAGAATTTTAGTCTACTGGTATCATTTGCTGCACCTAGGGTGATAGAGCTAGTGACCAATGTTCCATCTTTCATTTCAATTGATAAAGATGCACAGTCTTCGACCTCAATATCATTTACTCTTGTAGTTAATTTTGCAAATACATTTGAAACTGGGCCTAGTATCATGCTCACCAAGTCATGAATATGTATAGCATGACTTAATATTGCTCCTCCTTGCTCGCCATCCCAAGTACCTCGCCAAGGCTTAGAATAATAATCTTTTCCTCTGTTCCAATGAGTCTCCAATGAGGCGATTAAAGGTTTTCCAGCAAGTCCTGACTTTATTAGTGCCTTAAATTTAGAAAATCCTAATCCATACCTATATTGGAATACAGGAAAAATTATCTTTCCTGTTTCTTTACTAATATTTTCTAGCTCATCAATTTCTTTAAGACTTGAAACCAATGGTTTTTCACAAATTACATGCTTTCCAGCTTCAAGAGATTTTTTGCACGCAGAAAAATGTAAATGGGGCGGAAGACAAATATCAATTATATCTATTTCCTTTACTTTTAATACATCATCAAAGTTTAATGACATTTTAGTATCATTATTTGAAGCCAATATTTTATCTATTGCATCTCTAGTTAAACCACACAATGTATGAACACTAAATCGGTCTGATACTTTTTGAAAATCTTCAAAATGTTTAGCTCCTATATTAGTTCCTATTATTGCTACCTGATATTTTTTCATTTTTTTTCAGCTAATTCTTGAGCTTTGATTGCTACTTCCATTGATAAGTAAGTAAGTTCTTGCGAACAAGCAGTATCAGTTCTATTTAAAACATCTTTAATTAAATTAGTAAAGTAGGGGAGTTTTACATTTGAACAGTCAATATGTTTAACTTCATCATTATTTGCTAAATATAACTGATTTCCTTTTTCAGATTTTGCTAAATCTGTGTATTTTCTAATTTCAATAAAACCTTTATCACCCAGGACAAATAACCTTCCATCTCCCCAAGTGGGAAGCGCATCAGGAGTAAACCAATCTAAACGAACATATCCATGACCACCATTTCCAGTAAGATTAACTTCACCGAAATCTTGAAAACCAGAAAATTCCTTCCTAGTCGTATTTTCAACTAACGCATGATTTACTTTAGCTTCATTTGAATTTGTAAATACTAAAAATTGATGAATTTGATGTGAGCCTATATCTGTTATTATTCCACCATAACTATCACGATCATAAAACCAATCTGGTCTCTCATAATTACCTTGCCTATGCGGACCAGTGCCAATTGTTTGTTTTACTTTTCCAATTTTACCATCAGCGACCAGTTCTTCAGCTTTTGCAACAGCAGCTACATGAAATCTTTCTGAAAAATTAATTGACCAAATTTTACCTGTCTCCTTAACTGTTTGTTTTAGATTATTAAGTTGCTCAAGTGTTGTACATCCTGGCTTGTCAACCATTACATCTTTTCCAGCTTTCATTGCGTCCATAGATAGATTTGCTCTATCTTTGGGAATTGATGAAATTAAAATCATATCAATTGCACCGTCATTTAAAATATCACTTTTATTACCCACTCTTTTTATTTGAGGATATTTTTTGTTAAATTCATCTAATGTTAACGGAGATCCTTCGGTCCAAAAATAATTGCAACTACATCCCTCTTTTAGCATCTCATCAAGCATGTCGAAGATATGACCATGATCAATACCCAATACTCCAAGATTTATAGTTTTAGTCATAAACTATTTTAGCAGAATAAAAGTTTTAAATAAGATTTTAATTATTGGGAAGGATTATTTTCTACAATAACTGTTTCTTCGGTTCCTACTGGTTTTATCGGGTCTTCGATAGGCTCTGTCGCTGGATTAAGTTCTAAGCCAATAGGTGTTATTGTTGTAGGAAGAGGCGTGAATTGAGAGTCAGGGTTTTCAACAACCTCTCTAACATTCATCCTGTAAACTCCATATGCTCCTATTAAACAGTGAAATATAATTAGAAATATAAAATAACCATTCTCTCCTATAAAATCCATAAACATAGAACATAAAAAAGGTCCACTAATTGCACCCATTCCAAAGGTGAATTGTAAACCTGCGCCTGCAGCGACAAATTTTTCTTTAGCTATAAAATCATTAGTGTGAGCAAAAATTAATGCAAACATAGGAAGACTAAAGAAAGCATAAAGACCTGTAAAAATATAAAACCAAAACTTTGAGCTAGCTAAACCATCAGGTAAATGCATTGTACCAACTGAAAAAATTGCACATAGCGCAAAGAAAGCCGAAGCAAAAGTAGAATATACTGTAACTGTTCTTCTGTCATAAATGTCTGATAGTTTACCAATAGGCCATTGGGAAATAGCTCCAGAAATAGCAATTAGAAAAGTTACAAAAGAAATTTCAAAAATACTAAAATTCATTGATGCTGCATAAACAGCAATTAAAGCAAACATTGCTGAGTGACAAATTCCACATAAAAGAGCACTTACCATTCCAAAAGGAGAGGCTTCATAAAGTTCTTTAATTTTCATTCCAATAATTTTTTTAAATTTTGGTGGTTTTTTCTTAGTTAATAATATTGGAACAAGTGAAAGAGACATGAATAAAGAAACAAGTATAAATGGCTGAAAATTTTCTGGCTTACTGAAGTTTAAAAAAAACATTCCAATCGCCATAGATCCATACAGAACGATCATATAAATTGATAAAACACTTCCTCTATTTTTATTGCTTGCTCTGTCGTTTAACCAGCTTTCAGCAATTGTATATAAACATACCATTGAAAAACCTGAGGCAATCCTTAATAGAAACCATGTAAATGGATTGACGATTATAGAGTGGATTAAAACAACGATAGAAGCAATTGATGCAAAAGCAGCAAATACTCTTATGTGTCCAACCCTTGAAACTAAAATTGGAACTGTTTTTGCTCCTATAAAATAACCTACAAAATAACCAGACAGCATAAAACCAGTTGCTGTTAAGCTAAAACTTTCATGAACTGCTCTTACTCCAAGTAAAGAAACTTGAAAGCCATGAGCTATCATAATTAGACCCATGCCTGTGAATAATGCCCAAGAATTTTTAAGTATCTTTTCCATAATTTCGCTATCTATGGATGATTTGATAGTAAATCAAGAAATTAATTAATAATTTTTTCAGGCTCTCTTAGTTTAATAAATGAGTGGACGCCTAAAGTGATTATTATCACGGCACCTCCAATGATCGTCTCCAAAGTTGGCTGCTCTTTAACAACTAACCAAACCCAAATTGGACCTATTATTGTTTCTAATAAGAAAAATAGATTTACTTCTTCTGCTGGTATGAATCTTGGCGCAATCGTTACCAAAACAAAAGGTAGGGCTACACAAATAATACACATTATCGGTATGTAAATTTGATCAGTTCCAATTAAATTAAAGTTTTCAACAAAAAAGAAAGCAAATACTGCCACTCCTAATTTGCCCATTACAGCAGAAGGCAAAAGATCTCTGTCTTTAGCATATCTAATAAGAACTGCATTCACAGCTAATCCTGCAGCTGTAACAAATCCCATTATATTCCCAAAAAGATTACCAACTTGAAGCGAGTCATAAAAAATAAATAAAGCCGCTAAAAATGTTATGAAAATAGCGATCCAAGTCCCTTTTCTGGGCATTTCTTTTAAGAATATTGCCCCAAGTATTGCGGAAAGCATTGGGGCTAAAGCAATCATAATCAACGTATTGGCTACATTAGTATTTTGAATAGAGACAATGAAAGTGATGTTACAAATAGAAAAACTAATTGCGTAAAATATACCAACTGTACCAACTTTAAAAAAAGCATTAATAAAATTTTGCCTATAAAATAATAGTAGTCCAATTAAGACTATAAAGAAAGGTATGGCTCCTCTATAAAAAAGCATTCCCCATGTTTCTATCTCTGAAAGCCTGATAAGTAATGAATCAGGTGTAATGAACATCACAGCAACGAAGGCTAGTAGAGAGCCTTTCTTTTGATCTGATAATTTATTCAAGCTCTTAAACCTTTCCAAAATATCTTAGCAAGATTGATTTTAGACAGGTCATAGTATGTTTTTAATCCAGTAGGGGACGTAACATTAATATCCCCATTCAATTTCTGATCTATGAAGTCGATTCCAGCAAAATAAATATTATCTTTCTTTAATTTTTTTCCAATAAGTTTTGAAATTTTTATTTCTTTTTTTGTAAGTTCGGTCAGCTTAGGCACAGCCCCCTTACTCATATTACTTAAATATGAACCTTTTTTAGGAACTCTTGAAATTGC
>CABYCO010000029.1 GCA_902517495.1 uncultured Pelagibacteraceae bacterium | reverse complement strand
ATAATTTTAGAGTATTTGAACCCATCATAGGTTTTAGTGCTGAAGGTAGTGCCCAATCTTTATCTTGGTTGATTTATGATAACTTAGTTAATGAGGAAGTAATTTTATTTGGATCAGCAGCAGCAACATCGATTATGACTATTGTAGGAATTTCAATAATTTTAACACCGGTTTTACTCAGAACGTGGAAAGAATTTAGAACAAATAGATAATTATGGATTTTGGATTAGATAAAAAATCAAACAGTTTAAAAACCTTCAACACAATATTTATAGTTATATGGTTGTTACTTGCATGTTTTCCATTTATTTGGACGTTTTGGGGATCCTTTAAAGTCAGAGCTGACTTTTTCTCAAGAGCTGATTGGTGGTATGCAATAACAGCTTTTAATACTTTAATTGAAACTGGCGCTAGATTTACCAAGGAAGCTTATAGTGGCGCGTGGTTTGAAGGTGAATTTTGGAAAGCTTCAAGAAACACAGTAATAGTTACAATTAGTGTTGTCTCAATTTCATTATTTCTTGGAACGTTAGGTGCATACGCACTATCCAGATCTACAAAAAATTATGCATTTTGGATTTTAATTATTGCTTTAATTTTTAGAGCAATGCCGCATATAACATTGGTGTCAGGTTATCTGTTCCCTTTTTTTCAATTACAAATTTGGGGAATTTTACCAACTACAATTGTAGTTCTTGTTGCAATCAATCAACCTTTTACATTATGGCTCCTTTATTCATTTTTTAAAACTGTGCCTAAAGAATTAGATGAAAGTGCCTTGATTGATGGTTGTTCATACTTCCAAGCCTTTAGACATATTATAATGCCAGTGATGTGGCCAGGAGTAATCACAGCTGGATTGTTTAGTCTCATGTTAGCTTATAATGATTTTACGGTAACAGCTTTATTGTTAAACCAAGAGAACCACACTATGGTTCCCAAAATTCAAAGTTACCTTGGAACCAATCAGCATGAAGGAAATTTAATGTGGGCTGTATCTGCAGTTGTGTCTGCTACTGCTCCATTATTTCTATTAGTAATGTTTTTTCAAAGACAGGTTATAAGTGGATTAACCGCTGGTGCCATTAAAGGCTAATGACAATCAAAGCAGTCTTATTTGGTTCAATTGGAACAATTATTGAGACTTCTGATATACAAAGAAATTGTTTTAATCAAGCATTTCAAAAAGTAGGATTAAATTGGTACTGGAGTAAAAAAATTTATAAATCAATGTTAAAAAAACCAGGCGGAGAGAAAAGAGTTAGGAAATATAGTTTAGAAAATAATACATCTACTAATGCAAAAAAAATAAGAAATTTAAAAACATTGATATTTAATAATTATTTAAAAAAAAATAAAATAAAACCAAGACCTGGAGTCTTAGATATTATCAGTTACTGTAAGAGAAACAAAATAAAAATAGGATTTGCTACATCTACAACAAAAAATAATATTGATTCAGTTTTTTTATCCACAGTAAAATATCTTAAGAAGAAAGATTTTAATTATATTGGTAATACCACTGGGAATAAAAATATAAAATCAAAATTAGAAGTTTACAAACATTGTTTAAAGAAACTTGAATTAAATAATGATGAATGTATTGCAATTGAAGATACCGAAATTAGCCTAAAATCAGCCGTTAAAGCAAAAATTAAATGTATTGCTTTTCCAGGAGATTTTCACACCGATAATAAGTTCAAAAACTCACTGATTAGGGTAAGAAAGTTAAAAACTGATTTAATATTTAATTAGAGTGAATTTATTAAATCTGGAGCTATTTTCTTAGATTTTGAAGAAAATCTAAGTTTTTTTATTGCTTCTAGGTTTGATTTATCATCACCAACAACTACAAAACCAATCATACCCATATTTTTATGGGGTGTGCACCAGTATGCGTAAATTCCAGGAACTTCAAATTTGTATTCAACGTCCTTATTGAATTTTGACTTAAATTTACCAACGCCATCTGGAACTCCTTTTTTAATAAATTCAACGTTGTGACCTTTGTCTTTAGCTTTCCAAAGAACTGAATCTCCAACGTTTACTCTTACTATCTTTGGCTCAAAAACATTTGACTGTTTATCCAGTCTATTTAACATTTCTACTGTTACATCTGCAGCTAAACCCATATTAGCAAAAAGTGTTGATAATAAAAAGGTAGTGATAATTAAAAATTTATTGTGTGATTTCATGGGCTTTATATATGCTTTTAAAATAATCTTTCAATAAGCAATATCTGTTACAAGTTGACACGGCATGTAAGAATTAAACTTTTCTGGATAATTTATCTGCTCTTAGTGTTGTAAAAATAATTATAATTAAAAAAGGTATACACAGCATATTCATTGTTTTCCAGCTAGTATAACTTAGTACAACACCTGCTGTTAAACTTGCAGTAGCTTGAATTGAAAAAACTATAAAATCATTAAAACCTTGAGCTCTAAACCTTTCTTCTTCTCTATAATTTAATACTAGTAAGCTTGTCCCTGATATAAATAGAAAATTCCATCCAAGACCTAAAAATATTAACGAAAATAAATAGTTTGTAACTGTTTGATCAAGATAACTCAGAAATATTGTAATTATAAAAAATAATACGCCAAAATGCATAATTTTGCTGTGTCCGAATTTTTTAATCAGATTTCCAGTAGCCAATGCTGGCAGGAACATGCTAATTATGTGTAATTGAATTACAAAACTGGTGCTGTTTAAAGACATATTATCATTAATATGCATGCTTATTGGAGTAGCGGTCATTAAAAAAGACATTACTGCATAAGCAAAAGATGAGGAGACTAAAGCTTGAAGAAACCTTGGTTGAGAAATTAATTCTAAAATTGATCTTCCTCTTGAAATTTTTTTTTTCTCAGTAACTTTCTTTTCATTGTAAAAAACTAAAAAAATAATTGATGATAAAGTTAATAATGACAAACATAAATAAGAGCCTACATATAAACCCTCTGAAATTATATTCTTTCCAAGATTTGCTAGATTAGGACCTAATAGAGCTGATAAAATTCCTGCAAAGAGTAATAAGGAAATAGCCTTTGGAGCCTGTTTTTTATCTACACTTTCAGCAGCAGCAAAACGATATTGATGAGCAAATGCCATCCCAAATCCAAGTGAAAAGCATGAGAATGAATAAAGAATAAAATTTTGTTTCATCACTGCATAAGCTGCCAGTAAAGCAAACAATGAGCTTGTTATGGATGATAATATAAAGCCTTTTTTTCTACCAGTGATACTCATTATTTTGGAAGCAGCTATTATAAAAAGAGCTGTGCCTACAATTGATAACGACATTGGTAAAGTCGACAAAGATTTAATTGGGCTTATGCTAGATCCAATTATTCCACTTAAAAACACTGTTACAGGTGCAACTGAAAATGCACATGCATTGCTAGCGAATAGCAACCATACATTTTTATTCATTAAAGTATTAAACTCTTTTCTTACCTTGAACTACTCTGTCCAATATTAAAGCAACAAATAATATTGCAACACCAGCTAAAATACCTTGGCCTACATTTGCATATTGTAGTGCCTCAAGCACATCTTGTCCTAGGCCTTTAGCTCCTATTAATGATGCTACTACAACCATCGCTAAGCTTAACATCACAGTTTGATTTACTCCAGCAAGTATTGATGGAGTTGCTAAAGGTAAATCAACTTTTCTAAGTAAATACCATTTAGATGCTCCATAAGCTATTGCAGCTTCTCTGATAGTTTCAGGTACTCCTCTTAAACCTAAAACTGTAAGTCTTACAACAGGTGTTCCTCCAAAAATCATTGTAATGATGACAGCTGCAACCTTCCCTGTTCCAAAAAATGCAATAACAGGAATCATAAATACAAATGCAGGCATAGTTTGCATAAAATCCATTATCGGTCTTATCATTGAATAAAATCTTTGACGTCTTGCACAATAAATTCCTAAAGGTATTCCTATAGCAATACTTAAAATTGCGGCTGTACCAAGTAAAGCAAGTGTGGTCATTGCCTTAACCCAAAAACCTAAAAAACCCATGTAAGCTAAAAATCCAGCTGAGTAAATTGCAGTTCTTATCCCAGCTGATAAAGCAGTTAAAACTACAATGGTAGTTATAATCACTATCCATGGAGTTTTTACAAATAAAAGTTCTAAAAAGTCTAGAACTGATCTGATACCAATGGTTATAGCAGTAAATACTGCGTCCCCCTTTATCACCGCATAATCAAAAATTGTTTCAACCCATTTTATGGATGTAAGTCTTATCTCTGGATGGGTAGGAAAATCATTCATTATAGAAAAAAAACCAGGGAAACTGTAATGAATAACTGAAAAAAACATGATAACTATTGTAAATCCAATACTTAACAAGTAGTTTTTTGTTTTCATTCCTGGGCTGATCAATTTATTGGACAGCCATTCTGAATATCTTTTTTCTAAAATTGTATTGGCGAGTACACCCTGAATAAGTTTAATAAAAACTAATAAAGCAATTCCTGATATGGTAATCCATATTGCTGAAGCCTCGATTACTTGGACATCTACCACATATTCTTTCATTGCCTTTTCAAGAGATTTTATTGCTCTTTCATAAACTTCTACCTTATCTGGATTATTTTCGATTGCTGACTGCAGCTGCTTATTTCTAAAATCAATCGTGGACTGAATTTTATCAATTTTTTCTAAAGCATCTTTTGTGATATTGCCAAATAATCCTCTTATAATCTGAACAACTGCAAATGTTTCAACTATTAAAAATGTTAAGGCATAATTCCAAACATTTCTTAACCCAAACCAAATCGGTCCAAACAATGCAGCAAATAAATTAAAAGAAAAAGAGTAAGATGGCTTACTACCAATTTTCTTAAATTCCTTAATATAATAGTCTGGATTTGTGATTACAAAATTTTTGATTAACTCAGACCTAGATAAATTTTTTATCTCCTTATTCATTGTCATTTCCTTCAACAACCGCTTTCAACAAATCTGACTGTGTAATAATTCCAACTTCTTCGTTGTCATTATTAAGCACTATAATTGGCTTATTCTCTGATACTGATGTCTCAATAAGTTTACTTAATATATCGTTTTCGTTAACTCTTTCGTTGTTGCCAACATTTTCTCCAAAATTTCTCTTATAATCATCTAACGGTTGCATAATAGTTTTGGCCTGAACGACTTTTAGTCTAGATATACCTTTTACAAAATCTGCAACATAATTATCAGCAGGATTTACAACTATCTCCTCCGGAGTGCCTATTTGAACCACACTACCATCTCTCATGATAGCTATTCTATGACCAACTCTTACTGCTTCATCAAGATCATGAGTTATAAATACAGTTGTCTTTTTCATTTGTTTTGAAAGTTTAATAAATTCAGTTTGAAGTTGACGTCTAATAAGAGGATCTAAGGCACTAAATGGCTCATCCATCAGCAAAAATTCAGGATCAGCAGCTAATGCTCTGGCCAACCCTACTCTTTGTTGCATTCCTCCAGATAATTCGTGAGCATATTTATTTCCCCAACCTTGTAATTCTACAATATTTAAAATGTTATTTGCTGCATCTAATCTATCATTTTTACTAACTCCTCTAATTTCTAATGGCATAGCAATATTATCTAAAACTGATCTGTGAGGCATTAATGCAAAATTTTGAAAAACCATACCAATTTTTTGATTTCTAAGATCTTGAAGATTTTTTTTATCAAATCGCATTACATCTTGATTGTTTATTAATATTTTTCCTGATGTTGGTTCTAATAGTCTATTAATATGTCTAACTAACGTAGACTTCCCACTACCAGATAGTCCCATTACACAAAATATTTCACCTTTTTTTACGTCAAATGAAACATCTGAAACTCCAATTACTGAATTATATTCCT
>CABYCO010000028.1 GCA_902517495.1 uncultured Pelagibacteraceae bacterium | reverse complement strand
AAAACCAGCCTTTAAAAATACTGGTGTTGTTCCAGATGATTTTTCATTTGGTGAATTACCAGATGATTTTGATCATTTCGAGCCTTATTTACAAAAATCATTCCATAGGTTGCCTATGTTAGAAAATGCAGGAATTAGAAAATTCTTCTCTGGTCCTGAGTCATTTACTCCAGATACTCAATATCTTTTAGGTGAAACTCCTGAGATTAAAAAACTTTTTACATGTTGTGGTTTTAATAGCATTGGAATTGCAAGCTCGGGAGGTGCTGGAAGAGTTACTGCAGAATGGATGATTAATGGACATATTAATGAAGATTTATTTTCATTAGATATTAAAAGATTTCAAAAATTTCATTCATCAAAAAAATTTATTATGGAGAGAGTGACAGAAACACTTGGTGATTTATATGGAATGCATTGGCCATATAAACAACATAAAACATCAAGAAACCAAATTGTATTACCCTACCAAGAAGAGCTAAAAAAATTAGGAGCTTGTTTTGGAACCTCAGGTGGTTTTGAAAGACCTATGTGGTATGCGTTAAAAGGTGAAAAGGCTGATTACAATTATAGTTTTGGTTATCAAAATTGGTATCCATCAGCTGAATATGAGACTAAAAATACTAGAAAAAACGTAGGATTATTTGAGCTATCTCCTTTTTCAAAATTTGACCTTGAAGGGCTAAATGTTCACGAAGAATTACAAAAAATATGTACTGCAAACATAAAAGATGTTGAGGGTAGAGCAACTTATACCCAGATGTTAAATGATGATGGAGGAATAGAGACAGATGTTACTGTTACTTGTCTTGAAAAAAACCATTTTAGAGTGATAGGTCCAGCAGCAACAAGAGAACATGATAAATTTCATATAAAAAAACATATTTCAGAAGAGGTCAATTTTAAAGATTTAACAGAAGATTTAACATGCTTAGGATTATACGGACCAAAATCAAGGAATTTACTATCTAATATCAGTAACGATGATTTTACAAATGAAGGCATAAAGTTTAGTCATGGAAAATTTGTTACTATTGACGGAGTTAAAGTCTGGGCTCAAAGATTGTCTTATGTAGGAGAAGTAGGTTTTGAATTATATACAAACATAGATGAAAGCAAAAAACTATTTTTAGCTATTATTAAAGAAGGTAAAAATCATGGCTTATCACTTTGTGGAGCTCATGCAATGGATATTATGAGAATGGAAAGCGGTTTTTTACATTGGGGACATGATATATCGCCTGAAGAAAATCAATATCAAGCAGGACTTAAATTTGCAATCAGTTATAAAAAAAATATAAATTTTGTTGGAAAAGAAGCATTATTAAAAATTAAAGATCAGAACCCCACAAAATCATTAGCTATGATGGTGTTGAAAGATAACAGACCTGGAGAACCTTTGTTACTTCATGAAGAGCCAATTTACTTAGATGATAAAATAATTGGAAGAACTACATCAGGAAACTATTCATTTAATTTTAAAAAAAATATCTCATTTGGTTATGTCAACTCTGGAAATACTATCGAAAATTTGGTCAATAAAAATTTATCTATTGAAGTTGAAAAGAAAAAATACCCTGTAACAATAATCAAAAAACCCTTAAATCAAAAAAATATAAAAGATATTTAATGTTAAAAATAATTTCAAAAAAAAATAGGGCTGCAGAAATTATTTGTAATCTTAATAAAATTGACAATAAGCAATTAAAAGAAATTAAGTCTACACTTGATAAGTATGGAATGATTTATTTTCCAAAACAAAAACTTAGTTCTAAGAATTATCTTAATTTTGCAAAAAAATTTGGTAAACCAGCTAATTATCCAAGATTGAAAGGTTTAAATAAAAAATATCCTCAAATAACTGTTGTACAACGTAAATCTACTGACAAAGGACCTAGCTTTGGTGAACAATTTCACACAGACTCCTCTTATACAAAAAAACCTCCTAGATACACGATGTTACTTTCTAAACTAGTGCCTAAAAAAGGTGTTGCTAATACTGACTTTTCTTCGCAGTACTTAGCTTATGAAAAATTATCAAAAAATTATAAAAATAAGCTTAAAAAATTAAAAGGCATCTACTCTTCACATGGACCAATATCAATCACAACAGTGGAGAGAGAAAAAGAAAAAGGAAAAATATCTAAAGAGCTGATTTCCAGACATAAAATAATAAGAACTATTAAAAATAAAAAAACTATATACTGTAGCCCAGGACACTTTTTAAAATTTAACACATATATGACTAAACAAAAAAAAGACTTAAAGAAGTTCTTATTTAATCATCAGACAAAAAAAACCTTTCAATATTCATTAGAATGGGAAAAAGATCAGCTTGCTATTTGGGATAATAGAGCCATGCTCCACCAGGCTACACCGTTTAAAGGTAATAGAATACTTCATAGAATAACAATACTTTAATAAAATGTATTCAATATTCCTTGGGTTAACGCCTTTTATCTTTATCACACTATTCGGTTTTATTTTTGGAAAACTTAAAATTTTTGATTTAGGTCATGCAAAAGTTTTAAATTTGTTTTTATTCTATGTAGCGGTCCCTGCCTTAATAATTAAATTTGTTGCTCAAAGTGAAATCGGCCAAGTCGATATAAAACAAATAGTTTCATATTTTTTGATGCAAGGAAGTCTTGGGTTTATAACATTTTTATTAACATCAAAGTTTTTTAAAAGACCTATTCCAGAATCTATTATATGGGCATTAATGGTAGCACTATCAAATCATGTAACATTATTATTACCTATTACAAAAATCTATTTTGGAACTGAAGTAATTACTCAAGTAACAAGTATAATATTAATGGATGGGGTTATTTTATTGTCTGTAATTGCTTTTTTTTTAGAACTTACAACTAAAAAAAATATTCGATTAACTACATTTATAAAGAACATAATTCTTAATCCAATGATATTTTCAATCTTGATTGGTCTTTTACTATTTGTGTTTAAGGTAAATATCGATGATACGCCAATAGACTACGTTCTTTCTGTTTTGGCAGCTTGTGTTTCTCCTATAGGACTTTTCGCAATTGGTATCACATTATCTTTTTACACACATAAAGTTATTAATAAACTAACTGCTTCTGTATCTATATTGAAATTAGTAGTTTCCCCAATCGTCCTCTTGATAATCAGCTTTATAATATTTGATGCTGGACAACCTGAAAAAATTCCTGGCGCTTTTTTTGTTAGTGTTGCACCCTGTGGTCATACAGCTGTAGTATTATGTTCTGCCTATAATGTAAGCCCTGAGAATATAATAAAAGCTTTATTTATCTCAACTTTTGCATCATTTGCTACCATATTTTTTGCTATTCAATATTTAACAACTTAAGTTAATTAATATTATCTAAGATTTTATTAGCACATTCTTTTGTATTGCTATCACCGTCTAGATCTTTAGTTCTATTTTGTTTTTCTAGCAAAGTTTTTTCTATTGAACTTACTATTTGCGTGGCAGCTTCTTTTTCGCCTAAATAATCCAACATCATAGCGCCAGACCAAATTTGACCTATTGGATTTGCAATACCTTTTCCAGCAATATCAGGTGCTGATCCATGAACAGGCTCGAATAAAGAAGGATATTTATTTGTTGGGTTAATATTTCCTGATGGAGCTATACCAATTGTTCCCGTACATGCTGGACCCAAATCGGATAAAATATCTCCAAATAAATTTGATGCTACGACAACATCAAACCACTCTGGTGTTAAAACAAATCTTGCAGCTAAAATATCGATATGAAATTGATCTGTTTTAATCTCAGGAAAATCTTTTTTATTTTCATAAAATCTCTGGTCCCAGTATGGCATGGTTATAGAAATACCATTTGATTTTGTGGCATTAGTTAATTTTTTTCTATCTCTTGTTTTTGCTAATTCAAATGCAAATTTTTGAACTCTATCTATTCCATGTTTAGACATTATAGTTTCTTGTATAACAATTTCTCTTTCAGTATTTTGATACATTTTTCCACCTACCGAAGAATATTCACCCTCAGTGTTTTCACGTACTATCATCATATCTATGTCGCCAGGTTTTTTATTTGCTAAGGGTGCATTTACTCCTTCAAATAATTTAACTGGCCTTAAATTAATAAATTGATCAAATTCTCTTCTAAACTGTAGTAGGGAACCCCATAAAGTAATATGATCTGGATATTTATCTGGCATACCTACTGCACCAAAAAATATCGCATCATGATTACCAATTTGTTGTTTCCAATCATCAGGTAGCATTTTTCCATGCTTTTCATAATAATCACATGATGAAAAATCAAATTCATCTATCTTTAATTTAAATTGATGTTGATTTGCTACTTCTTTAAGTATTTTTAAAGCTTCTGGAACAACTTCTTTTCCAATTCCATCTCCTGCAATAGATGCAATCTTATACTCTTTCATTTTTATTTTGTGAAAGTATCGTTAAATTGTTTTGCAACTCTTACAAAAGTAGTACATTTACTTAATTGTTTTAATGAAGGAGCACCTACATAAGTGCAACTGCTTCTAACACCACCTAGAATATCTTGAATTGTATCTTTTATTTTTCCTCTATATTTAACTCTTACAGTTCTTCCTTCACTGCTTCTGTAATTTGATAATCCTCCATAATGCTTTTTATTTGCTGTTTCAGAACTTGAGCCGTAGAATTCAATATATTTTGAGCCGTTTGATTTAACTATTTTCCCTTTGCCTTCGTCGTGACCTGCAAACATTCCACCTAACATTACAAAATCTGCACCACCCCCAAAACCTTTTGAAACATCTCCAGGACATGTACATCCGCCATCTGCAATTATATGAGCTCCTAAACCATGGGCTGCATCAGCACATTCAATTACAGCACTTAATTGAGGGTAGCCAACTCCTGTTTGAATTCTTGTTGTACAAACACTTCCTGGACCAATCCCAACTTTTACAATATCTGCACCAGATAAAATAAGTTCTTGCGTCATGTCTGCAGTAACCACATTTCCAGCAATAATAGTTTTAGTAGGGTATTTATCTCTTACAGATTTTAAAAATTTACTAAAGTATTCAGAATAACCATTAGCAACATCAATGCAGATAAATTTTATGAAACTATATTCTCTTAAAACTTTGTTTAAATTTTCAAAATCTTCTTTTTTAGTACCAATGCTAATAGCTATATTTTTATAAATAGATTTAATTTTTTTAAATTGCTTTATTTTTTTTACATCATGTTGTTTAGTTAAACATGTAATCATGCCATATTCAGATAATTTCTCAGCTATTCCAAGCTCTCCGACCCCATCCATATTTGCAGCCATTATTGGAATACCCGACCACTCATTTTTACTATATTTAAATCTGTATGTTCTTAAAAGATTTACATCTTTACGACTTTGTAGCGTACTTCTTTTAGGTCTAAAAAGGACGTCTGAATAATCTAGTTTTAATTCTTCTTCAATTCTCACAAATTCGAATTTATACAGGTGCACTAAGTAAATTCAAATTAAATATTATTAATATTGATACTAAGCTTTCATTAGTTATACTTTGAAAAATTCATATTATTAAGCATGTTTAATGGTTTTAAGTCAAAGTACGTAAAGGTAAAAAAGGGCAAGGTTTTTTGTAGAGTTGGCGGTGAAGGTCCGCCATTACTTTTACTTCATGGATATCCACAAACACATTTAATGTGGCATAAAACAGCTCCTGAGTTATCAAAAAGATTTACAGTGGTTGCTGCAGATTTAAGAGGATATGGAAATAGTCTAGCCCCAACATCAGATAGAGAACATTATAATTATTCAAAAAGAGAAATGGCAAGTGACATGAAACAGATGATGATAAAATTAGGGTTTAAAAAATTTTTTGTTGCAGGACATGATAGAGGTGGAAGAGTTGCTCACAGGCTAG
>CABYCO010000027.1 GCA_902517495.1 uncultured Pelagibacteraceae bacterium | reverse complement strand
TAAAAATCCAATTTCACCAACAGGAGGGGTTGTTGGATTAAAAGGTAATTTAGCTCCAGAAGGTGGAATTGTAAAAATTGCTGGTTTAAAAAAATTACAATTTACAGGAAGAGCAAGATGTTTTGATACTGAAGAAGCTGCTTATAAAGCAGTGATAAGTAGAAAGTATAAAGATGGAGATATTATAATTATTAGATATGAGGGACCAATAGGAGGTCCTGGAATGAGAGAAATGCTTCAAACAACTGCAGCAATCTACGGTCAAGGAAAAGGGGAGAAAGTAGCTCTTATTACAGACGGTAGGTTCTCTGGGGCTACAAGAGGCTTTTGTATCGGTCATGTGGGCCCTGAGGCTTCCGTAGGCGGTCCTATAGCCCTTTTAAAAAACGGGGATATCATCGATATAGACGCCAAAAAGGGTACAATTAATGTAAGGCTTACAAAGAAGGAATTAAGTGCAAGACGTAAAAAATGGAAACCAAGAAAGATGAATTTTGGTAATGGTACTTTATGGAAATATGCACAAACAGTTGGACCAGCATATAAAGGTGCACCAACTCATCCAGGTGGTAAAAACGAGGTTAGAACGTACGCTGATATTTAATGAAAATTAGACCTGTAATACTTTGTGGTGGCGCAGGAACAAGACTTTGGCCAGATAAAAAAAAACATCAAGTAAAACAATTTATTGATTTTGGTGGCTGGAGTTTAATTCAAAAAACTTTAGAAAGAGTAGATAAACCAATTTTTGATTTTCCAATTATAAGCACAAACTTAAAATACTTAAAACATGTCAAATTAGCTTTAAAAAAAAGTAAAATAAAAAAGTTTAAAATAGTTTTAGAACCAGCTAAAAGAAATACTGCACCAGCAATCCTTGCTTCAGCTTTAATAAAAGATATTCCATTAGAGCAACCATTGATGTTTTTTGCAGCAGACCATTTAATTGAAAAGTCTAATATTTTAAATAAATCCCTTTTAAAAAATAAATCAAATTTAGATAACCAAAATCTATTTATTTTTGGAATAAAACCAACAAACCCATCAAGTGAATATGGATATTTTTTAACTAAAAAAATTAAATCTATAAATAAAGTTACAAAATTTATTGAAAAACCAAAATTATCAAAAGCAAAAGAAGTAATTAAGAAAAAAGGTTATTGGAATTCGGGTATGTTTTATTTAAGAAAAGATTCAATAATCAATAATTTTAAAAAATATCAAAATAAAACTTACAAAAGTTGTGTTGAGGCCATTAAAAAAGGCAAATATAAAAATAATACTTATTACTTAAATAAAAAAGCTTTTGAAAAATCAATCGAGAAATCTTTTGATTATGCAATACTAGAGAAAACAAATAAAATTAATGCTATTAAATTAGACATTCCTTGGTCTGATCTTGGTAGTTGGAAAGAGATACTTAAGATATATGATAAAAATAAAAGAAAACACTTTAAGAAAAAGAATGTTTTTTATAGACCATGGGGGAGTTATTTAAATTTATTTGAAGGAAAAGAGTTTTTAATTAAAGAATTATCAGTAAAACCTAAAGGTATATTAAGCCTTCAAAAACATCACCATAGAGCAGAACATTGGTTAGTCACAAAAGGTAATCCACGAATAACTTTAAATAAAAATATCATTAATAAAAAACCTGATGAGCATATATTTATTCCATTAGGAGCAATTCATAGAATACAAAATCCAGGAAAAAAACCTGTAAAAATTATGGAAGCTCAAGTTGGATCAATCTTAAAAGAAACAGATATAGTCAGATATCAGGATGTTTACGGAAGAGTAAAGTAATTAATTAATGGACAGTACTGTTTTTTTTATAATTTTGTTTGCTACAATTATGCATGCCATATGGAACGCTATGGTAAAACATCATCCTGATAAGGCAGTCGCAGTAGCTGCTATAATTTTGGGGCAAATACCACTATCTGTTATTTGTATTTTATATTTTCCATTACCAGTAAAAGAAAGTATTCCGTTTATAATTGCGAGTGTATTAACGCATCAAGGTTATCAGTGGTATATGTTAAATTCATATAGAGTAGGGGATTACACAAATGTTTATCCAATTTTCAGAGGTTTTGGACCACTTTTTGCAACATTGGTATCTATAATTTTTCTAGGTGTTGTTTTAAAATTAACTTCATTGATATCAATTATTTTAATTTCATTTGGAATAATTTTTTTAGGTTTTTTTGGCACAAAAAATAAAAATCAATTTGATGTTATTAAATATTCATTACTAACTGGATCCTTTATAGGTGTATATTCATTAATTGATGGATATGGTGCAAGAATAAGTGAGTCTGCTATATCATTTGTAAGTTTTTCATTTTTACTAAGTGCTCTCATTTTTCCTCTAGTTTTAAAATTAAATAATTATGAGAATATTTATTCAAAAGTCTTTAAAGATGCAAAATTGATATTTTGGGTTGGTGGAACTTTATCATTTATTATTTATATTATTGTTGTTTGGGGTTTTACTAAAGCTCCAATACCATTAGTTGCAGCATTAAGAGAAACAAGTATTTTCTTTTCAATATTCATTGGATATTTCTTTTTAAAAGAACAAATAACTTCAAAAAAAATTATATCTATTTTTTTAATAGTTCTTGGAGTAATTGGAATAAAATTATTTTAATAATCTTAAAACATTAAAAGAGTATCAAAGTCATAATACAGAATGTATTAAAATAATCTTCAAATAAGTATGATATTATTTTTTTTAAGTGAATATGGTCTTACTAACTAATCAGTAAGACCATATAAAAAAATTTAAAACCAATTATTTGGAATAATAATGTAATGAATAGATAATACAATTCCAACAGATACACTTAATCCAAAGATCATTTTAAGAAAATCTTTTCCAATTAGTGGAAAAACATAGCCAAATTTATATTCTTTGTTCATTGTTGCTATGGCTAATTCTCTTCCACATAATAATCCTACAAATACCCAAGTTGTTGACATTGGTAGATCATTTAACTCTTTAAAATAAAATAAAACAGCCGCATAAATTATATTAATAATGGTAGCTGATCTTGCATATCTTGTTCCTGTTTTTTCAAGAACCACTTTTTGAATTGGACCACCTTGAATATAGAAAATATAAAACAATAAGGCAGTAAAATACCCCATTACAATTAAGAGCAATGTTATATCTAACTGTCTTGGAAGATATACGGCAATATTTGCTACATCATGAGATAACCAAACCCACCATAGCCAACCAGATGTAATCCAAACAGAATTTCTCCAAAATGCTACCCATTTTTCATCTACTTCATCAAATTTTTCATTAATGAACTTTGATACTGCTATCCAGGCTATATAAGCAACCATTGCTGCTAATCCATAACCAACCACACTTTTCAATAGCATTTTTTCAAGCACAACTGTTGAAGCAAATGCTGAAAGAACTAAAAAGGTTGTTGATACTGGTATTCCAATTCTTGTTAATAATAATAGTATTGCAGGAGCTACTGCATGATACCATTGAATTTCTTGATAAGGTATTCTTGTTAATCTGCCATATGAAATATCACCATCATAAGCATACCATCCCCATCCAAGCGCTAAAATCATAACAGCTGATGCTGATCCTGCAAGGATGTACCATTTAAACCATTTTTTCTTTGAAGCTATAAATGTACCAAGCGTCTGAATTGAGTCATTTGCAATAACTGAATATCCAGCTAAAGCAAAACCAATAATTGTATAAATTACTGTCATTTCCATTATTTTTTTTCCTATTTAAAATTTACTTTATTATTTTCCATTTCGAACGATTCTAATCTCATGATATCGATTTAATCTTTAAGTGATTATTAATCTACAGCTAAATTTATTAATATTTTTTGTGATGAGTTCATTCACCGATAAATATAACAATCAAAATTATTGTCTACACGGAAACTTTATTAATTTTTTTTTTAATAGGTAGATTCTCTCTAAATATATTATTGAAATATTATGTCTACTTTAAAATTAATTTTTTTATTAGGAATACTGCAATTAATGCACCAATTAATTCTGCAACAATATAAGTAGGTGTATTAAGATAATTAATACCAGTAAACGACTCTGTAAATGTTCTTGCTATAGCTACTGCCGGATTTGCAAAAGATGTTGATGAAGTAAACCAATAACCAGCTGTAATATATGTTGCAACACAAGCTGCAACTATTGTTTTGCCATCTTTTATGGTTGCAAAAATAATAAATACCAAACCAAAAGTAGCCACAACTTCTGCTAGAAATATATTAAGGCCATCTCTGCTTTTTGTAGATAATTCAATTATATCATGTTCAAAAAATACATTGGCTAGCATCACACCAAATAAGCAACCAAATATTTGAGATGAAATGTATATTATTAGAAGTTTCCCTTTAATCCTTTTAGTTAAGTACATTGCTAAACTTACAAAAGGATTAAAGTGAGCACCTGAAATATCAGTAAAAGCAGTTATTAAGACAAACAACCCCGCTCCAGTAGCAAGTGTATTTGCGATAAGTCTTAAAGCATTATCATTTGTAAGGTTTTCTGCCATTATTCCTGAGCCAACAATTGTCATAACGAGAAAACAACTTCCTAAGATTTCACCTAAAAAAATTCTTTTATTTAGACTCATTTTTGAAAAATTTTATAATTTTTTTGTTAATAGCGTTAAAAGTATTTAAAATAATTTTGTTTTTTTCTCTTTCATCTGAAATATTAAGCTTGATTAGTGGATCTTCAATATCCCAATGAATAATCTGATTATTTTTTGGTAAAATTGGACAAATTTCATTATTTGCATTGTTACAAACAGTAACAATATGATCAATTTTAATTTTGCTATCGATAAAAATGTCAAAGTTCTTTGATGACAAGTTGCTTAAATCATAATTTTTAGATCTTAAAAATTTTTCAACATCACTATTTATATTTCCAGTAGGATTACTTCCTGCGCTATAAGCCTTGAATTTATTATAGTATTCGTTGTTAATTATACTTTCAGCAATAATACTTCTTGCTGAGTTTCCAGTACAAACAAATAATATGTTTTTCATTAAATAATTAATTTGTAAATGCCAATTATGAATAATGGTATTTGTAAACCAAAATTAGTTAATATTGCCTTATCTTTGCTGATAAATCCAGCGATAGTCCACCCTACAACGCCCAGTCCATGAAAATAAATATTTATAGGGTAGATATTAAGATTAGTAAGTAAAATTCCAGTTAAGACTAAAAATGTACTTATCCATTTAAGATATTTTTTTATAAACATAATTACTCCTTAATTTTTGTTTATGTCAGTTTTGTTAAGGATATATGAAATTAAGTAATTTTTACTAATTTATTTAATGCATCTTCAAGATAATCTAATCTATCTTGACCCCAAAAAATCTCATTATTTAATACGTAAGAAGGAGAGCCAAATACACCGTTATCAACTGCGTCTTTTGAATTCTTTTGATACTCCAAGTTTACATCATCAGTTAAAGCTAACTTCATCATCTCTTCAAAGTTTAAATTTAATTTTTCACAAATTTCCTGAAGTGTATTGTGATCAGAAATATCTTTATCCATAGACCATAAATATTTTAAACATTCATTTCCAAAGTGAAGTTTATTTCCCATTTTATTTGAAGCTATTACAAATTTTGCAGGTAAGTGTGGGTCTTTAGGTGGAAAAAACTTTGGTTGTTTATTAATTGGCAAACCTAGTTTATTTGAAATTCTCTCCAGCTCTACAAGTCTATATTTTTGTCTAGCAGGATGTCTTTTAGGAACTGGCAATCCCCCTGTATTTGGAAAAATTTCACCAACCAAATCAAGTGGTTTTTCTATAACCTCTAAATTATATTTACTTACTATTTTTGTAAATCTATCAGAACCTAGATAGGCAAATGTAGATATAACACTAAAATAATATTCAATTTTCATTATTATTTAATTGAGTGCAAACTGTTTAATTTTTTCAAATTCAAAATGATCTGCTATATCTTTTTGAGCATAATATACTTCTTCAACAACGCCTTGTTCGTTAATCAAAACATCAGTTACAGCAATATCTAAATGACCTTTAATCTTTGTAGGAATATATCCCTTCATCATTGCTGGAATGATTTTGTGAGGT
>CABYCO010000026.1 GCA_902517495.1 uncultured Pelagibacteraceae bacterium | reverse complement strand
GAGCACAATCTTCTTTTGTTTTTTCATTTAAGTGCAGCTTTTTTTTGCAGCGTTATAAGCTTTTGTAAATCCCATTAAAGAATAGTCATCAGTAGTTTGAGTGCCACTTTGTTTATAAGCTGTTATCATCAGCCTAGATGCCTTTTTCATTCTTTTAATTATTTTTTGTTCTGTTTTTCCACTTGAAATCCAAGCAAATTTATTTTGTGGTAAATCAAATTCAAATTTAGATTTACCTGAGGTAGCTAAAATTGCGTTTTGTGGATTAAAATCGTAACCAGATGTTATGCTCACTTCATCTGTAATTTTGTCTTCAGGTCTAAATGATACAAATAATCTAGCTTCTCTATTACTCGCTTTAGGAGATTGTCTAACTGGAACCGAATAAGCAAAACAGATTTTTCCAGTTTCATTAAAAACTGCAACAGCATTCCAATCTTTAAATGTACCTAATTTTGTTAAATCTTCAGACTGAGCCAAGGTTATTGAAAATACTGATAATATTAGTGTTTTTAAAATTATTTTTTTAATTATGGACATGGATTAGGATATTTTTTTTGTACATTATTTATTTCTTTTATTACTTCACTATCAAGATTCACTTTTACACTTTCTACGTTAGTTTTCAACTGCTCCATAGTTGTTGCTCCAATAATTACACTAGTCATAAAGTCTTGAACTTCACAGAATTTTATAGACATTTGACTCATATCAAGATCAAATTTTTGACTAATTTTGTAGTATTCCTCTACTGCTTCAGATGTATTTGGTTTTCTATACCTTGTCCAAAAATCAAAATCCCTTTCCATTCTTGATCCTTTAGGAAATTGTTTATTTCTATATTTTCCTGTTAAATAACCGCTGGCCAAAGGTGAATATGACAAACATCCTATATTTTCTCTTATAGATACTTCAGCTAAACCAACTTCATAAGACCGATTTAATAAACTGTATGGATTTTGAATTGACATCATTCTTGGTAGATCCTTATCTTTAGAAAGTTGAAGATAATTCATAACTCCCCATGGTGTTTCATTTGATAAACCGACATACCTAATTTTGCCCTCCTCAATAAATTTTTTTAAATTTTCCAAAACATCTTCAAATTTATTCCAGTCATTTTCTTTATGTTCATAACCCAATCTTCCAAAGTTATTTACGTTTCTTTCAGGCCAATGCAATTGATAAAGATCAATATAATCTGTTTTTAATCTCTTTAGACTTCCATGCAGCGCATCCTCTAAATTCTTTCCAGTGAAGCTGTTCTCTCCATTTCTCATATATTTTCTGCTAGGACCACCCACTTTGGACGCCAGTATTACGTCTTTTCTTTTTTTTGTTTTTTCAAACCAATTCCCAATAATAGTTTCAGTGTAACCATATGTTTCTGCTTTTGGGGGGACGGCATATAACTCAGCTGTATCCCAAAAATTTACCCCACTATTTAAAGAGTAATCCATTTGCTCAAATGCCTCATTTTGGGTATTTTGTTCACCCCAAGTCATTGTCCCAAGACAAATTGTACTCACATTTAGGTCTGTATTTCCTAGTTTTTTATAATTCATAATTTACGTAGTATTTGTTACATTTATTTTGACGACTTGAAAATCTTAAAAAAAAATCTTATATAAATAATATGGAATTCAATAAAGATAATATTTTAAATAAAGCAACAACAGCCAAACAAACTGTTGTTATGGATGAAGGCTTAAGAGCCTACATGCTTAAAGTTTACAACTATATGGCAACTGGGGTTTTGCTAACCGGAATAATCGCACTTTTATCATTTAAAATGTCTGTTGTAACAGATCCAAACGGAGCAATTGTTGGATTAACAGAATTTGGGAATGCAATTTATTTATCAGGTTTAAAATGGATTGTGATGTTAGCTCCACTAGGAATTGTGTTTTACATGAGTTTTGGAATTAATAAAATGAGTGCTTCAAGAGCTCAGACAACTTTCTGGGTCTTTGCTGCATTAATGGGATTATCTCTTTCATCAATATTACTAATTTACACAGGTTTAAGTGTTACAAGAGTATTCTTTATTTCTTCAGCAACATTTGGTGCAATGAGTATTTATGGCTACACAACAAAAAGAGATTTAACTAAGATGGGATCTTTTTTAATGATGGGTTTAATAGGAATTATAATTGCATCGGTAGTTAATATATTCTTAAAATCATCAATGATGTATTTTGCAATATCAATAATCGGTGTTTTAGTATTTGTTGGCTTAACTGCATACGATACACAGAAAATTAAAAACATGTATGCTGCATCTGACAGTGGTGAGTTAATGGGCAAAAAAGCAGTTATGGGTGCATTAACTTTATACTTAGATTTTATAAACCTATTTATAATGCTTTTAAGATTATTCGGTCAAAGAAGATAAAACCTAAATTTTTTTCCAATCAACTTTATTTAAAAGTATCCTTAGATCGTAGGAATTTTTTAGTATCTTGCCATTAGCATCTGTAATTAAATATTTAAGATTTTTGTTAGAAGGCTTAAAGTTTTTACAAATTTTATATACAGCTTTCTCAGCAGCATTTTTAAAAACACTAAAACTTACTTGTTTACCAGAAATCGACAGGCCATAATCTTTCCAATTACCCGAAGAAACCATTTTTGCATAAAGATCTAAAATAATTTTTAATTCAGTTCTCTCAAAAAAAAGTTTTTTACCCTCATCTTTATTCGAATTATTTACTACTAATCTTAGATTTCTATTCATTTAGTTTGTATTTGTTTATTAAACCAATTTGAAAAGCAGTAAAAATAAAGGTTATTGGCAACATTCCCCAAACTTTAAAGTTTACCCAAAATTCTTCTGTTTGAGTTCTCCAGATTATTTCATTCAAAATTGCTAGAGCAAAAAAGAAGTACATCCATCTCTTATTTAAAATTTCCCAACCCTCATCACTTAAGGGCATAGATTTGCCAAGTAATTTCTTCAAAACTGGCTCGTTTGTAAAGTATTTGCCAAACATTAATGCAAGACCAAATAAAATATTTATAATTGTGGGCTTCATGTAAATAAATATAGGATCATCAAAATAAATTGTTAGACCACCAAATAGCGTTATCAATATTCCACTTATAAGTGGAACTTTTGGAATTTTTTTCTCAATAACCCAAACAATTAAAACAGCAATAATTGTTGCAACTATAAGTGGAGGAATTGCAATAATTAAATTTTTATCATTATTATAATAAAAATAAAAAAATATTACTAAAGGCCCTAAATCAGTTACAAATTTTAAAATAGATTTATTCACTGCTACATAATAGCAGAATAATAAAACATTCACATTTTTTTTATTGATTTTTAATTTTAAATATCCATATTTAACTTGTGAGCATTCAAAAAGGCAAATTCTCAATTGGTGATGTAGTAAAACACAAGCACTTTGATTTTAGAGGTGTAATATATGATGTCGACTTTGAATTTAATAATTCTGAGGAGTGGTATCAATCAATACCAAAAAATGTGAGACCAAGAAAAGATCAACCATTTTATCATTTGTTAGCTGAAAATGATGAAATCACATATGAAGCATATGTTTCTGAACAAAATTTATTAGTGGATGACTCAGATGAACCTATTAAGCACCCTCTAATTAACGAAATATTTTCAGGTAAAAAGGGTTCAGGCTATTTTAAACCTTCTAACTAGACATATTTACATTTTTTAAACACATTTCGTGCAAATCTTCGTCACAGATTATGACTAAAATGAATAATATTTTGACCAAGGATGCTTTAATCCCATTTATTTTATCTCCCTCTGCGTTCTTGGTCAGAATAACCCACCAGAAAAATTTTCATAATTTAAATTTGTGTTATAGATAAAAGAAGATGTTTAAGTATTTAAAACCAAACAATTTATTAAAAATAATAAATAAAACACAAAAATTTGTATTTATTATTTTTTTAGTAATTATAAGCATTGGTCTTATTGAGGCATTAATACTCTCTCCTGAAGACTATAAACAAAGCGACTCAGTGAGAATTATGTATGTCCATGTTCCGGCAGCTTGGATTTCTCTTGGAATTTTTTCTTTAATTGCTATTTTGTCATTTGGTATTTTAGTTTTTAAAAATAAGAATCTTTCTTTAATAACAAAAAGCTTAGCACCATCTGGTTTTGTCTTTAATGTAATTGCTTTGGTTACAGGATCCATCTGGGGTAAACCTACTTGGGGAACCTGGTGGGCATGGGATGCAAGAATAACATCAATGTTATTACTTGCTTTTTTCTATTTGATGTTTCTTCTAAGTTGGAGGGTAACTGATAATGAGGAAAAGGCTGTAAAGATTAGTTCTTACATAGCAATAATAGGTTTAATAAATGTCCCAATAATCAAATTTTCTGTTGAATGGTGGTCAACATTGCACCAACCTTCTTCAGTAAATATTTTTACAGAAACTTCTATTCATGTTTCTATGTTGTTACCTTTAGGTATAATGACTGCGGCATTTGCACTTTTTTCGCTTTTGATATTTTTGATGAAATATAATACAGAACTGATAAAAATAAAAAACAAAGGATTAGATAGATTATGATTAATGAAGTTTTATACATGAATGGATATGGTCTCTATGTATGGTCTTCTTTTGCATTTACTCTTTCTTGTTTTTGTATTTTATATTCAGTAATCAAACTTCAATTAGTTAAAGAGCAAAAGAAATTTAGGGCTCGTTTTGAAAGTTTAGAGACTGATAAAATTGAAATAGCAAAAAAACAAGAAACTTATAAAGAAATACTAGCTACTTCATCTGCATCTAAAATTTAATTTTTATTTTCATGTATGGTAAAAAAGTTAAACTAAGAGCCATCTTTATATTATCTATATTCTTTTCATCAATCTTAATTATATTTTTAGTTTTTAAATCACTTGAGGAAAACGTTGTTTATTTTAAATCACCTACAGAAATAAAAAATTTAACAGAGTTGACGCCAAAAAAAATAAGAGTTGGAGGAATGGTTAAAGAGAAATCAATTAATGTAAATCAGTCAGAAGTTAACTTTGTTATCACAGACTTTAAAAATGAATTAATCGTTAATTATAGTGGCTCAGTTCCAAATTTATTTGAGGAGGGAAAAGGAGTTGTAGCTGAAGGTTTTTTAAAAGATCGTAATTTTTTAACTGCGGTTAAAATTTTAGCAAAACACGATGAAAATTACATGCCACCTGAAGTGGAAGAGGCAATAAAAGAGAGTAATTAATGCTAAACCAAATTGGAAATTATTCACTTTATATTGCTTTACTGTCATCTATTTTAATAATCATTCAATCTCCAATATTATTAAATAGGAATAATATAAATATTAGTGGAAGAATTTTTTCACTGATTTCTATTCAATCATTAATGATTATAATAAGTTTCATTGCTCTTATAATAGCTTTTATAATCTCAGATTTTAGCAATGAGACTGTCTATAATAATTCTCATACCTCTAAACCTTTATTTTATAAAATTTCAGGATCATGGGGAAACCATGAGGGAAGTTTACTTCTTTGGTTATTAGTATTATCAATTTTTTTATTAATTTTTACAATTACTTCGAAAAATCTTTCTAACAAATATAGAATTTTAACCTTATTTTTTCAGGAAATAATAATTTTAGGATTTTTGTTATTTATTCTTTTTACTTCAAATCCTTTTATGAGTTTATTTCCAATTCCAGATGAGGGAACTGGTTTAAATCCAATACTTCAAGACCCCGCATTAGCAATTCATCCACCAATATTATATTTAGGATATGTTGGAACATCTATTATTTTTTCTTCTTCACTCGCAGCCTTAATATCAGGTTCTGTAAATAAAACTTGGGCTAAGCATATAAAGGATTGGGTATTAGTTTCATGGATTTTTTTATCTATTGGAATTTTATTAGGATCTATATGGGCTTATTATGAGCTTGGATGGGGAGGTTTTTGGTTTTGGGATCCAGTTGAAAATGTATCTCTTATGCCATGGTTTTGTCTAACAGCTTTATTTCACACTATTTTAATTTTAGAGAAAAGAGAAATTTTTCATTCTTGGGCAGTAATTTTATCAATTACAACTTTTTCATTAAGTATGAGTGGAACATTTCTCGTTAGATCTGGTATTTTAAACTCAATCCATACTTTTGCAAATGATCCATCAAGGGGAGTTTTTATTCTTTGTTTTTTATTTATATTAATCACGTTATCTATTTTTATTTATTTTTTTTATCAAAACAAAATCAAAAACAATATTGCAAGAACTTATATTGTTAGTAAAGAAACAGCTGTTCTAATCAATAACTTGTT
>CABYCO010000025.1 GCA_902517495.1 uncultured Pelagibacteraceae bacterium | reverse complement strand
TTGCTGTGTGCGGTAACGCAAGTGGAACTAATAAATTAAATACATCCGTAGTTCCATTTTATATTAGAGCAATTAAATTATGGGGCGTAGACTCTGTTAATGTTAGCAACAAACGAAAAGAATTTGTCTGGGGCGAGGTACCGAATTTAGTAGATTTTAGTATAATAGAAAAATCAATTAAAACTGTTGGTCTTGAGGAAGTTCTTAATATATTTCCTGAAATGCTAGAAGGTAAATTAAAAAATAAAATTCTAGTGGATGTAAACAAATAATGGATTGGGATAAATTAAAAATTTTTCACGCCGTTGCTGAGGCTGGAAGTTTTACAAGTGCCACAGTAATTTTAAATCTTAGCCAATCAGCAATAAGCAGACAAATTCAATCTTTAGAAGAAGACTTAAAAGTAAAGCTATTTGAAAGGCATGCAAGAGGTCTTACTTTAACAGAAAATGGTGAATACCTTTATAAAACTGCACATGAGGTTATCAGCAAACTTAAAGAAGTTGAAACAACTTTAGGAGACCAAAAACATAAACCAAGTGGAAAATTAACCATCACAACCGTTAGAAGTTTTGGAACGCATTGGTTAACACCAAGAATTCAAGAATTTATGGAGTTAAATCCAGAAATTGAAGTAGAATTAATTTTTGATGATAAAGAGTTAGATTTAAGCACAAGACAAGCTGATATTGGAATATTTATGAGAAGACCTAAACAGCTTAACTATATCCAAAGGAAACTTATGGATATTAATTACCATATTTATGGATCTACTAAATATTTTGAAAAGTATGGGATTCCTAAAACTATTAATGATTTAAATAAACATAAATTTATATCTTTTGGCAGAGGTGCTCCATCTCCAGTTTTTAATCCCGACTGGGCTTTAAAACTTGGAATGAAGGATAATAAAAAAAGAAAATCAGTGATGAAAGTTAATAGTGTGATGGGATTACTTTTGGCTGTTGAAAGTGGAGTAGGACTTGCAGCACTACCAGACTACATAGTATCATTATCTGGCAATGTAATAAAAGCACTCCCCAAGATTGAAGGACCTATAACAGAGGCACATTTTGTATTTCCTGAATCTCTTAAAAATGTTGCAAGAGTCACAATATTTAGGAACTTTCTTTATAGTAAAATTTCAGAATTTAAGTCTTAAAATCCTAATAAAATCATAGCAATTGGTGCGTCAATATTGAGATTGATAATCATTATCATTGAGAATAATTCTCATTTTCAATTATATATAAAAATAACAATTAACTAACAAAGAGAGCAATTAATGAAAAAAATATCAATTTCTGCATTAATTTTATCAATATTTGTTTCATCTTTTGCGATAGCAAATGAAGTAAATATTTTTAATGCAAGACATTACAAAGCTGATGCTGACCTTTATGGAAAGTTTACGGCTGCAACTGGAATTAAAGTTAATTTAATTAACGGTAAATCAGGTGCATTAGAAAAAAGAATGATTGAAGAAGGAGCTGACTCTGCTGCTGACCTTTACATTACAGCTGATGCTGGAAGATGTGGTGCTTTTCAAGCAAAAGGTATGACTGAGAGTGGTTTAACTTCATCAACAATTAAATCATCTGTTCCAAAGAGCTTTAGAACAACTCATTGGGTTGGTGTAGCTAAAAGAGCAAGAATTATTTACTACTCACCTGAAAGAGTTACAGGTGCTGAACTATCTGGCATGACATACGAAGGTCTAGCTGATCCAAAATGGAAAGGTAGATTAGTAATCAGAGCATCAAGTAACATTTATAACAAATCACTTGTAGCATCATTAGTAAAGAATAACGGAAAAAAAGCTACAGCTGAATGGGCAAAAGGTGTTGTTGCTAATATGGCAAGAGATCCAAAAGGAAATGATAGAGCACAAATCATGGCAGTAGCAGCCGGCGAAGCTGACATTGCAGTTGCTAATACTTATTACTTAGCATTGATGCTTTCAGGTAATAAAGGTCCAGAGCAACAAGAGGCTGCAAAAAAGGTTAAAGCCTTTTTCCCTAATCAAAATGACAGAGGAGCTCACATGAATATTAGTTGTGCTGCTTTAGTTAAAGGTGCTCCAAATAAAGCTAACGCAATTGCACTTGTTGATTTCCTATTATCAGCAGAATCTCAAGAACACTTTACAAATAATACATTTGAGTTTCCAATGATAAGTGGTGTTTCACCTAGTCCATTAGTAGTAAATAACTTGGGATTAGATTTTAAACAAGATCTAACAACAAGTGTTGCTAGTTATGGTCAAAAACAAGCAGATGCATTAGAAGTAATGACAGCTGCTGGTTGGAAATAACATTGAAGAATAAAAAAAAATTTATGTCTGATATTAATTTAAATAAATCAGCCCAGCCATGCAAACCATGTGCTGAGGAGTGTAAAAAAATTAATAAAAGAATAAATAATAGAAAAATCTCAGAGATAAGTACTAAAGATTTTCCGCACATTTCAAAAGTATTCAATATCTGACTTTTCTTAATAAAAGTGCCTATGTATCCTTCGTAGGCACTTTTAAAAAAACAAAACAATTAATCACATGATTGGACTTCAAATACCTAAAGTAATTTTTAAAACAAGAGAAGGAGATAGTTCATCATCCCTCAATGAATGTTCTATAGGTGGAATATGGGTCGATAAGTCTACAGATGATTATTTTAATGGAAAAAGAGTTATAATTTTTAGCCTCCCTGGTGCATTTACGCCTACATGTTCCTCTCAACAGCTACCAGGTTTTGAGACTAATTATTTGAAGTTAAAAGAGCTTGGAATTGATGAAATATACTGCTGTTCAGTTAACGACTCTTACACAATGAACGCATGGGCAGAAAAATTACAAATTAAAAATATCAAACTTATACCGGATGGTTCAGGACTTTTTACTAAATTTATGGGTATGCTAGTTTCCAAAGATCATAATGGATTTGGTCAAAGAAGTTGGAGATATATGGCCGTAATTAATAATGGAATTGTTGAAAAATGGTGGCAAGAACCTGGTATAAATAATGATGGTTCAGATGATGATCCTTACATCGAGACAACTCCAGATAATTGTATTAAATACCTCTCAGAAAAAAAATAAAAAAAATATTAGTTTTTAAAATGTTTTCAAATAAATTAAATTTATGGTTTTTAAGCTCTGTATTAATTTCATTCTTAGTCATTATTCCTATTTTAACAGTTTCTTTAAGTTTTTTTGAGGATACATCCCGGTATTTTGAAATACTTAAAAATACTTTTTTATACGAATACATCTTAAATTCATTATCACTATTAGTCGGTGTTTTAATCTTAACATTTATTTTAGGGGTTGGATCAGCATACATAGTTTCATTTTATAAATTTCCAGGAGTAAATTTCTTTAAATGGGCATTAATTCTATCCTTTGCAATTCCTCCCTATATTTACGCATACTCATTATTTGCTTTTTTTGATAATTATGGAACAGCATTTACTATATTGAAGAGTATATTTGGTGATGGGGAGTATAATCAATACATACCAAAATTTGATGGTATGTTTGGTTTGATATTATCAATTTCTTTCTCTCTCTATGCATATGTTTATATACTTGCTAGATCTTCATTCTTATATCAATCACAAAACTTAATAGAACTTGGTAAAAATTTAGGGTTTTCAAAAATTAAATCATTCTTCTCTATAATTTTACCTGCAGCGCGACCAGCAATAGTTGCTGGGTTATCATTAGTAGCAATGGAAACACTAGCTGAATTTGGAGCAGTAGATTTTTTTTCTGTGAATACATTAACAACCGGAATTTATAACGCTTGGATAACATTCGATGATTTAGCTTTTGCGAATAGAATATCTTTTTTCTTATTATTATTTATATTTATTTTATTTTTGACAGAGAACTTATCCAGAAAAAAAGCAAAATATCATTTGGACTCTAGAGGTGGATTCAAACAAAAAAAAAAAATAAAACTATCAGGCATAAATTCCTTTTTTGCTTTTTCATTTTGTTTTTTATTATTCTTTTTAAGTTTTTTATTTCCTTTAGGACAAATGTTGTATTGGACAATAAAATTTCCAGAGAACTTCTTTGATGTTAATGTAATTAATCTTTTATTAAATACTTTATATTTAGTGACTTTATCTAGCCTTGTTTTAATTACATTCGCATTGATATCAAACTATGGTAACAGAGTTTCAAAAAATAAAACTCTTAATTTTCTTTCAACATTATCAATCTCAGGATATGCAATACCTGGAGTAATATTAGCTGTTGCTTTTATAACTTTTATTGCTTGGTTTGATAATAACATAATTAAATCGCTTGGATTTCTATCAATTAAAAAAGTATTTATTGGATCAATATTAGGATTAGTCATTGTCTATTTCATTCGTTTTTACTCACTAGCGTTCAACGGAATAAAATCAGGCTATGAAAAAATAAATATTTCAGTTGATGAAAGTGCATATCTTCTTGGTTACTCAAAAAGAAAGACATTTGCCAATATTCATATTCCTTATTTGAGAAATTCTCTTCTTTTTGTAGTAATATTGGTCTCACTAGAAATAATTCGAGAATTACCAATCACATTAGTTTTAAGACCTTTTAATTTTGAAACTTTCGCAACTACTGCTTACATTTCAGCTTCAGAGGACATGCTTGAAGCAGCAGCTGTGCCTTCATTATTTTTGATTTTAATTGCAGCTTTTTTTATTACAATATCTTCTAATTATATTTTAAAAGAACGTAATGATTAAAAATTTTTTAGAAATTAATAATGTTGATTTTAATATTGGTGGCACAACAAAAGTAAAAAATGTTTCTTTTTCAATTCAAAATGAAGGAGATATTATTTGTTTACTGGGTCCATCAGGAATAGGAAAAACTACAATTTTAAGAACTATAGCTGGTTTAGAAAAAATAAATAATGGAAGCATAATAATCAATAATAAAACGATTTCCTCAAAAAAAATTCATATTGAACCAGAGGACAGAAATATATCGCTTGCCTTTCAAGAAAATAGTTTATTCCCACATTACAATGTTGAAAAAAACATTTTAATTGGCACTGAAAAAAAAAGTAAAAAGAAAAAAAAAATTAATCCAAAAGAAATGATTAATTTCTTAAATTTAAAAAAAATATTAAATAAATATCCACATGAAATTAGTGCAGGAGAGGCTCAAAGAGCATCATTAGCTAGGTCATTAGTTTCAAATCCAGACTTGTTACTTTTAGATGAGCCTCTTTCAAACGTTGATCAAAGCTTTAAAGAAGAAATTCAGGTTGAGTTAAAACAATTATTAAGTAAATCCAAAATAACAACTATAATCGTTACACATGACTCATACGAAGCGTTTTACCTAGGAAGTAAATGTGGAATAATATTAAATAAACAACTGAAACAATTTGATGACCCTTATAATGTTTATCATTTTCCTAATTCAGTAGAAGTGGTAAATTTTTTAAATAGAGGAATTTTAATTCCTGCAAGAGTTACAAGTGAAAATAGTTTAGAAAATAAAGATCTTGGCACAATCGAAGGTAATTTTGTTAAACATTATCCAAACGGATCAGAAGTAAAACTTTTATTACAACCGGAAGATTTAGAGCATGACGATAAAAGTAATCTAAAATTAGAAGTTGTTGATCGTAAATTTAGAGGAACAAATTTTATATACACTCTTAAAACTCAGAGTAATTTACAAATCCCAGTATTTGTTCATTCTCACCACATTCACCAACATGAGGTAGATGAAAAGTTTGGCATTAAAAGGCCAATCCATATTGACCACATTGTCTGTTTTTAAGTATTATAATACGTTAATAATATACTCATGGATAAAGATTTACCAAGAAGCACTAAAGTTGTAGTTATTGGAGGCGGCGTAGCTGGAACATCGTGTGCATATCATCTAGCTAAATTTGGCTGGAAAGATGTAGTTCTATTAGAGAGAGATCAGTTAACATCTGGAACCACATGGCATGCAGCTGGTTTAATGGGTCAATTAGGGGCTTCATCTACTATTACAAAGTTAAGAAAATATACTTTGGATCTTTATCAAGAATTAGAAAAGAAAACTGAATTATCAATAGGATTAAAACAGAATGGAGCAATTACAGTAGCTACCACAAAAGAGAGGATGCAAGAGTTGTTAAGACAGGCAACTACTGCCCAGCTATCTGATGTTGAAGTGCATGTTTTAGATAAAAAACAAACAAAAGATTTATATCCTGTTGTAAATAATGAGGACATTATTGGAAGTGTTTTTATGCCAAAAGATGGTCAAGCTGACCCAGTAGGCGTAACCAATGTTTTAGCAAGAGCTGCTAGAATGGAAGGGGCACAAATTTTTGAAAAAACTCCAGTAACAAAAATTCTTGTTAAAAATAATTCTATAGTTGGAGTTGAGACTGATAAAGGAAAAATTGATTGCGAATATGTTGTTTTA
>CABYCO010000024.1 GCA_902517495.1 uncultured Pelagibacteraceae bacterium | reverse complement strand
AAAGGAAGAAGCTAAATAGAATAATGTTTTTGTCTAGAGTATTTACGTTGTATCCTGAATATTTTCCTGGTTATTTGAGTAAAGGCCTTTTTGGAAAGTCGAAAGGAAAAGAATGGGATTTAGAAACAGTAAACATAAGAGATTATGCTTTAGATAAACATAAAACTGTTGACGACACTCCTTATGGTGGAGGGAATGGAATGATTATGAAAGCAGATGTTTTAGCAAATTCATTAGATGCAAATATCAAGGCTAAAGAAAAGACCCTTTATTTAAGTCCAAGAGGAAAAGTTTTTAATTCTAAACTTGCAAGAGAGTTTTCGAGTGAAAAAACAATCAATTTAATTTGTGGACACTTCGAAGGAGTAGATGAGAGAATACTAGAAAGTAGAGATATTGAGGAGATTAGCATTGGTGACTTTATATTATCAGGGGGTGAGGTTGCTGCATTTGTAGTAACAGACTCTATTTTAAGATTTATTCCAGGAATTCTAGGTAATATTAATTCCTCAAGAGATGAGAGTTTTGAGAATGGCCTTCTTGAATATCCACAATTCACAAAACCTCAAGTTTGGGAGAAAAAAAAGGTCCCAAATGTGCTAATTTCAGGTGATCACGCCAAAATTAAAGACTGGCGTTTATCCCAATCTGAGGCTATAACACGCGACCGAAGACCAGACTTGTGGCAAAAATATAAGAAAAATTAAAATGAAAAATATTGAAGAAATAAACAGATCAAATTTAAACAAGATTATTTCTGAGAGAAAACATCCTGATTTTTTTCCTGGAGACATCGTTAAAGTTGGGGTTAGGATAACAGAAGGTAAAAGAGACAGAATTCAATATTTTGAAGGTGTATGCATTGCAAAAAAGAGTAGAGACATCAATTCATCTTTTACTGTTAGAAAAATTTCTTTTGGTGAGGGAGTAGAAAGAACTTTTGCATTATATAGCCCAATTGTAGATACAATAAAAGTTGTAAGATCAGGAAAAGTAAGAAGAGCAAAATTATACTATCTAAGAGATAGAACTGGTAAATCCGCGAGAATAGCAGAAAAAATTAAGAAGACGATTGGTATTGATTTAGAAACTAAGATTAATGAGGTTACTGAGGAAAACGTAATGCCATCAACTGATCCTCAAACAGAAGCTCCAAAAGAAGAAGTTAAAGCAGAAGCTCCAAAAGAAGAAGTTAAAGCAGAAGCTCCTAAAGAGGAAGTTAAAGCAGAAGCTCCTAAAGAGGAAGTTAAAGCAGAGCCTGTAAAAACAGAAGAACCGAAAGAAAATCAAGAACAGAAAAAATAATTTTTTTCTAAATGCCTTTTACAACTTACGATAAAATTTGGAATGAACATCTTGTTGATGAGCAACCAGATGGTACATCACTTTTGTTTGTAGATAGACATTTAATTCATGAAGTTACAAGCCCTCAAGCATTTGAAGGTTTAAGAAATTCAAATAGAAAAGTAAGACATCCTAAATTAACTCTTGCAGTTGCAGATCATAATGTTCCTACAACTGATAGGTCAAAAGGTATTGCAGATGAAGATTCGAGAATTCAAGTTGAAACTTTGAACAAAAACTGCAAGGAATTTGGTGTCGAGATATTTGGTATGGACGATAAAAGACAAGGCATTGTCCATATCATAGGACCCGAACAAGGTTTTACACAGCCTGGAAATATTATTGTTTGTGGTGATAGTCATACTGCAACTCATGGAGCATTTGGAGCTTTAGCTTTTGGTATTGGAACTTCAGAAGTAGAACACGTTTTAGCAACACAAACTTTAGTTCAAAAAAAATCAAAAAACTTTAGAATTAGCGTAAATGGTTCATTACCTATTGGCGTAACATCAAAGGATGTCATCCTGCAGATAATTGGAAAAATAGGAACGGCTGGTGGTACTGGTTATGTGATTGAGTATGCCGGTAACCTTATATCTAATCTAAGTGTTGAACAAAGAATGACGATTTGCAACATGACGATTGAAGGTGGGGCAAGAGCAGGACTAATTCAACCAGATGAAAAGATATTTCAATATTTAAAAGGTAAACCAATGTCACCAAAAGGAGAAAACTGGGAAAAAGCTTTGGAATATTGGCATACATTGAAATCTGATAAGGACGCAAACTTTGATAAAGAATTAACGTTAGATGGATCTCAAATTAAACCAATGGTAACTTGGGGAACATCTCCCCAGGATGTGGTTGAAATAGACGGTAAAGTTCCCAATCCTGAAAGTGAAACTGACCCAGATAGAAAAAATTCAATTAACAGATCATTAAATTATATGGGATTAAAACCAAATACGAATATTCAAGATATTAAGATTGATAAAGTTTTTATAGGAAGCTGCACTAATGGGAGAATAGAAGATATAAGAGAGGCAGCTAAAATATTAAAAGATAAAAAAGTTGCATCACATGTACATGCAATGATTGTCCCAGGTTCTGGTTTAGTTAAAGAACAAGCAGAGCAAGAGGGTCTGGATAAAATATTTTTACAATCAGGATTCGAATGGAGAGAGCCAGGCTGTTCAATGTGTCTAGCAATGAACGCAGATAAACTTAAACCTGAAGAAAGATGTGCATCTACCTCTAATAGAAATTTTGAGGGTAGACAGGGAAGAGGTGGTAGAACACATTTAGTTAGTCCAGCAATGGCTGCAGCAGCTGCAATTTCTGGAAACTTAGATGATGTTAGAAAATACCAAAATTAAATGAATAAATTTATCTCAATAAAAAGTATTCCAGTTTATCTACCTATCGTCAATATAGATACAGACATGATAATTCCTAAACAGTTTTTAAAAACTATAAAAAGAACCGGACTAGGAAAAAATCTATTTTTTGAAATGAGATATGACCAAAGTGGTAAAGAGATAGATGACTTTATTTTAAATAATAGTCCATATAATAATTCTAAAATTTTAATTGCAGGAAAGAATTTTGGATGTGGTTCTTCTAGAGAACATGCTCCTTGGGCTTTAATGGATTTTGGAATAACTTGCGTAATTAGTTCAAGTTATGCAGATATATTTTATAATAACTGTTTTAAAAACGGTATTCTCCCAATTGCAATTCCAGAAGATCAAATTAAAGAAATTTCAGAGTACTCGAATAGAAAAGAGGAAATTTCTGTAAATTTACCTGAGCAAACAATAAGTTTTGGTAATAAAGAAATTAAATTTGAAATAGATCAATTTAAGAAAAAATGTCTAATTGAGGGATTAGATGACATTGCTTTATCACTAGAAAAATCTGAAAAAATAATTTCATACGAAAATAAAATTAAAGAAGCAAAACCCTGGATATTAAATGATTAAAATTAAAAAAAGAAAAATTTTATTATTACCAGGGGATGGTATCGGACCAGAGGTAATTGCTGAAGTCAAAAAAATAATTGAATGGTTTAACTCAAATAAATCCTTGGATTTTGAAATTGATCAAGATTTGGTTGGTGGTGCTGCTTATGATAAACATGGAACTCCAATAACTGATGAAGCTTTTTACAAGGCACAAGAAAGCGCTGCAGTAATATTGGGTGCTGTTGGTGGACCAAAATGGGATAATATTGATTTTTCAAAAAAACCAGAGAGAGCTCTATTAAAATTAAGAAAAGAATTAAAATTATTTGCAAATTTGAGACCTGCAATTTGTTTCAAACAACTTGTTGATGCCTCAAGTTTAAAGCCTGAATTTGTTTCTAATTTAGATATACTTTTTGTTAGAGAATTAACGGGTGGGATTTATTTTGGTGAACCTAGAGGGATAAAACCAATAGACAATGGTGAAAGAAAAGGAATTAATACTCATGTCTATACAACTAGTGAAATTGAGAGAGTAGCTCGAGTTGCATTCGATCTAGCTAGAAAAAGAAATAATAAAGTCACCTCTTGTGAAAAGTCGAATGTCATGGAGGCGGGTCAATTATGGAAAGAAGAAGTTCAAGCAATTCATGAAAAAGAATACAGTGACGTAGAATTAAATCATATGCTAGCAGATAACTGTGCAATGCAGCTAGTTAGAAATCCCAAACAATTTGATGTGATAGTAACAGATAATCTTTTTGGTGACATGTTATCAGATGAAGCTGCAATGTTGACTGGTTCTCTAGGGCTTTTGCCATCTGCGTCCCTTGGAGCCAAAGATAAAAACGGTAATATGAGATCTTTATATGAGCCAGTTCATGGATCAGCACCCGATATAGCAGGTCAAGGTATTGCTAATCCAATAGCAACAATACTGAGTTTTGCAATGGCTTTAAGATATTCTTTAGACCTAGATAAAGAGGCAGATAGTTTAGAAAAAGCTGTTCAAGGTGTGCTTGATGAGGGTCTTAGAACTAAAGATATTATTTCTAAAGGAATGAAAGAAGTATCAACATCAGTGATGGGAGATGCGATAATTTCAAAATTGCAATAATTAAACATTTATTCTAAAGTATATTTATGCCAA
Organism: uncultured Pelagibacteraceae bacterium; assembly: GCA_902517495.1. Taxonomy (GTDB): domain Bacteria; phylum Pseudomonadota; class Alphaproteobacteria; order Pelagibacterales; family Pelagibacteraceae; genus Pelagibacter. The sequence continues at coordinate 3,629 of CABYCO010000024.1, read as the reverse complement.
CTTATAATGCACCAGTAGATGATATGATGTTTCTCTTTGATAAATTGAGGAACAATAAAAAATATAATGAAATTGAAAAATATAAAGAAGTTAACACAGAATTAGTTAAAGATATTTTAGATGAAGCAGCAAAAATTACTCAAAACTTAATCTTACCTCTTGCAAAAAGCGGAGATGAAACGCCAGCTGTTTTAGAAAATGGCGTAGTTAGAACACCTCCAGGATATAAGGAAGCTTATCAAAAATTTATAGATGATGGATGGATTTCTTTATCTTGTGATCCAAAATATGGTGGGCAAGGAATGCCTAAAACAGTCAGTACTTTCTTTGATGAAATGTTATCATCGGCAAGCTTATCTTTTAAACTTTACAGTGAATTGACTATTGGAGCATATAACTGTTTGTTAAGGCACGCTGATGATGAAATAAAAAATACTTATTTGCCTAAAATGGTTGAGGGTAAATGGAGTGGTACTATGTGTTTAACAGAACCAGTATGTGGAACAGACTTAGGTCTTTTAAAGACTAAAGCAGTAGATCAGAATGATGGAACTTACAAAATTAGTGGTCAAAAAATTTTTATTACTTCTGGTGATCAAGATTTAACAGAAAATATTATTCATTTAGTATTAGCTCGATCAACAGATTCACCAGCAGGAACAAAAGGTATAAGTTTATTTTTAGTTCCAAAATTTGTTTTAAACAAAGACGGATCAGTCGGGCCAAGAAACGGAGTTTCAACAGGTTCAATAGAAAACAAAATGGGTATTAAAGGGTCTGCAACATGTGTGCTAAATTTTGATGATGCTGTTGGTTATATGATTGGACCTAAAAACAAAGGCCTTAACTCTATGTTCACAATGATGAATTTGGAGAGAATTATCGTTGGGATTCAAGGATTAGGCATTTCTGAAATTGCATACCAAAATTCTCTTACTTATGCCAAAGAAAGAAAACAAGGTAAGGCATTTAATTCAAAATCAAATAATGGTGCAGATTTTATTATTGATCACGTTGATATTAGACGGTCACTTTTGAGTATGAAGTCCATGATAGAGGGACAAAGAGCTTTGAGTTTCTGGCTGTCTCAACAAATTGAAGTTAGCTTAAATCATTCTGATGAAAAAATAAAACAAGAAGCCTCAGATCTTGTTTCATTAATGACCCCAGTTGTTAAATCGCTCTTTACGGACAATGCAATGGAGATAACAAGTGAAGCAATGCAAATTCATGGAGGGTATGGATTTACGAAAGATCAAGGTATTGAACAATTCTACAGAGACAACAGAATTACTCCTATTTATGAAGGAACAAACTCAGTTCAAGCTGCTGACTTAGTCTTCAGAAAACTGATCACCAAAAATGGTGATATTATTGAAAACTATCTAAACCTGGTTAAAGATGAGATTAAAATAACTGACGAAAAAGCTGAACCTTTTGTAAAACAACTTAACTATCATCTTGATATTTTGTCAAAATTTACTGTTTGGATGAAGGAAAAAATAAAAAATTCTCCAGAAGATGCAAGTGGAGCATGTAATGACTATTTAAAAGTTCTTGGTTTAGTTGCGACTGGGCATGCTTGGCTAAAAGTTCTAGAAGTTTCCTTCAAAGAATACGAAAGCAATAAAGATTTTTATGAGGACAAAATCCAAACTGCCAAATTTTTCTTTAATAGAGTACTTCCTAGGATAGAAAGTAGTTTTATTACTGCAACTACTGGAAGTAATTATATTATGAATTACAAATTTAATTAGAATGAATCCTTATGAAACAAATTTGGATAAAAACGATGCCAATTATGTTCCATTAACCCCTTTATCATTTCTAGAAAGAGCAAAAGATATTTATCCAAACTATGAAGCAGTAGTTTATGAAAGTAGGAAATACACTTGGAGTGAAGTTTACAAAAGATGTATTAAGTTTGCTAGTGCATTAGATAAATTAGGAATTAAAACAGGTGATACGGTATCTGTTTTAGCTTTTAATACACCCGAAATATTTGAAGCTCATTACTCAATACCAATGGTTGGAGCAGTTATTAATGCAATTAATACAAGATTAGACTCTAAAACAATTAGTTACATTTTAAATCACAGTGAAGCAAAGGTACTAATTGTAGATAGACAATTTCATGATGTAGTAAAAAAAGCCTTAGAGGAAGTTAATTCAAAAATTACTATAATTGATATAAATGATAAAGATGCAAAACTAACCGATTCTAAAAATATAGGATCGTTGGAATATGAGGAGTTTTTAAATTCTGGAGATGAAAATTTTAAATGGAAAATGCCAAAAGATGAGTGGCAAGCTATTGCATTAGGTTATACTTCTGGAACAACTGGTAATCCAAAAGGAGTTGTTTATCATCATAGAGGATCATATTTAATGGCAACAGGAAGTGCAGTTGCATGGAATATGCCTAATCAATTAAATTTTTTATACACAGTACCAATGTTTCATTGTAATGGATGGTGTTATCCTTGGACAATGTCAATGATACATGGTCGAGTAATTTGTTTGAGAAATATTGATGTAAAAAAAATATTTGAATTAATTGATAAGTATGAAGTTACTCATTTTGGTGGAGCACCAATAGTTTTAAATATGTTAGCTAATGCACCTCAGGATCAGCAAAAAGAATTAAAAAGAAAGGTGTATGTATTAACAGCAGGCGCCCCTCCTCCGAGTATAATTTTTGAAAAAATGCAAAAGTTAGGCTTTGAAGTAATGCATGTTTATGGTCTTACAGAAACCTATGGTCATATTTTGCAGTGTGCATGGAATGAAGAATGGGATGAATTAGATCAAAATAATCAAAACGAAATTAGAGCAAGACAAGGAGTAAGGTATCCTAATACAGAGGGTGTTATTGTAATGGACCCTGAAACCATGAAGCCTGTTCCTCATGATGGTAAAACAATGGGTGAAATAATGATTAGAGGAAATGTTGTAATGAAAGGTTATTTTAAAGACAAAGAAGCAACAGAAAAATCAATGGATGGAGGTTGGTTTCATTCTGGAGATTTAGCTGTAACTCACCCAAGTGGTTACATAAAAATTCAAGACCGATCAAAAGATATTATAATTTCAGGTGGGGAAAATATTTCATCTATTGAGATAGAAAATACTATATCAAAACATCCCGCCGTATCACTAGCAGCTGTTGTAGCAAAACCTGATGAGAAATGGGGTGAAACACCTTGTGCTTTTGTAGAATTAATCGAGGGTAAATCAAGCTCAGAAGAGGAAATTATTACATTTTGCCGGGAAACTCTTGCTGGATTTAAACTTCCTAAAAAAGTCGTGTTTGCTCCTCTACCAAAAACATCTACTGGAAAGATTCAAAAGTTTGAGCTGAGAAAACAAGCTAAAGAATTAAACTAATATAGTTTCTTTACAAAAATCAAATAAGATGGCAGTAATGCTCAAAAAAATGAAAACTTTTTTAATAGCTAAATCAAGAAGACTTAGAGGGACACCTTATACCTCTAGAATTGAAAAACAGGGTGTCACCGCTTACAGTATTTATAATCATATGTTGCTCCCAGCAGCATTTGGTTCAGTAGAAGATTCTTATCATCATTTAAAAGAAAATGTTCAAATTTGGGATGTAGCTGCTGAAAGAC
>CABYCO010000023.1 GCA_902517495.1 uncultured Pelagibacteraceae bacterium | reverse complement strand
CTTCATTTGTTTCATATTAGTATATTTCTTTGGTACTGGTGCTAGGTATCTTCTCCAATCATTAATGAAATTAGAAAATCCAAATACTATATCGTAAGGAGCTTGACCTGCTTGGAAAGGAACCATAGCTTTGGCATATAGATCTCCAGCTGGTGTATGAGTTACATCAACTTTTGCTCCAGTTAGTTTTGCAAACTGTTCAGCGTGAAGAGCTGTTGGCTCTCCCATAACTGGTACTGCGTGCGTGTTAATTTTAAGTGTTTTCCCCGAGTAATCTTTTTTAGACATTGACTCGTATGAACACTCACCAGGAATATCCCCAGTAGCTTTGATATGTGGAAATTGATCACTCCACTTATCTGCATACGCAACATTACTAAATACCAACAAAGCTGATATAAGAGCAGTTACGCAAGTTTTTATTGTCTTCATCTTCATTTCCTCTCGTTTTTGTTATTTATGGAACTAAGACCGCACGACCTTTAACTTTTCCTTCGTTAAGATCATGAAGCGCTTTGTTAGCATCATCTAATTTATATTCAGCCATTGATAACTTAACCAAACCTTTGTCAGCAAGCTCCATGAGTTCATATAATTCAGACCACGTTCCGACTAAATTCCCTATTATATTTCTCTCTGTAAATATTACATCTACAGCTAAGATTTTAATTTCCTCACCATAACCTACTATATAAAAGTAACCGCCTGGTCTTGTCATGTTTAGACCCATAGAAGTTGATCCCTTTTCACCAACGAAGTCTATAACGGCTTCAGCGCCTTTTCCTTTAGTAAGTTCTTTAACTTTTTCTACTTCATTACCATCGATTAATACTCCATGATCTCCACCTAAAGACATTGCATGGTCAAGTGCTTTTTGAGATTTCTCTACAATAATAATATGCGCAGCACACATTGCTCTTAAGCATTGAATAGCAATATGACCTAAACCACCAGCACCAATAACTACACAACTATCACCTGGCAATAGAAGTCGAGTTGCTTTTTTAACGACTCTGTAGGCTGTAAGGCCAGCATCTGAAAATGGTGCTACATCTTTTGGAGTAAGAATTTTAGGGATTTTGATTAAGTTTCTTACACTAGTTTTAAGTAATTCAGAGTAGCCGCCTTCTTTCATGCTTAATCCTGGAAATGCTCCTGCCTCAGCATGCATATCATTTCCTCGTCTGCAATCTAGGCATGTTCCATCAGTTCCAGATATCAAAGGATGAAGAATAACTGGATCTCCTTTTTTAAAATTTGTCACATCTTTGCCAACTTCTTCAACCCAACCAGCATTTTCATGGCCCATAACGCATGGAAGTAAAACTCCGTCTGGATCTTGAATATGTTTCCAGACACCTTCGATGATATGTAAGTCAGTTCTACAAACTCCTGCAGCACCTATTTTTACAATAACATCTGATGACTTTTCTAATTTTGGATCTGGCATTTCTTGCTCTGTGACCCAAACATCTTCTTTCATCTCTGGATCATACTTGTGTAAAACCTGAGCTTTCATATTACTCCTCTCGATTAAAATTTATTTTTAAATTGTAGATTGAATCAAAAAATATGTCTAGAAGACATGCTTTTTTTTTGTCACATGAATTAATTAATACAACTTACAGTTGCTAATTAACTTTGTTCTTACAGCTTCCTGTTTTGAAATATTCATCAAGGTTATCTATGGCTAAATTAGCCATGGCTGTTCTAGTTTCCTTTGTAGCACTGCCTAAATGAGGAAGTATAAACGCACTTTTATGTTTGTAATAACCTTTGTTTAAATTTGGTTCATTTTTATAGACATCTAAACCTACTGCATAAACCTTTCTTCTATCAAGTGCATCAATCATTGCCTCATCTTCAATTATATCTCCTCTTGCAACATTGGTAACTACTGCACCTTTAGGTAAATATTCGATTGTATCTTTATTAATCATATCAATTGTTTCTTTTGATGCTGGACAACATACAGATAGTACATCTGATACAGATAAAAGATCTTTTAAATTATCATGGTAAATTGCACCTTGCTCTTTATCTTCACTTAATTTTGATCTGTTATGATAATGGATTATCATTCCGAGGGATTTTGCAACTTTTGCAATTTTTTGTCCAATCCTTCCCATACCTAAAATACCTAATCTTGTGCCTGTTAACTGTTTTCCAATTAACAAATCTGCTGACCAAACCCATCCTCCCTCTCTAGCTCTTTCAATTCCCTCTGAAGCTCTTCTGCACGCACCAAGAATTAATAGAACTCCTATCTCTGCTGTTGCATCAGTTAAAACGTCTGGAGTATTAGTTACTGCTATACCTCTTTTTTTTGCAGCTTCTAAATCTATATTTCCAAATCCAACTGCAAAGTTCGAAAGTATTTTAACTGAGTCTGGTAATTGATTAATTGTTTCAGCATCTAGCTTATCAGTTAAAGCTGAAAGTATTCCATCACATCCTTCACTCATTTCAATTAATTTTTTTTGTGAATATAGTTCATCATTAAGATTTAAATTTGCATCAAAGATTTCTTTCGCTTTATCCTCACAAGATCTTAACAATCTTCTGGTGACCAATATTTTTTTCATTAAAATAGATTAATTTAAATCGAAAATTTTACCAGGATTCATTATATTATTTACATCTATTGATCGTTTAATAGATTTCATAACGGGTACATTATCTGGATGTTCTCTAAGTAAGTAATGTTTTTTTTGAAGTCCTATACCATGTTCTCCAGTTATAGTTCCTTCAAGTTCAAGAGCTTTATTAATTAAATCATCACTATATTGTCTTATTCTTTTTTGTTTATCCTCATCATCTGGATCATAAAGAACTATAGAATGAAAATTTCCATCACCAACATGACCTACCATTGGAGCAGTCAGCCCTAACTTTTGCACTTCTTTTTCTGCCCAAGAAATACACTCAACTAATCTAGAGATTGGTACACAAACATCTGTTGAATAAACTTTCATGTCATGTCCCAAAGCTTTTACAGAATAGTAAACGTCATGTCGTGCTTTCCATAATTTTTTTTGCTCTTCAGGAGAAGACGCCCATTGAAAATCACTTCCACCATTACTTTTTGAAATTTCTTCTACAATTCCTATATTTTCGTTATTTGATGCTTCACTTCCATGGAATTCAAAAAATAGAGTAGGTGACGCTTTTATATTGTCTAATTTAGAGTACTTAATACTAATTTCCATTTGATCTTTGTTAAGCATTTCAATTCTTGCAATTGGAACACCATACTGAATAACTTCTTGGGAAGCTTTTACTGCAGAGTCTAAATCTGGAAAATAACAAACCGCACTCATTATACTTTCAGGTATTGGTGATAATCTTAATTGTACCTCAGTAATTATTCCAAGTGTTCCCTCTGAACCTATAAATAAATTTGTTAGATTATATCCAGCTGAAGTTTTTTTTGTTCTAGCTCCTGTTTTAATAATATCTCCATTTGGAAGAACAACTGTCAGACCTGAAATTACAGTTCTCATAGTTCCATATTTAACAGCCATTGTTCCTGAAGCTGAGGTTGCTGCCATTCCACCAAGAGCGGCATCTGCACCTGGATCTATTGGAAAGAAAACTCCGTCCTCTCTTAAATATTCATTTAATTGTTTTCTTGTAACATTTGCTTGAACTCTACAATCAAAGTCTTCCGCATTAACACTTAAGACCTTATTCATTTTTTCTAAAGAAATTGTTATTCCATTTTGATTTCCAACAACGTGGCCTTCTAAAGAAGTTCCAGTACCAAATGGAACAACTGGTATTTTGTGTTCGTTACATAGTTTTAATAACTGAGAAACTTCTTCATTAGTTTCTGGAAAAACTACAGCTTTTGATAGTACTGGATCGTATGTGTCTTCACCTCTAGCATAGTTTGAACGAGTAGACTGTGAAGTTGAAAATCTACCATCAAAAATTTTTTTTAATTCTGTCTGAACTGTCTCATTCATAATTAAATATTACAGAAATTTTGATAAAAAATACAGTCTATTTAGAAAGCATCTTGCTTATGTTTTCTAAAGCCTGCTGTATGTTATCTCTAGATGCGGCAAAACTAAACCTTACGTAGTCTTGGCAAGTTTGACCAAAAGCTGTTCCTGGTACGATAGCTACGCCTGCTTCATGCATCGCTTTTTTGCAAAATTCTGCACCAGACATTCCTGTTCCTTTAACATTTGGAAAAGCATAAAAAGCTCCACCTGGTAGACTACATTCTATTCCAGGTAAATCATTCAAACCTTTATGAATTAAATTTCTTCTTAAAGTGAATTTATCTAACATGTCATTAATTGAATCATCTGGACCATCTAATGCTGCTATACCAGCAAATTGTGCTGCTGCGTTTACACAAGATACACTATTGATGAGTAATTTATTTACATGCGCAACCATTTCTTTAGGCCAATAACTCCACCCTAATCTCCAACCTGTCATTGAATAAGCTTTACTCCAACCTTCTAAAACAATTAATCTATCCTTTAATGCTTCGTAATGAAAAAATGATGGCATTTCTTTATAGTCAAAAATTTGTCTACTATAAATTTCATCACTTAAGATCGTAACATGAGGATGTTTTTCTAATTCTTTTGCAAAATAATCTATTACTGATTTTTCAACAAAACTACCCGTAGGGTTATTTGGATTAATTAAAATTAACAATCTAGTTTTATCAGTAATTAAAGATAATATTTTATCTGGATCAAATTTAAGATCTTTATCTTCAGTAAGATCATAGGGCACTGGGGTAGAACCAGTATAATTTATCATTGATTCATAAATTGGGAAGGCAGGTGTAGGATGAATTATTTCCGCTCCTGGTTCGCCAAAACATTGAATTGCATAACTCATTGTAGGCTTTCCACCTGGCATAATTAAAATTCTTTCAGCATCTATAGTTGCGTCATAACGTTTTTTTATCCATCTTGTTACTGCTTCTCTACATTCTGGAATTCCGTTAGACATTACATATCCGTGATGACCGTCGTCTAAAGCTTTTTTAGCAGCTTCAACTACATGCTTTGGTGTTTTAAAATCTGGTTGACCTAATCCCAAATGAATCATTGGGTGTCCTTTTGCTTCTAATGCTTTAGCTTCTGCAAGTACACTGAATGCAGACTCTGTTCCTAAATTTTCTAAATTTTTTGCAAGTTTCATAATTTTATTTTTAAAAAAAGAAAAACTAACTGAAAAGATTTAATATGTCTATTAATTAAAATTTTTTATCTTCTATAAATGATTTTGGACTCATCTAGATCTTTTATACTTTTACATCCCATCAATATCATGTTACGTCTGATTTCATCATGCATATTTTGTAGTAATCTTTCTACTCCTTGTTGGCCACCAGCCCCTAAACTAAACAAAAATGCTTTACCAAAACTACAAGCTGTCGCACCCGCTGCTAATGCTTTAAGAACATGCGTCCCTCTTCGAACTCCACCATCTAAAATTACCTCTAATTTATCTCCTACAGCATCTCTGATAGCTTTTACTTGATCAAAAGGAGATCTAGACCCATCAAGTTGTCTTCCGCCATGGTTTGATATCATTATAGCTGTACATCCTATATCTATTGCTCTTTTAGCGTCATCAATTGACATAACTCCTTTAAGTGCAATTGGACCATCCCATTTTTTTATACAATATTCTGCATCTTTCCAATTCATGGCAGGATCATATTGCTCATTTATATAACCCATAACAGATTGGGCAATATTTGTGCCTTTATCAACTTTATCTTTAAGATTTGCTAATTCAAATTTCTTATGCGTAAAATAGTTAAACACCCACTGAGGTCTCATGGCAAAACTCATTAAACTATCTAAAGTAAATTTTGGTGGTGTTGTAAAACCTGTTCTATGATCTCTTTCTCTATTTCCAGCAACAATAGTATCGACCGTAATACACATTCCATTGAAGTTTGCTCTTTTACATCTATCAATTAAATCATTAGTTATAGATTGGTCCTTATGAATATATAACTGGAATATTTTTGGCCCACTTGAAAGATTTGCAATTTCTTCAATTGAAAAAGATGCCATAGTAGACATACTGTATATAGTACCAAATTTTTCAGCAGCACGAGCAGAAGCTTTATCTCCATCTGGGTGATATAAACTTTGCATAGCGGTAGGAGATAAAAAAATTGGCATATCCATCTTTGTTCCAAAGACCTCTGTCTTTAAATCAGGTTCACCAACACTATTTAAAATATTTGGAATTAGATCACATTCATTAAATGAATCTGTGTTCCTATTCATTGTAACTTCATCGTCTGCTCCCCCATCTATATAATGAAAAATAGGTGCAGGGAGTTTTTTTTTTGCTAACTTTCTAAAGTCATCAAAGTTATAGCAATTGCTTAAACTCATTATCCTCTGAATCTTAAATTACTTCTGTTTAGGTCACTGATTTTTGTGCAACCCATTAGTTTCATGTCTCGTTGCAGTTCAGTTTTATATTGATTTAGTGCTCTTTCCACTCCTGCTTGACCTGCTGCAGCTAAAGCATAAAGATAAAGTCTTCCACCTGAACAAGCTTTAGCGCCTAAGGATAATGCTTTTAGCATATGAGTTCCTCTGTGAATTCCACCTTCACATATAACATCAAGTTTATCGCCAACAGCATCCACAATTTCTGCAAGTTGATCAAAAGGAGATCTAGAACCATCAAGTTGTCTTCCTCCATGATTTGAAACCATAATTCCAGTACAACCAATATCTACAGCTTTTTTTGCATCTTCAACACTCATAATACCTTTGAGAGCAAAATGGCCACCCCATTGAGAACAAAGTTTTTCAGCATCTTTCCAATTCATAGATTGGTCTAACATAGTAGAAAAATAACTCCCAATTGAAGAGTTAGTGCTTGTGCCTTCTTTTACAAAATCTTGAAGGTGCGGTAATTCAAATTTACCTTTAGTCAGATAGTTTATCCCCCACATAGGCTTAGTGGCAAAACTAAATAAACTTGATAAGGTCAACTTAGGTGGAGATGTAAAACCAGTTCTTAAATCTCTCTCTCGGTTTCCTCCTGTAATAGTATCTACCGTTAAAGCCATTACATCAAATTTAGCTGCTTTTGCTCTCTCTAAACAGGAGTCATTCAAGCCTCTATCTTTGTGAAAATAAAATTGAAACATCTTAGGAGTATCAATCATAGCAGAAATTTCCTCTACACTGACTGTAGCCAAAGCTGAGACACCAAACATTGTATTAAATTTTTTAGCTGCCTTTCCAACTGCTCTTTCTCCATCATAATGAAAAAGTCTTTGTAATGCTGTTGGTGCTAGGTAAAATGGTAAATCCAATTTTTTTCCAAATATTGTTGTTGAAAGATCAACATTTTCAACTCCTCTTAAAACATTTGGAACTAAATCAACATCATCAAAAGCACTAGTATTTCTAGCATACGTTATCTCATCATCAGCAGCACCATCAATGTAATGAAAAATTGGAGAAGGTAATTTTTTTTTAGCTAATTTTCTAAAATCACCAAAATTATGACAGTCTTTTAAATTCATAAGCTTAGTTTAAAATTTTTTTATATAATTAAACATATAACTATTTGCCCCAGGATTTTTATCTCCAAGACTCGCATTTGAAATATGGTTATATGACACTGCTATTTCACTATTAGAAGAAAATTCATAAGAAATTTGTATTTCTGTTTTAAACTCAATTACATGTCCTAAATCTTTACCATCGCCCTCAGAATATAGACCAGGAGTAAAGCTTGGAGTAAACTTCAAAGGACCCTCATTGTAAATTTGAAAACCTGTATAAATATATGCCGCGTTATCTGCCGTCACCATTAGACCTGTTACTGGTTGCAAAATTCCTAAAAAGCTCTCTTTATCTTTTCCAGTATTAATATGTTGTATGCCAAATAAAGTAGACTTTTTTCCCTCATCACTAAAATCAAACGTTCCAGTATAAAAACTCCAATTTTCATTAGAACTATGTCCATCTGCTTTTACTAAATTAAAACCCAACAAAAAATAAACTAACAATAATTTTAAAATGGTTTGCATAAAAAATTTGTATCTACTTTATAGATACTTTTTTAAGAATTAAAATACCGCCAAAAACAAATAAAATCAAAGGTAATACCCAAAGTAAAACTGTGTTTTTGTTAATTTCTGGATCATAAACTATCCACTCTCCATATTTACTCTTAAGAAAATCATAAATCTGTTCATCATTTTTACCTTCATCGATTTTATTTTGAATTAAAATTTTCATACTTAAAGCAAAATCAGATTGAGAGTCATAAACTGATTGTCCTTGACAAATTAAACATCTCAAATTTTTTGAAATTTGATCAACCTTTTCAGGATTAGCTGCATATGTTAGATTAAAAGAACCTATTAAGTAAAATATTGTAAGGACTAAAATTTTAATTTTCATTTTCGATTATCATTTTAAGTTCAGCAAGTTTTTTATCATCTAGTGGACCAATATATTTTTTTAAAATAGTTTTAGAATTATTGCTTATAAGAATTGTTTCGGGTACACCAT
>CABYCO010000022.1 GCA_902517495.1 uncultured Pelagibacteraceae bacterium | reverse complement strand
TAAAAATTTAGAAACTAATCTTTTAGAAATAAATAATAGTATAAAAAAAATTGGCTTCGAAAACACTGCAAATATTTATAGCGTTTCAAATACTGCAAATAATGGTGGTTTGATAGGGTGGTTAAGTGAAATACAGATTTCAGGTCAAATTAATCAAAATATAAAAGATTTAAAAGTAGGTGAAATTAGCAAACCAATAAAAATACAAAATGGTTATATTTTAATTCGAGTCAACGACAAAATGGAGCTTAAACAAGAAATTAACTTTGAAGAGGAATTAGAAAAAAAAATTATTCAGGAAAAAAATAGACAACTAAATAATTTTTCAATGATATATTTTAAAAGATTAAAAAAGAATGTTGAAATTAACGAAAACTAAAATTATTTTAATTGTGCTTGGAGAGCCTAATTCGACTTTTTCGGAGTTATTATTTAAATTTTTTAATTCGATCAAATTTAAAAGAATTAAAAAAAAAGTAGTATTGATTGGAAGTGCTGAATTGCTTAAAAAACAAATGAAATTTCTTGATTACAAAGTTAAATTAAATCAAATTTCAGACATAGAAAATTCTGATATTAGAAAAATTAACATTATAAATGTAAATTTTAAGTTCAAGACTCCTTTTTCAAATATTTCTAAAGTATCAAATAAATATATTCAGGATTGTTTCAATTTAAGTTTAAAACTGATAAAAGATAAAAAAGCACACTTTCTTATAAATGGACCAATCTCAAAAAAACACTTTTTGAAAAAGAAATTTCCTGGAATAACAGAATATATTGCAAAAAAAACAAATTCTAGCGATCCAGTTATGTTAATTTATAACGAATTATTATCAGTTTCTCCCTTAACAACTCATGTCCCGATAAAAAATGTTTCAAAATTTGTAAAGAAACAAAAAATTATTAAAAATGTAATACAAATTAACAAATTTTATAAAGATAAATTAGGTAAAGGAGCAAGAATTGCAATACTTGGCCTAAACCCACATTGTGAAACTACTGATAAGATTAGTGAAGAAAAGACTGAAATAGTTCCAGCTATAAAATTTTTGATTAAAAAACAGATAAAAATTGTTGGTCCTTTAGCAGCTGATACTTTTTTTTTAGAAAAAAACCTTAAACGATTTGATGTCGTTTTAGGCATGTACCACGATCAAGTATTATCCCCAATAAAAACATTATTTAAATTTAATGCTATAAACATAACTATTGGATTACCCTTTATAAAAATTACTCCTGACCATGGGCCTAATTTTGAAATGATTGGAGAGAACAAGTCTGATCCCTCATCAATTTTTTATGCTTTAAATTTTCTTAATAAAATAAAATGAGATTTTCTCCTAATAAAAGTTTAGGTCAAAATTTTTTAGAGGATAAGAATATAATCAATTTAATTGTAGAACATGGTAATATTAAAAATCAAGATACAGTATTTGAAGTGGGACCAGGAACAGGAAATCTCACTGAGAAGATTTTAAACAAAAGTCCAAAGAATTTAATTGTAATTGAAAAAGACGTAAAATTAGCAAATTATCTAGAAGAAAAATTTCAAAATAAAATTAAAATTTTCAATGAAGATATGATGAAATTTCATTTCAATAATTACTATAATCAAAATTTGATTATTTTTGGCAACCTTCCTTACAATATATCTACTCAAATATTAGCAAAATGGATAAAAATTCAAGATTTAAACAATTTTTGTAAAAGGTTCATTCTTATGTTTCAGAAAGAAGTCGCGGATAGGATTATTGCCAAAACAAATAGTAAAAATTATGGTAGGCTTTCAATATTATCAAATTGGAAAATGGAAATTAAAAAAATTATTGACGTAGAGCCTAATAGTTTTAATCCTTCACCAAAAGTACGTAGTTCGTTATTAATGCTTACCCCAAAACCAAAATTCTACAAATTAAAAGACCCAAAAAATTTAGAACATATTACTAATATTTTTTTTAGTCAAAGACGCAAAATGATAAAAAAACCTTTAAAATTTCTATTTAGAGACTATGAGGAAATATCAAAAAAATTGTCTTTGGATTTAAGTTTAAGACCTCAAAATTTAGACAAACTTATTTATTATAAGATTTGTGAAATTTACGAAAAATTAATTAATTAATTTTTGAATATGATTTTTGATGAATTCCATATTTGGTTTTAAGTTATTTTTTTTAATAGAATTACTTATATAATTAGTAATTTGTTTGTAACATTCTTCTATTTTATCATTTATAACTGTATAATCATAATCCTTCCAATGCATAACATCATTTTTAAATTGTTTCATTCTCTCGCTAGCTATTTTAGAATCTTTTTTGTCTCTCTTTAACAATCTATTAAATAACTCATTTTTTGAAGGTGGAAGAATAAATATTGTAATTATTTTATAATTTAATTTTTTTTTTTTAATTTTTCTTGTACCCTGCCAATCAATATCAAAAATTACATTTTCTCCTCTTTTCAATTTGTTAACAACAGACTCTCGCAGAGAACCATAGTAATTTTTAAAAACTTTTGCATGTTCTAAAAATTTTCTTTTTTTAATAAGTTCTTTAAACTTCAAACTATCAATAAAAAAGTAATCTCTACCATTCTTTTCGTTTGCCCTAGGCTTTCTGGTTGTATGAGAGATTGATATATTAAAGTTTTTTCTTTTAGAAATTTTTTTTACTAATGTTGTTTTTCCTGCGCCTGAAGGAGAAGATAATATTACGATTATCCCTGCTTTTTTTTCGGCCATTTATGTAAAAAATTAGTTTGCTTTATTCTCTATAAATTTAACTGCATCACCCACTGTTAAAATTTTTTCTGCATCACTATCAGATATTTCAGATCCAAATTCCTCTTCAAAAGCCATAACTAGCTCCACTGTATCCAAACTATCAGCGCCTAAATCATCTATAAAACTTGACTCCTCGTTTACCTTAGCTTCATCTATACCTAAGTGATCTGCAACTATTTTTTTTACTTTATTTGAAATATCATCAGACATTTTGTTCCTTTAAGTTAATTTGTTAATAAATATTTTAATAATTTTGTCAACTAAAATACATACCTCCGTTAACATGTATTGTTTCTCCTGTAATATAGTCAGAAAGGTCAGAGCTCAAGAAAGCGATTGTATTGGCTACATCCTCGGGATTGCCAAATTTATTAAGGGATATCCTTGATTTCAATAACTCTGTGTGTTCATCGCTTATTTTATTAGTCATATCAGACGCTATGAAGCCGGGTGATACACAATTCACTGTAATATTTTTTTTGCCATACTCTAATGCGAGGCTTTTTGACATAGCAACTATTCCTGCTTTAGATGCAGCATAATTAGCTTGCCCAATATTGCCTGAGTGTCCAACAACAGAAGTAATATTTATAATTTTTCCTTTTTTAAATTTAAGCATTTTTTTAATTACATTCTTTGTAATTAAAAATGTTGACGAAAGATTAATATCAATGACCTTTTTCCATTCTTCTTCTTTCATTCTTATAGATAAATTGTCTTGAGTGATGCCCGCATTATTTATCAATATATCAATTTTATTTGAAAAAATTTTACTACAGTCTTCTATAAAACTATCTATCTTTTCATGTTTAGATATATCAAATTTAATAATATTTATTTTATTATTTATTTTTTGGATTTTTTTTAGTTTTTCTTCGTTGGTTCCTGTTGCTAAAATATTTGATCCTGCAGAAATTAGTTTATTAAGTATAGAATTCCCAATTACTCCAGTTGCTCCAGTTAAAATTATATTTAAATTTTTTAAATTAATCATAAATTTTCAAGATCACTTATATTATTTACTTGGTTAAGTTCAACTTTTCTATCAATTCTTTTTACAAGACCTGATAAAACTTTGCCAGGACCAATTTCGATAAATTTATTGTTTCCAGAACTTATAATATTTTCTATACTTTCACGCCAACGAACTGGTTTTTCAATCTGCTCTACAAGTAGATTTTTAATTGTGTTTGGATTATCTATTTGTTTAGCGGTTACATTAGAAACTATCATATTTTTTGGACTAGAAAATTTAATTTTTTCAAGCTCTTTTTTCATAATCTCAGTTGCAGGACTCATTAACTTACAGTGAAAAGGTGCTGAAACTGGCAACTTAATATTCTTTATATTCAAATTTTTTAACTCATTTATTAGTTCATTAAGATCTCTAATTTTTCCACTAATAACAACTTGACCATTAGAATTATCATTGGCTAAGAAACATTCAAACTTACTTTTATTATTATCAATAATTTCCTTAATTCTTTTGATATCTTCTCCTAACACCGCAACCATTCCCCCTTGATTTTTTGGAACTGCATTCTGCATTGCATTTCCTCTGATTCTTAATAATTTTATAGTATCTTCAAAATTTATCACATTTGAGCAAGCTAAGGCAGAATATTCTCCTAAAGAATGACCTGCAAAAAAATTTGCTTTATCAATATCAAATGATGTTTCATTTTTTATTACTTGATAAATAGAATAGCTTGTTAAAAAAATTGCAGGCTGTGTATTCTCTGTCTCATTCAATAATTCACTTGGTCCATCAAAAATGATTTTACTAAGTGGTAAATTGAGTTCTTCGTCTGCTTGGTTAAAAAGTTCTTTTATATATCCAAAATTATCATAAAGATCTTTTATCATTCCTACTGATTGGGAACCCTGCCCGGGAAATAAAACAGAAAACATAGAAAATATAAGCAAAAACCTTATTTTTTATATTGTAATTAAAAAATTATAATAGTATATCCTCTCCTTTTTAAAAGAATTATTATGAACTTATATGAACACACGATTATAGCTAGACAAGATGTAAGTCCTTCGCAAATTAAACAAATCCAAGAAAAATATTCGAAGATTGTTGAAAAATTTGATGGAAATATCGTTAAATTAGAGAATTGGGGTTTAATGAACATGTCTTATTTAATTAAAAAAAATAAAAAAGGAAATTATATTCATTTTAAAATCAAAGCAGATGGTAAAATAATATCTGAATTAGAAAAAAATGAAAAAATAGATAAAAATTTACTTAGATATTTAACTGTAAAAGTCAAAAAATTCGATTTAGAGACAGACTACTTTAAAAAGAATGAAGAAAAGGAATTTTCAGCTAGATAAATTATACTATGAAAAAAAGAAATAATAAAAAAAAACCTAAACAAAGTAACTTTGCAAAATTAAGTATTTTTCAAAATCAAAAATATAAGTTTAAAAAAAAATGTCCTCTCTCTGGTAAAGGTGCGCCAGATGTTGACTATAAAAATATAAAATTATTAAAAAGATATATTTCAGAAAATGGTAAAATATTGCCATCTAGAATAACTTCTGTAAGCCAAAAGAAACAAAGGGAGTTATCATTATCAATTAAGAGAGCTAGGAATTTAGCATTACTATAAAATGAAAGTGATTTTGTTAGAAAATGTCAGAAAGGTCGGATCTATAGGAGAGATTATTGATGTTAAACGAGGATTTGCTAGAAATTTTTTGATATCAAAAAAAAAAGCTCTTTTTGCATCTAAAGAAAACATAAAAGAAGTTGAAAAAATCAAACAAGACTTAAGTAAAAAGGATTTACATAGAAAAAAAGAAGCTAAATTAATTGATGAGAAAATTAAAAATAAACAATATGAAATTAGAAAATTAAGTACTGAGAACAAAGAACTTTACGGATCAGTAAAGCCTACAGAAATATCTAAAGTATTAGAAGACTTAGATCAGGTAAAAATTAACCCATCCTTAATACAACCCTCAAAAGAAATTAAATCATTAGGTAACTTTGATGTTTTAATTAATTTACATCCAGAAGTTCAAACACAGATTGTAATCAAAACTGTTTCTGATGAGGATGTTAAATAATTATACATAATTTTCCCCAATAACATTTAGTAATTGTTTTTTTTTTTCTACTCTATAAATGTTTATTGTGTCTCAATCTCTTAATTTGGTTAAAAATAAACTAGAAGAATTACCTAATAATATAGAAGCTGAACAATCTGTAATAGGTTCTATTTTGTTAAATAATGAGATTTTTGACGATATTGGTATTTTAGTTTCTAGTAAAAATTTTTACGATCCTATGCATCAAAAAATATTTAGTGCTATAGAAAGCCTAATTTATAAAGGAATGTTAGCTAATCCAATTACACTAAAAAACCATTTTGAAAATGAGAAAGATGAATTAAATATACCTGAGTACCTTGTAAAGATTACAAAATTTTCAACATCTTCTAGGCAAAGTATTGAATATTCTAAATTAATTTATGATTTGTTCGTAAAAAGAGAGCTTATAAAAATTTCTGACAACATCATAGATACCGCAAAACTCAATGATTTAAATAACGATGGGCAACAAATAATTCAAACTTTTGAAAAATCACTTTTTGATTTAGCAGAAAAAGGATCATTTAGTTCTTCTATAGTTAAATTCGATGAAGCTATGAAACAAACTATTGAAATGGCATCCAATGCTTATAAAAATGAAGAAGGAATTGTAGGTGTACCTTCGGGTTTAAGAGATCTTGATGATAGATTGGGTGGAATGCATAAATCAGATTTAATAATTATCGCTGGTAGACCTTCAATGGGTAAAACTGCTTTAGCAACAAATATTGCATTTCACGCTGCCAAAAATATTCAGGAAAAAGGAGAAAAATCTTGTATAGCTTTTTTTTCTTTAGAGATGTCTTCAGAACAATTATCTACAAGAATTCTAGCTGAACAATCAAGAATAAAATCTAACGATATAAGACGAGGTAAAATATCAGAGGAGCAATTTGATAAATTTATTGAAACCTCAAAAAATATTGCTGAACTTCCTTTATATATTGATGAAACTCCTGCAATTTCAATAGCTGCTCTAAGCAATAGAGCTAGAAGAATAAAAAGAATTTATGGGTTAGACATGATAGTCATTGATTACATACAGCTAATGAAAGGTACAAATTTTAAGGATGGTCGGGTCCAAGAAATTTCTGAAATAACACAAGGACTGAAAGCCCTTGCTAAAGAATTGGCAGTGCCTGTTTTAGCCCTATCTCAGTTATCCAGAGCTGTTGAACAAAGAGATGATAAAAAACCATTGCTTTCAGACCTTCGTGAATCTGGGTCAATTGAGCAAGATGCAGATGTTGTAATGTTCGTCTTCAGAGAAGCGTATTATTTGAAAAACAAAGAACCAAGACCTGCAACAGTAGAACATGCAGAATGGCAGGCTAAAATGAATGAAGTTTCTCATTTAGCTGAACTTCTCATTCTCAAGCAAAGACATGGTCCAACTGGCACTATAATGCTAGAATTTGAGGAAATGTTTACTAAATTTAAGGATATTCAAAATAATTAATATAAATTATAAAAGCTAATACTTCATGTTAGCTAATTTTTATCAAAAAAATATAATCAAGAAACCTAAACCAGTTTTTTTCATTTTACTATTAATACTAGTTTTAGCTTTTTACTTTTCTAAAGACTTTAAGTTAGACGCTAGTTCAGAAACACTATTATTAGAAAATGATCCTGATCTTAAATATCTAAATGAAATAAATGAAAGATATGGTGCTAAGGAATTTCTAGTACTCACCTACTCCCCGAATAGTAAAATGAATTCAGAGGAATCGATAAAAAGTCTTTCTGAATTAAAAAAAGAGTTAAAATCATTAAAATGGGTTCATAATGTTATTACACTTTTAGATATTCCATTATTGGAGGTAACAGATGATAGTTTAATTGAGCGTATTCAAAATTTTAAAACGTTAACTAGTAAAAATATTGATAAAGACCGTGGATTTAATGAAATCTTAAATAGTCCAGTATTTAGAAACTTTGTAATTAGCGAGGACGGAAAAACAAGTGGAATTATTGTTTATATAAAACCAAATAAAATAGATAAACAAATCAAAACTCAAAAAGAATTAGAGGTCGCTAAAAATGAAATTAAAAAAATAAGACATCAAAATATTTTAGAAATTAGAGAGGTTATAAAAAATCATAATCAAAATGCACAGATTTATCTCGGAGGTATTCCGATGATTGCTGATGATATGATGACTTTTATAAAAAATGATATTGTAACTTTTGGTATTGGTGTATTGCTTTTTATAGTCTTGACACTTTGGTATGTGTTCAGAAAAATAATTTGGATAATAATTCCGATTTGTAGTTGTTTCTTCTCTGTTACATTTATGATTGGTTTTCTAGGACTAGTTGGATGGAAAGTTACTGTAATTTCATCAAACTTTATTGCTTTAATGTTAATTCTTACAATGGCAATGAATATTCATATGAGCACTAGATTCTTACAATTAAACAAACAGTTTCCAGGAAAGAAAAAATTTGAAATTTTAATTTTGACTACAAGAAAAATGATTTGGCCAATATTTTATACTGTCTTAACAACGATATGTGCTTTTATGTCATTAATCTTTAGTGAAATAAAACCAATTATCGATTTTGGATGGATGATGACTTTTGGATTAATAACCTCGCTAATAATTACATTCACACTTCTCCCTACATTGTTAAGTTTAGTTCGGAACTCAAATGTTGCATTATCTAAGGAAAAAGACTCTAAAATAACAAGCTACCTTGGAATACTAGCTGTTAAAAATAAAAATTATATATTTGGCTTAACTGGGATAATTATATTTTTCAGTATATTTGGTATCTCAAAACTAGAAGTTGAAAATAGTTTCATTAATTACTTTGACAAAAATACAGAGATTTATAAAGGTATGAAGTTAATAGATGAAAGACTGGGTGGAACAACGCCACTAGAAGTAATTTTAAAATTTCCAAAGGACGAGGATGAAGAAACTGATAGTGAGAATGACTGGGGTGACGAAGATGAGAATGACAATAAGTATTGGTTTACAAAAGATAAAATCAACAAAATAACTAGAGTTCACAATTATTTAGATGATATTGATGCTGTTGGTAAAGTTTTATCCTTTTCATCAATAATTGAAGTTGCAACAAAATTAAATAATAACAAACCACTTGGAACTCTTGAAATGGGAGTTCTGTATACTAAAATTCCAG
>CABYCO010000021.1 GCA_902517495.1 uncultured Pelagibacteraceae bacterium | reverse complement strand
TCTTATTATAAGTTAATTATAATACTAGGCTTCGTAGATTGAAGCCTAGAGAAGAAATTTATTGAATTTTCAGCCTAAATTGTAAATACATGTGTCACTATAAATTATTTCCTTTAGTTGTCTAAAGGTGTAATTTTTAATTCAATGAAAAAATTTTTTATTTTTATTTTCTGTATTTTTGCATTTGCTGCAAATTCAATGGAAAAGAAAACTACGTTTGATAAAGATTTGTTTAGCAAAGCCCAATCTAATGGTAAAATTATAGTTATCAGTTCTTGGATAGAATATTGTGGATCTTGTGCAAATCAAATGAAAGTTTTGCAAAAAGCAAAAAAAGAGGGTGAATTATTAGATATTAAATTCGATAACATCGAATATTTTGCATTTGATGTAACAAATAGAGATATAGCAAATTCGTTTGATGTGCTTTATCAAACCACTCTATTAATTTTCAAAGGTGATACAGAAGTTTATAGAAGCATTGGTGAAGTTACTGAAGATTTAATTTATCAAGCTCTAAAATCTTCTATTTAAAACTAAAATCTACAAAGTATTAAATTTTATTCATTTCTGACTAGTGGATAAACTTTTGGACTTAGGTACTTAAGATTTGTAAAAACTATCAATATCATTGTTACTAACCCAACTGTAATTGTTACATTTAAAAATATATCAAATTCAAATAGCCATTTAAGTTGAAAAATATTTTCAATAATAAACTTTGATGAAATTATAGAAAAAATTGTAGAAAAAAGAATTATAGAAAAAAATGTAATTATGAATTCAATTAAGGATGAGTAAATTATTTCTTTTTTTGAAAATCCCAAAATCTTAAAAACTAAATTTTGGAAAGTTTTTATTTTTCCTTGCACTATGATTGCACTGGATATAACAACCAATCCTATTATCACTGTAACAGTTGAAATTATAATGACCGCTATAAATACTTTATTAAGAACATCGGTAACTTTTTTTAAATAATCAGAGATTTTTACAATAGAAACGCTGGGGAATTCATCTAGGAAATTAATATCATCGAATTTATCAATATTATTAAACTTCACTGTTGAAAGGTACTCATGTGGAATTTTATTTGCAAATTGAGGGTTTAGTAACATCGCAAAATTAATGCTCAGATCTCTATAATCAACTAATCTAAAATTCACTACCTCACCATCTATTTCTCTGCCATAAATGTTGAGGGTGAATATATCTCCAATTTTTACTCCAAAATCTTGTGCCACTTTGCTATCCAAAGAAATTTGTAATTTGTCTGGGCTTGATAAATCCCACCACTTGCCTTGTGTTAAAGGATTATCTTTCGGTATCTCATCTGACCAAGATATTCTTCTATCATTCATTATAACCCAATAACTGTCATTAGTATTTTTGATGTAAGAATTAGGATCTATCCCATTAATTTTTACAAGACCTGCTGAAACCATAGGAACTACCTCTAATTTTGACTTATTGTCAGAATTAAATATGATTTTTTCGAATTGTTCTCGTTGATCATTTTGTATTCCTAAGAAAAAATAATCTGGTGCAATTTCTGGAATAGATTTGGAAATTTCCCTTTTAAAATTTGAGCCAACAAATGCCAGTGTTAACAAAAGTGTCATTCCAAGACCTAAAGACATTATTGTAATGGGTGTGATACCTTTTGATTGAGTTATATTTTTAACAGCTATTTTTACTGAAATCTTAGAATTTTTATATTTTTTTAATAAATGAATAATTGTTACAGAAAGATAATAAAAAATTAATAAACAAATAAAAAATGATACGAAATATGCAACACTATAAAATGGTATTGAAGACCTAATGGCAAAAAGACTAATTAATATTATCAATAATACTATGCTAATTATTACTGATTTCACTGAATAATTAAATTGAAGACTTTGAAAAACATTTCTAAATAAATTTGATGCTTTAACTTGATCTATTGAATTAACAGTTGGTATAGAAAATATTATCATTACCAACATTCCAACCAAAAAAACTATAATTAAATTTAGAAAAGAAAAACTTGCTTCTATATTTAAACCCAAACCATCTGAAATATATTTATCGACTATTGGGATTAAAAAAAAACTTAACCCATATGAAAATACAGTAATTAAAACTAATAAAATAGCTAATTGCAAATAATAGATTGTCTTTATATTTCCGGAAAATACACCTATTGCTTTTTGAACTGCAATTGATGAATTTTTTTGATTTATAAACGATAGAAGAGTATTCGCTATACCAATGCCAGCAATTAACATAGCACTTATTGATACAAGTGATAGAAATTGTGAGAAATTATCAACAATCCGTCTAATGCCTCCTGCTGAGTTTTCAGGGTATCTTAATCTAACTCTATTTTGATCTTTAAATAAGCTCTCTACTCTTTTAATGCCCTCTTTACTGTTAGTAGATTTGTTAAATTTAACTTTATATTCATAATTTAAAAAACTACCAAGAGTATTTAAATCTAACTTATCTAAAGTTTTTTTACCTGTTAAGGCAAAATCTCCAAATACAAATGCGCCGCCAATATCTGGTAAAACTTTAACTATACCAATAACTTTGAACTCTTTGTCTTGAACTTTTACAATGTCATTTATTTTTAAGTTTAAATTTTTAAAAATATTTTCATTTACTAATATTGAACTTTCTATCTGATTTAATTTTTCTAAAGCGTCATTGGGTTCATAGAGTGCTTTTCCATAAAGTGGATAAAATTGATCAACTGATTTTACTCTGGTAAATGAAGTTTTATTGATTTTTTTATTAACAGTTGAAATCATTGTACTAAATTCAACCATTTGAGAAACTGTAGCAAATTTAGTTATTTTATCTATTTTAGTTTGATCACCTTCTCTATTGTTGTAGTCAATTTCTATATCACCTCCTAATAATAATTTTGCATTTTCATTAAGTTCATTTTCTAGACTATCTTCAATTGTCATTATAGAACTTAAAATAAAGAGACTTATAAAAAGAGTAATAATTATACTTGTGATCTTATTATAACTTCTTGTTAAATCTCTAAGAGCATATTTAAAATAAAGACCAAAATTTTGATTTTTATTCAATTTTACCATCCTTTATTTTAATAATTCTCTTAGAAAGATTTGCCAATTTATTATCGTGCGTAACCATAATTAAACTTGCATTTTCCTCTTTCACATAATCAAAAAGAATATTTGATATTAGCTCAGAATTTTCACTATCTAAATTTCCAGTAGGCTCATCTGCTAAAATCAATTCAGGCTTCATAACAATTGAACGTGCAATTGCTACTCTTTGCTGTTCTCCTCCAGATAATTGACTGGGTAAATTATTTAGCCTTTTTCCAAGGCCAAATTTATCTAGGATTTCTTTTGCTTTATTAATTGGATCTTTAATTTTATTAATTTCCAATGCTAAACTCACATTTTCTATAGCTGTATAATTGGGTATTAAATAAAATGATTGAAAAACAATGCCAATATCCTTTCGTCTTATCTCTGAAATCTCATCTTCTTTTAAACTCGAAATCTCAAAGTCTTTAAATTCAATTTTTCCTGATGATGCTTTTTCCAAACCACCTATCAGCATTATTAAGCTTGTCTTTCCTGACCCACTTTCTCCTACTACAGATATTGTTTCCTTATAATCAACTTCAAAGCTTACATCTTGTAAAACATTTATAAGATTGTTATCAGTATTATAGTTTAAGTTCACATCTGTTAATTTAAGAAGTTTAGTCATGTTTAAAAAATGTATTATTAAAATAATTATATTATGTCTAGTTGCATTTAAGGTAAATGCTGAGAATAAAGTTGTGTTATTCGGAGATAGTTTGATGGCTGGATATGGACTTAATAAAGAAGATCATTTGTCTACAGTGCTTCAAAAAAATTTATCTAATAATGGATTAGATGTAAGAATTATAAATGCAAGTGTCTCAGGTGATACAACTGCAGGAGGTTTAAATAGAATAAGTTGGACCCTATCAGAAAAGAATATTGATATTTTGGTCTTGGGTTTAGGCGCAAATGATATGTTAAGAGGTATAAAGCCAAACGAGACAAAAGAAAATTTAGAAAAAATAATTAAAATTATAATTGATAAAAATATTAAAATTATATTAGCAGGTATGGTTGCCCCTGAAAGTCATGGTAAAGAATACAGGGATAAATTTAATACAATTTATTCTAACCTCTCTGATAAATATAGCTTAACTTTTTTACCTTTTCTTCTGGAAGGTGTTGCCTTGAAGCCAGAGCTAAATCTAGAGGATGGAATGCATCCAAATCCTAAAGGTGTTCAAATTATCAGTAAAAATATTGAAAAAAAGATAACTAGTTTGATTAATTAATTTAAAGCCTCACCAGCGCTTAAATAATTATATCCAAAAACATCTGCAACTGCTTTGTATGTTACCTCACCCTTATGGACATTTAAGCCAGCTAAGAAGTTTGGATCATCTTTTAAAGCTTTGTAATAACCATCACTAGCTAGTCTGTTTAAAAAAGGAAGAGTAGCATTATTCAATGCGATGGTTGATGTTCTAGGGACACCACCTGGCATATTTGCTACACAGTAATGAACAATATCATCAACTATATAAGTTGGTTCGGCATGAGTTGTGGGTTTACTAGTCTCTACACATCCACCTTGATCAATTGCAACATCAACTATTACTGATCCTCGCTTCATATTCTTAATCATATTTTTAGTAACTAATTTTGGAGCTTCTGCTCCTGGAATTAAAACTCCTCCAACTAATAAATCACATTCTGAAATTAATTTTTCTAAATCAGTTTTATCACTTAACTGGGGAATAATTTTATCACCGAACATTTCTGATAATTGTTTTAGTCTTGCCTCTGATTTATCTACAACGTGAACTTTTGCTCTCATTCCAGTTGCAATAATTGCAGCATTTTCTCCAACAACTCCTCCACCAAGAATTACCACTTCCGCAGGCTCTCCACCTGGAGCACCTCCTAATAAAATACCTCTGCCTTTTTGATTTTTTTCTAAACAATGTGCGCCTGCTTGAACTGACATTCTTCCAGCAACGGCACTCATAGGAGCTAATAATGGTAGTCTGCCATTGTTATCAGTTACTGTCTCATAAGCGATACAAACAGCTTTGGAGTCTACTAAACCTTTTGTTAATTCTTTGGCAGCAGCTAAATGCAGATAAGTAAAAACAATTTGATTTTCTCTTAACATTTTTACTTCATTAGAAAGAGGTTCTTTAACTTTTACAATTATCTCTGCATCATTAAAAATATCTTCTGCCTTATCAATAATTTTAGCACCAGCAGATTTATATTGATTGTTGTCAAAGCCAGCTTCAAAACCGCCGTCATTTTCAACTAAAACTTCATGACCATTTGAGGTAAGTGTTTTTACACTATCAGGCGTTAATCCAATTCTATTTTCTTGAGGTTTTATCTCTTTAGGAACACCTATTTTCATATAAGTGAATTAATTTTTTTTACTTTTAGAATAATTAGTAATTCCAGTTCTTAATTTATCAATTATTTCATCTATATGTTTTTTCTCGCAAATAAACATTGGAGCAATAATCAAACAATCACCTGTTGCCTTGAAGTTAACACCTGCATCATAACAATGTTTAAAACATGTAAATCCAGCTGCTCCAGGTTTTTTATCCATTTTAATATCTATTCCACCCATCATTCCATACCCTCTAATGTTATCTACAACATCAATGTCCTTTAATGACATTAATCCTTCTTGGAAGTATGGAGCTAAATTTTTAGCTCTATTAAATATATCTTCTTTTTCAAATATATCTTGTACTGCTAATCCAGCTGCTACAGAGACAGGAATTCCAGAATATGTATAGCCATGAAATAATTCAACTGACCCATGAGGTGATGCATCCATTACTGCATCATAGATTTCTTCTTTACAAGCAACAGCACCTAAAGGACTTATTCCGTTTGTTGTTGCTTTTGCCATTGTAATAATATCTGGAGTAACACCATATTCTTGTGATGCAAACGGAGAACCTGTTCTTCCCCATCCAGTAATTACTTCATCAAAAATTAAAAGGATTCCGTGTTTGTCACAAATTTCTCTTAATCTTTGTAAATATCCTTTTGGCGGAACAAGGGTTCCTGTTGATCCAGCAATCGGTTCAACGATGCAAGCAGCAATATTTTCTGATCCAAAGTTTGCACAAATTCTCTCTAGATCATCTGCAATTTCTGCACCTGTTTCTGGTTGTCCTGAAACAAATTTATGTTCTGGTAAATGAGTATGTCTCATATGAACAACACCGGGCATTAAAACACTCGCAAATGTTTTAACATTATTGATCATACCACCAACTGATGTTGCTCCAATATTCATGCCGTGGTAAGCTCTTTCTCTACCAACAAATCTAAATCTCTGTCCTTCTCCTCGTGCTTTGTGATAAGCAACTGAAATTTTTATTGCTGTCTCAACAGCAGTAGATCCACAAATAGTATAAAAAATTCTATTTAAATTTCCTGGTGTGTGTTTTGAAATTCTTGTTGCTAATTCAAATGAACCACCAAATCCTTGTTGGAATGGTTGAGCATAATCAACTGTTCTTAGTTGTTTAGTTATCGCCTCAATAATTTCTTCTCTACCATGTCCTAATGGATTACAAAATAATCCTGAACTTGCATCGATTTGTGTTTTTCCATGGTGGTTTTTTAAATAAACACCTTTTGCTTCAACTATTAATCTTGGATTTGCCTTAAAGTCTCTATTTGAAGAGAATGGCATCCAATGCTCATTTAAAGAATTTGGTATTTGTGGCTTTTCTGAACTCATAAAAAATTTTTAAATTGTTATTATCACTCTCTCATAGACTAAAATAAAAAAATAGAAAATAATTTCTGTGCATTATTAGTATGTCATTACGTAATATTAAATACAACTAAAAGTTGAACCCATTTTAGACATCTTCAAATCACCTATGATTAATATGCTTACAAAATACATTTACTTATAATCAAAATTGAACTTAAATAAGGGTAATTAAATTTAATTAAGGAGATAAAATGAAGAAACTAATTAGCTTTATTTTAGGAAGTTTATTTGCTCTTAACTTGTCAATTTCAGCTGCAAATGCTGCTGCAAATGAAGTAAGAGTTGCTTACTTTCTAGAATGGCCAAGTCCAAATTTAGAGGACATGCAAAAAAAGAATTTTGCTAAAGCACTAGGAGTTCCAGTAAAATGGACAAACTTCACTAACGGTGGAGCTATGACTGATGCAATGCTAGCTGGGGATATTGATATTTCTTATTCTCAAGGTTTAGTACCTTTTATTAATGCTGTAAAATCTAATGCACCTATCAAATTAGTTGATATTGCAATGGAATATGGAATGGGTGGAACAACTTGTGTTACATCAAATGCTTCTGGAATTACAAAAGCAAACGGTTCTGAATTAGAAGGAAAAAAAGTTGCTGTTCCACTTGGAACTATGGCTGAGTACGTCTTTGACGAAAGTATGAAAGTTGTTGGAGCTGACAGAAGTAAAATGGATATAATTCAAATGGATCCTGAAGAAGGTGCTGCTGCATTAGTAAGTGGTGATGTTGTAATGGCATGTTTATTTGGTGGAAATTCTATCAAAGCTGCAGTTGCGGTTGGTTCTAGACTTTTAACAGTTCAAGAAGCAAGAGATGCAGGTATCTTAGGAATAGATATTACATCTGTAACTGACAAATTCATGAAAGAAAATCCAGGAATGCTAAGAACTTTTATAGAAGTAACTCATGAAGCAAATGACAGATATAGAGCTGGTAAAAGCGATATGAATTCAATGTCTAAAGCTTCAGAAATGAAAGTTGCCGACATGAAAGAAACATTAGATGGATTTAAATTTCTTACTCCAGAAGAGACTAAACAGTCAATGGAGAGCGGTAATCTTGATGGATTCCTAAAAGGTATGGGAACTCCGGGCGGTGCCGTTGACACTAGTTTTTTACCTTTATAATATTAAAGAGTAAAACAAATTTAATAGGCGCTAATTATTTAGCGCCTATTTTTTTTAATATAAGTTTTATATAAAGTTTCTATGAGTGACTTGGTTTCCAAAGATCTAAATATGATTTTTAAAACTCCCAAAGGAGAAACTGTTCACGCTTTAAAAGATGTAAACTTTACTCTAAAAAAAGGAGAACTTCTCACCGTTCTTGGACCTTCAGGATGTGGAAAAACTACTCTTTTAAATATTGCTGCAGGGTTTTTGAGACCTACCTCAGGCTCTATTGTTTTAGCTGGCAATGAAATTAATGGTCCAGGAGTTGAAAGAGGAATGGTTTTCCAGCAAGGAGCTTTATTTGAGTGGTTAACAGTTGCAGAAAATGTTGATTTTGGACTTAGAATGAAAAAAGAAGATCCAATAAAAACTGCAAAAAGTGTTGAAGAATGGTTAGAAATTGTTGGCCTAAAAGGGTTTGGTAACACTCCTACTTACCAATTATCAGGTGGAATGCAGCAAAGAGTAGCTCTTGCCAGATGTTTAATAAATGATCCTGATTTAATATTGATGGATGAGCCATTAGGTGCACTAGACGCACTAACTAGAGAAAAGATGCAATCTTTAGTTCTTAAAATTTGGAAAGAGACAGGAAAAACTATCATCTTAATTACTCACTCTGTTGAGGAAGCCTTATTACTTGGTGAAAGACTCTATGTAATGGCACCAAGACCAGGAAGGATACATAAAGAATACAATCTACCTTTTGCAGAAATGGGTTTAAAGGAAGATTTAAGAGAAATAAAAAAAAATAAAGAATTTTCATCTAAGCGTGAAGAAATTTTATCCATGATTTGGAATATGGAAGAAGAAATTATGGGAAAAGAAAACTAAATGTTAACTCAAATAATAACCATACTTATATTTGTATCCATAATTGGATGCATTATGTACGGCAGAAGATTAATTCAAACTGAGAAAGTTGATGCAGTATTTGGTAATCCTGAAAGAGCTAAAGGTGGAACCCATTGGGTTATTGTTGGAAGCGCTGCAATACTACTAGTATGGCTTTATTACTCTTGGGATATAGCAAAAGGTTTTTATCCAAAATCAGCAAATGAATTATGTCAAGTTGCTAAAATAAATGAATCACTGTTAGGATTAAAATATCAATTTCCGATAGAGGAAAGAGAGTTTAAAAGTACATCGATCATAAAGATTGAAAATAAAAATCTTCAAAAAATAACAACTGAAATACAAAATTCTAAAGATCTTAGTAATCAACAAAAAACAATTTTGGTTGGATATATAAATAAAACAAAAAAATTAATTCCTTTATTAACTAATGAGGATTTAATTGAAATGGATACTAAAATTAAAATAAGTGAAATGACAAATGAGATTAAACAATTAAGTTCAGATTTTAAAAAAGAAGATTATCCATTTGAAACAGAAG
This sequence comes from uncultured Pelagibacteraceae bacterium, assembly GCA_902517495.1. Classification (GTDB taxonomy): domain Bacteria; phylum Pseudomonadota; class Alphaproteobacteria; order Pelagibacterales; family Pelagibacteraceae; genus Pelagibacter. Next base: position 799 of record CABYCO010000021.1, on the reverse strand, counting down.
TTAAAAAAAGTGAACGGTTAAAAGCAATATCTGAACAAGGTAACTGGGGCATAACAACAGTTAGATCAGGAACTGGTACTATAGAAAATACTATTGAAGTTCCATTCGTTGCAGAAACCTCAAAAGGTTTAAAATTTCAAGCTGCAGCAGAGGAACTAAAAAAAATTAATGATAAATTTTTTAAATTAAGAAATCATAATCCACAGTTCAAAAGTTCAATTAAAGAACTGAAAGATGAAGTTAAAGCTTATAGAAAAAGTTTAGATGATAATGAGGAAATTGCCTCAGATTACGCTAAAAATATAGTCAAAATTGCAAGAAGAATTGAATTTGCAAGCATTTATCCGCCAAATGCACTAAATGAAATGCAAAAGGCGATTATTGAATTTGATGACCTTCAGGAGAAAGAACAAGCTGGTCTTAGATTAATTGATATTGTTTTATTTCCAGCTGGAACAATTGTTGCTAGTGGACCGAGTTGCTCAGAACAAGGTTCTGGTAGATGGTTACCTAAACCGTCAGACACATTAAATAAATTCATCTTAATGTCTAATCCAAGTGTTGGATATAAAAATATACCTCTTCTCTGGATAGAAATGATTGATGTTAGTTCAATAGTTGGATTTATTTTACCAGATTGGATTGCTGATATTTTACCAGGTGAATACCCTGTTCATACAAGTGAAGGAATTGTTAAAGAAAACTTTAAAGGTAAAGTATTAAAAGTTGTTACGGGTGATTTTAAACTATTCAAGATACCTGTTCCTTATGGCCATATCTGGGACTCGTTTTTAAGAGT
>CABYCO010000020.1 GCA_902517495.1 uncultured Pelagibacteraceae bacterium | reverse complement strand
GGAGATAAATTATCTAAGGAACTAGAAAATTTACAAGATAAACTTCCACCTTTTTCACAATCAAAAGCTAAAGAAATGATTAAAAAAGATTTAGGTGATGAACTATATAATTCAATAATTAATATAAGTGAACCAGTTGCAGCTGCCTCAATTGCTCAAGTACATAAAGCTCAAATTAACGATAATGGAGTTATTAAAAATGTAGCAATAAAAATATTAAGACCAGATATTAAAAAAATTTTTAACGAAGAAGTAGATGCTTTGATGCTTTTTGCCTATGTTATTGAGTCATTAATCAAAAAAACCAAACGATTAAAGCTGGTTGAGGTAGTTTTTTTGTTAAAAGAAATTACTAGTCTTGAGATGGATTTAAGATTTGAAGCAGCAGCAGCTAACGAATATGCGGAAAATACCAAAAATGATGCAGGTTTTGAAGTTCCTAAAATCTATTGGGATTATACAAGTGAAAATATTATGACACTTGATTGGATTAACGGTGTATCTATTAGAGAGACAGAAGAGCTAGAGAAAAGATCAATTGATACAAAAAAAATTGCTACTGACATAATTCAACATTTCTTAAGACATGCTGTAAGAGATGGTTTTTTTCACGCAGATATGCATCAAGGAAATATTTTTGTAAATGAAAGTGGTCAGATTGTTCCTATAGATTTTGGTATCATGGGAAGGCTAGATAATGTCAGTAAAAGATTTTTAGCCGAAATTTTATTTGGTTTTATACAAAGAGATTATAAAAAAGTTGCAGAGGTGCATCTTGCAGCGGGACTAGTCCCGAATAATGTACCTGTTAATGATCTTGCTCAAGCCTTAAGATCAATTGGTGAACCAATTTTTGGTCACTCTATAAAAAATATTTCAGGTGGTAAGTTACTAAAACAACTTTTTGATGTTACCGAAAAATTTAATATGCAAACCCAACCTCAGTTACTTATGTTGCAAAAAACAATGGTGGTAGTCGAAGGAGTTGCAAGAAGATTAAACCCTGAGACAAACATATGGGAAACATCCAAACCTGTTCTAGAAAAATGGCTAAAAGAAACTAAAGATCCTATAAATTCAATTAGTGAAACATTAAAAGACTCTGTGGAAGTATTAAAACGTCTTCCAAATTTACCTGAAGTAATGGATAAAGCAAACCAAGCCCTTAATTATCTTGCAAGTGGTCAAATACCACAAAATTCAAACTCGTATAATGAATTAAACACTAAAAAAGAGGAAATGAAGTCATTTAGAAACCAATCTATTATTGGCTTATTATCTCTTGTAATTTTAACTCTATTGGTATTTTAATTCTCCTCATGAAAAATAAAAAAATACTTCTAATCATATGTGGTGGAATATCTGCTTACAAAAGCTTAGAAGTGATAAGAGGTTTAAAAAAAAGAGACGTAAGTATTAAAACAATACTTACAAAGAGTGGTAAAAACTTTGTAACACCTCTGTCTATTTCATCACTTTCACAAGAAAAAGTATATGAAGACATATTCAGTGCAGAGAATGAGGCTGAAATGGATCATATTTCACTTTCTAGATGGGCAGATTTAATTTTAATTGTGCCTGCAACAGCAAATACAATATCAAAATTAAGTTATGGTTTAACGGACGACCTAGCTAGCACTGTCGTTTTAGCATCTGATAAACAAGTTTTTTTGGTCCCAGCTATGAATGTCAGAATGTGGGAACACAAATCAACTAAAGATAATTTATCAAAATTAAAAAGTTACGGTTATAAGATAATTGGCCCTGAAATTGGGGATATGGCTTGCGGAGAGTATGGAAAAGGCAAAATGTCAGAACCTTCATATATATTAGAGACTATAGAAAATTATTTTAAGAATATTGAAAAAAATAAAAAATATAAGGCATTAGTTACAGCTGGACCTACTAAAGAATTTATAGATCCAGTAAGATTTATAACCAATAAATCAAGTGGAAAACAAGGTTATGAAATAGCAAAATCATTAAGAGATAATGGATTTGAAACAACACTTATTTCTGGAGAAACAAATTTAGACCCAGTTGAGGGTGTTAAATTTATTTCAGTTAAAACTGCAGAAGAAATGTTTAGGGAAACTCTCAGCAATCTACCAACTGATGTTGCTATTTTTAATGCAGCAGTAGCTGATTTTAAAGTTAAAGAGATCAATAGTGAAAAAATTAAAAAAAGTGAACATTTGGATCTTAAGTTAGAAAAAAATATTGATATTTTGTCCAACATATCAAATCATAATTCACTTAGACCAAAGATTACAATTGGATTTGCAGCAGAATCACAAAATCTTGAGATTAATTCAAAGAGAAAATTAGACCAAAAAAATTGTGATTGGATTATTGCAAATGATATTTCTAATAAAACAATAGGTTTTGACTCAGATGATAATGAAGTTTCTATATTTTATAAAAATAAAGAAAGTGAAAAGTTATTAAAGAAAAATAAATCTTTAATAGCGTCTGAGATAGTGGACAGAGTTATCTCTGAGCTTAATTAAGTAATGGTGAAAGTTTTATTTAAGAGACTTAACCAAAAAGCAAAACTTCCAAGTTATAAAACTAGTGGATCTTCAGGTATGGATCTGATGGCATGTGTAGATGAACCTATAACAATCAAACCAAATGAGTCGATGTTGATACCAACAGGTATTGCAATTGCAATTCCTGAAGATACGGAGGTTCAAATTAGACCAAGATCTGGTCTTGCCGCAAAATCAAATATTAGCGTACTAAATACACCAGGTACAATTGATAGTGATTATAGAGGAGAACTAAAAATTATTTTATTTAACCATGGTAAAGATGAATTTATTGTCAATAATGAAGATAGAGTTGCTCAAATGATTTTAATGCCTATTTTAAAAGTAGAAATTGAAGAAACAAATGAATTACCAGAGACAGTCAGAGGGTCTGGAGGATTTGGATCTACTGGTAAATAGTAAATGTTTAGTAACAAGGACCTAGAGCGATATTCAAGACAGATTGTTTTAAAAAAAGTTGGAGTTTTAGGTCAAAAGAAAATTCAAAATGCTAAAGTTTTAGTTGTTGGGTGTGGTGGCTTAGGGACACCAGTTATTGATTTACTTTGTCGAGCAGGTATTGGTGAAATTGGTATGATGGATCATGATAAAGTGAGTATTTCAAATTTACATCGACAAGTTATGTTCAATTCTGATGATGTTGGAAAATATAAAGTTAATATTTTAAAAAAAAAAATTAATAAAATTAATAAAAAGATAAAAGTAAAAACATATAGAGTTAAAGCAGAGGATAAAAATTTAGTAAAAATTCTGAAACAGTATGATGTTATTGTTGATGGCACTGATAATTTTAAAGCAAAATTTCTTTTAAATAAATTTTCGTTAAAGTATAAAAAAAAACTTATTATTGGAGCTATAAGTAAATTTGAGGGACATATTTTTACATTTGATTTTAATTTAAAGAAAAGTCCATGTTTGAAATGTTTCTACCAAGGGGAACCAGCAGAAGGGGTTTTGGATTGTGAAACAGATGGTATATTAGGATCAACTGCTGTTATTACAGGTAGCCTACAAGCTAATGAGGTTTTGAAGACAATTTTAAATGTTGGTAAGAATTTAAATTCTCATATTTTAATAATAGATTTATTAAATCTTAAATTTAGGAAAGTATTATTTAGAAAAAAAAAAGGATGTATATGCGAAAATATTTAATACTTTCATTACTTTTTCTTTTACCATTTTCAACATTCGCTCAAGAAAATAATTATTTTTTAATGTTAAAAAATAAAAAAGTAAATGTCAGATACGGCCCAAGTTTTGATTATCCAATTAAATATATATATAGAAAGATTGAATTACCTCTGAAAGTAATCGATAAAAAAGAAAATTTCAGAAGAGTTATCGATCATAAAAAAAATAGTGGTTGGATACATATTTCTCAATTAAGGAATTCACGCTCAATAATCAACAAATCTGAAAAAATTCTATTTAAAAACCCAACAAAATACTCTAAACCATTAGCTAAATTGGATGAGGGTCGTCTTTTAAAAGTTATAAAATGTGAAGAAAAATGGTGCAATATTAAGACAGGCGATTACTCAGGTTGGATTATTAAAGATGATAATATTTGGGGTATCGTTAATTAAAGTCAGCAGTAAGAGCTTTAATGTTTTCCTCAGAAAATTTAGTTGTGTGTGAATACTCCTTATGATCAATACCTAATTCAATTAAATTGTTTTGGTCTTTGAACCTGTTTACTTGATCATCTGAAAATTTAAAATGAATAAATTGAACTGAAGATGCTTTTCCATCATCTGAAGTTCTATCAACATCCATTTCTGGAACTGCATAAATTTTTTCATCTCCAACTTTAATAAATATATTATTTTCAACACCACCTAACTTGCCAAGAAACTCAGCTCTAATGATGGGGTTGTCTATCTCAAACATCAGAGTGGCAACTAGCTCTTTGCCATTGGGGATCAGAGGATTATATGCAGCAAGTTCATCTGCAACTTGTTCATCTCCACCCTTTTCGATGTAAAGCATTTCTTGTACCTGAGCTATCATTGTTTCATAACATTCAAAATAAAATGTTGCATAAGGCCCTAAAAGAATTCTTCTATTTTTTTTAAACTCAACTAATTCTTTTCTCATTTGTCTTCTAACCTTTGAGTATGCATCTAAAGGAAGAAGATCTTCTTTTGTAATAATTTTTTGTTCTTTTGACATTCTATAATCCATAACTTTTTGAGACTATCTCAATTGGATGCACAGCTTCATCACTTACGATGTTTGTGTCATCAGCTAGCTGCTTAATATGTTTACCAGCCAATGGACAGTCAGATGTCATATATTTATTATTTTTTCTTTTAACAGTGCTTGCGGTAGTTTTGCCCACCTTGTTTGCTATATCATGAGTTTCTTTCATAATACCGAAGGTTCCTCCATGACCTGCGCATCTTTCAACTACATCTAATTTAATATTTGGAATTAATTTAAGCATATCTCTTGCCTTGTTACCCATATTCTGTGCTCTAGCATGACAAGCATTATGTACTGTTACTCCTCCATCAATTTCTTTTAAGCCATCAACTAAACCCTCTTTATTCGCAATATCCATAACATACTCATCAATATCGAGAGTATTTTGAGAAAGTTTTTTAATTATCCCATCATTTGGCATCAATAAAGGCCATTCAAACTTTAACATCAATCCACAACTTGCTGTTAAGGTTACTACTTTATAATCCTTTTCGACATATTTGATTAATTCTCTAGAGACTAACTCTGCTTGCTTTGTAACTTGATCTAGATCCGCTTGTTCCAGATAAGGCATGCCACAACAACCTGCATAAGAGTGCTCTACTTCTACATTATTATGATGAAGTACTTTTAAAGCTGCTTCTCCAGTTTTTTTTTTATTAAAATTAACAAAACATGTGGAATAAATTACAACTTTTCTCTCTTTGTATTTTGGTAAAATATTTTTTTTAAATTTTTGAAAATAATTTGCAAATGTTTCTTTATTATATTTTGGTAAAATAACTCTTTTGTCTATTCCAGTAAAAAATTCTAGAACTTTTCTAGCAAATACATTTTTTACGTTAGTGATCCAATTTATAAAAAAGCTAAAAAATATTCCTATTTTAGAATTTCTATCAATTTGGGTTAATTGGTTGGCAGTTTTTGAAATATCACCATTTTTTCTTTGGGCTGTTCTATATCTCAACATTAAATGAGGAAAATCTAAATCAAATTCATGTGGTGGTACATAAGGACATTTAGTCATAAAACACATGTCACATAAAGTGCAAGCATCTACAACAGGTTTAAACTTATCACTTGAAACATCTGCTACCTCACCACCCTCGGTTTCATCGATAAAGTCAAATAATTTTGGAAAACTGTCACACAAATTAAAACATCTTCTACACCCATGACAGATATCAAATACTCTTCTCATCTCTTGATCAATTTTTTCAGGATTTATAAAATCTGGATCTCTAAATTTTAATGGGTGTCTTGTAGGTGCTTGTGTGCCGCCTTCTTTGCTCATAGATTTTTTATAAATGTGGTTTTTGTGGACGGGAGGGGGTCGTCCACAAATTTTATTTACGCGATGCTTTCTAAAGTCTTTTGAAATTTACCAGCATGAGATTTTTCAGCTTTTGCTAAAGTCTCAAACCAGTCAGCTATTTCATCAAAACCTTCATCTCTAGCCGTTTTAGCCATTCCAGGGTACATATCTGTGTACTCATGTGTTTCACCTTGAATTGCAGACTCTAGATTAGCTTTTGTTTCACCAATTGGCTTACCAGTTGCTGGATCACCAACTTCTTCTAAATATTCTAAGTGACCATGTGCATGTCCAGTTTCACCTTCTGCGGTTGATCTAAATACCGCGGCTACATCGTTAAAGCCTTCAACATCGGCTTTTTGAGCAAAATAAAGATATCTTCTGTTTGCTTGACTTTCGCCAGAAAATGCTTCTTTTAAATTTTCCTCTGTTTTACTACCTTTTAATGACATATTTACTCCTACTATTAATAATGATTCTAAAGTGGTTTATATATACAGGAATATTAATATGTCAACAGTTTAGAATAAATATAATATATTATTTAAACTATTGATATTATTAAATTATTTTTGAGATTGATTATCACTCACAATTTTAGCGATAACTTCTACTGATCTTATTTTTTTTCCTGGGATAGTTCTTTTAATATTAACTTCATCAACATCATCTTGATGAATATCAATCAATTTATTCTCGTCTTCATCAAAAAAATGGTGATGGTGAGTTACATTTGTATCGTAATAACTTTGTGAAGCATTTAGTGTAATCTCTTTTAAATAACCCTTTTTCATGAATGCATGAACAGTGTTGTAAACAGTTGCTAAAGAAACCTTAATATTTGCTTGATTTTCAATGATTTTAACCAATTCTTTAATTGTAAAGTGAAAAGTCTTTTCAGAATCAAACAACACTTCACAAATTTTAATTCTTTGTTTTGTTGGTCTTAGACCTGATTTTCTTAATTTGTCTATATATTGCTCAGCGTAGGCCATTACTAATTATAATTATTCTAAAGAATATCTATATTATAATGTTTGTAAATCAAGTAATAAGATTAAAAAAATTATGAAAAAAAGTTCCTTTAATTATAATGAATTAATAAGCTGCGCAAATGGCGAGCTTTTTGGCCCTGGAAATGCAAAATTACCTTCTCCACCAATGCTGATGTTTGATAGAATTACTGAAATTAGTGAAAAAAATGGAGCTTTTGACAAAGGGATAATGAAGGCTGAACTTGATATAAAAGATGATCTGTGGTTTTTTGATTGTCACTTTAAAGAAGATCCAGTAATGCCAGGATGTTTGGGTTTGGATGCAATGTGGCAACTGGTAGGATTTTACTTAGGTTGGCTTGGAAATCCTGGAAGAGGAAGAGCTTTAGGAGTGAGCACAGTAAAGTTTACAGGGGAAGTTTTAAAAAACGTCAAAATGGCGACATATATTATTGATATGAAAAGAATATTAATTAAAGGAGAAACAACTGTTGGACTAGCAAATGGTATTCTTCTTGCAGATGATAAGAAAATATACTCTGCAGACAGTCTAAAAGTAGGATTATTTAAATAATGAGAAGAGTAGTAATTACAGGTTTGGGAATTGTTTCATGTCTTGGTAATAATCAAGAAGAAGTTCATCAATCTTTATTAAACACAAAATCAGGAATTTCTTTTTCTGAAGAATACAAAGAACATAATCTAAAAAGTCATATTCATGGAAAACCTAATATAAAACTGGAAGATCACATAGATAGAAAAACAATTAGATTTATGGGATCGGGATCAGCTTACAATTATATTGCAATGAAAGAAGCAATTGAAGATTCTGGGTTGGAAGAAAGTGAAGTAAGTAATTTTAAAACAGGAATTGTTATGGGTTCAGGTGGACCATCTATTGAAAATGTTATTTTGGCTGCTGATAAAACTAGAGCTAAGACTCCAAAATTAATGGGTCCATTTATAGTTCCAAGAACAATGGCAAGTACAGCCTCAGCAACACTTGCTGTTCCATTTAAAATTAAGGGAACAAACTATACAATGAGTTCAGCCTGCGCAACAAGTGGACACTGTATAGGAAACTCCATGGAACTTATCCAAATGGGAAAACAGGATATTGTTTTTGCAGGCGGTAGTGAAGAGATACACTGGGCAATGACTGCTATGTTTGATGCAATGACTGCATTATCTTCAAAATATAATGATACACCTGAGAAAGCATCAAGAGCTTATGACAAAACTAGAGATGGTTTTGTAATTGCTGGAGGCGCTGGAGTTTTAGTTCTTGAGGAATATGAGCATGCTAAAGCTAGAGGGGCTAAAATATACGCAGAATTAACTGGTTATGGAGCAACTTCGGATGGTTATGATATGGTAGCACCTTCAGGCGAAGGAGCGGTGAGATGTATGCAAATGGCTATGGCAACTTCTAAGAATAAAATTGATTATATAAACACTCATGGAACCTCTACACCAGTCGGAGATATTACTGAATTGAATGCTGTTAAAGAAGCTTTTGGAAATGAAATTCCAAAGATTAGCTCAACTAAATCTTTATCAGGTCATCCGTTAGGAGCTGCATCAGTGCATGAAGCAATATATTGTTTAATTATGATGAAAAATAATTTCATTACAGGGTCAGCTAACATAAGTGAAATGGATGAAAATGCTAAAAAATTTCCAATAGTTGCTAAAACAGAAACAGAAGCAACATTAAATACTGTCATGTCTAATAGTTTTGGTTTTGGTGGAACAAATGCAACTCTAGTATTTGAGAAAGTCTAACTTATGTCTTTAATGAAAGGTAAAAAAGGACTGATAATGGGTGTTGCTAATGAAAGATCTATTGCATGGGGTATTTCCCAGAAATTAGCAGAGGCAGGTGCTGAATTAGCTTTTACCTATTTAGGTGATGCTCTTAAAAAAAGAGTAGTTCCTCTTGCAGAAAAACTAAATTCTAATGTTACTTTTAGCTGTGATGTTGAAAAAAAAGAGGATGTAATAAAATTATTTGAGGATGTTAAATCCCAATGGGGAGAAATTGATTTTGTTGTTCACGCAATTGCTTTTTCTGATAAATCTGAACTTTCAGGAGAATATCTAAATACTACAAGAGAAAATTTTTTAAGAAGTATGCTAATTTCTTGTTTTTCATTTACTGAAGTTGCAAAAGAAGCTTCAAAAGTTATGAAAGAGGGTGGTAGCCTGATTACACTTAGCTATGAGGCTAACAAAGCTATTCCAAATTATAATGTTATGGGGGTTTGTAAGGCAGCGTTAGAATCCAGTGTAAAGTATTTAGCAAGAGATTTAGGAGCTAAAGGAATAAGAGTTAATGCAATAAGTGCAGGTCCAATAAAAACATTGGCTGCATCAGCTATTGGGGATGCTAAATTCTTATATAAATGGAATGCAGATCATTCTTTTTTAAAGAGAAATGTAGATAATATTGATGTTGGAAACTCAGCATTATATCTCCTAAGTGATATGGCAGGCGGAGTTACAGGTGAAATTCACTATGTTGATGCTGGTTACAATAAAGTAGGAATGCCAGATCCAAAAAATATATCTTAAAATTTTATCATTATGTTAATTTTAGTTTGGTTTGTAGTTTGTATAATATTTATTTTTGTTCAATTAATTCTTGAAGGTTCTGGACATGCACTAGAAGTTTTTGCCCTATTGACTGCAATAGCTTTATTCTTAATAAATAGATTAGGTAAAAAAAAAATTAAATAATACTTATCTATCATGAGAAGAAATTTTTTAAAAATTACTGCGGCTTCTATACTAGGTTTTATATTTTATCCGTTAACATCATTAGCAAATAACATAGTGGGATTTAAAAAAAAATTAAAAAAAGATGAGAGTGAATACAATATAATTAATCCTGATCTTACAAATGAGCAAAAAATAATAATGTTTGAAGATGGTACTGAGCGTGCAGGTACTAGTGAATTAAATTATGAGAAAAGAAAAGGGTCATATCATTGTGCAAATTGCGGTGTAAAATTATTTGAATCTGTTAAAAAATTTGACAGTGGAACTGGTTGGCCATCTTTTACAGAAGCACTACCTGGTGTATTTGTAACAAAAACTGACTATTCATTTGGAATGAAAAGAACTGAATATTCTTGTGCAAACTGTGGTGCTCATCATGGTCATGTATTTAATGACGGGCCTGATGGTGGAAAAAGATATTGCAGTAATGGTCTTTGCTTGCTTTTCGTCCCGGAGAGTTAGTAATTAATGGGCGGTCTGTTGCTAGGTGACCCATAAAAAAAGCCCCCAGAACATTCATTCCAGGGGTTTGGAATTATAGTTTAAGTTGCTGATTATTCAGCAGCTTGTTTCATAGAAAGTTTAACTTTACCTCTATCAAAACCAATCACTTTAACTTTTACTTCGTCTCCTTCTTTGACTACGTCAGTAACTTTTTCTACTCTTTTAGGGGCAAGTTCTGAAATATGAACAAGACCATCCTGTTTACCTAAGAAATTAACAAATGCACCAAACTCCATAATTTTCATAACTTTTCCGTTATAAATTTTATTTAATTCAGCTTTAGCAGTTATGTCCTTGATCATTTGCATGGCAATATTTCTAGACCCTTCATCAGGAGCAGCAACTGTTACGACACCTTCATCATTGACATCAACTTTAGCACCTGATTTTTCAACAATCTCTCTGATTGTTGCGCCACCTTTGCCAATCACAGCCGCGATATCTTTTTTGTCAACAGTAACTTGTTCCATTTTTGGAGTGTGTTTTCCAACATCATCTCTAGACTTGCTTAAAGCTTTATTCATTTCACCAAGTATGTGAATTCTTCCATCTTTAGCTTGGTTTAAAGCCTGTTCCATTATTTCAAATGTGATACCAGTAATTTTGATATCCATCTGTAATGATGTAATTCCATCTTTAGTTCCAGCAACTTTAAAATCCATATCACCTAAATGATCTTCGTCACCTAAAATATCAGAAAGAACACTAAAATCATCACCCTCTTTAATTAAACCCATGGCAATACCTGCAACCGGCTCTTTTATTGGAACACCTGCATCCATAAGTGAAAGAGATGCGCCACAAACAGATGCCATTGAAGAAGATCCATTAGACTCTGTTATCTCAGATACTATTCTAAAAGTGTATGGGAACGATTCTTTTGAAGGTAATGAAGAATTAATTGCTCTCCATGCTAATTTTCCATGACCAACTTCTCGTCTACCAGTTCCAATTCTTCCAGTTTCACCAACTGAAAAAGGAGGAAAGTTGTAATGAAGCATAAATCTTTCTCGGTGTTGTCCATCTAAACTTTCTAAACGTTGTTCATCATCAGAAGTACCTAGAGTAGTAACTACAATTGCTTGAGTTTCTCCTCTAGTAAATAGTGCTGAACCATGAGCTCTTGGTAGAACTCCAACTTCACACATAATTGGTCTTACATCAGCAAGTCCTCTTCCATCAATCCGATTTTTATTTTTTAGGATATCAGTTCTTACTATAGATTTTTCTAAATTTTTGAGTTGTGAGTTTACATCTAGATCTGAGTAGTCCTCATTTTCCTCATAAAGCTTTTTGGCTTTCTCAGTAATTTCTGAAATTTGATTAGATCTATCTTGTTTATCTCTTGTAGAAAATGCTTTCTTCAAATCTTCAGTAAATTCATCTTCTAATTTCTTTTTTATCTCTGAAAGATCTTTTTTCTCAACTGTCCATTCGGGTTTTCTACATTCTTTTGCTAGTTCCTCTATCATTTCTATTACTGGAACGAAACCTTCATGACCAAATTTAACAGCATTCAACATTTCTTCTTCTGTCAAACCATTTGCTTCGGACTCAACCATTAAAACTGCATCTTTAGTTCCTGCTACAACTAAATCTAATTTAGATTTCTCTAATTCAGACTTTGATGGGTTGAGTACGTATTTTCCTTCAATAAAGCCAACTCTAGAGGCTCCAACAGGACCCATAAATGGCATTCCCGAGATAGCTAAAGCTGCTGACGAAGCAGTAATTGCTAAAATATCTGGTTGGTTTTCTGCGTCATATGAAATTACTGTTGGCAGCAACTGTACTTCATTTTTAAATGCATCAGGAAACAAAGGTCTAATTGGTCTATCAATTAACCTTGAAATTAATGTTTCACTCTCAGTTGGTCTTGCTTCTCTTTTAAAATATCCACCAGGGATTTTTCCACCAGCATAATATTTTTCTTGGTAATTGACTGATAAAGGAAAATAATCCATATCTGGATTTACTTTCTTTGCACCAACAACTGTTGCTAGTATAACTGTTTCACCACACTGAGCTATAATTGCTCCGTCTGCTTGCCTTGCAATTTTTCCAGTCTCTAGACTTAATTTTTTTCCACCTACTTCTATTTCTTTTTTCACTACTTTAAACATTTACTTCCTTAAATTTAATTTGGTTAAAACTGCTTTATAAGACCCCATATTATTTTTCTTTAAATAGTCTAATAATTTTTTTCTTCTATTTACTGCTCTCAAAAGGCCAACAGAAGAGTGTTTGTCCTTTTTGAATTGTTTTATATGTTTTGATAAGCTCTCTATTTTTACTGTTAATTGAGCTATTTGAACTTCAGAAGACCCTGTATCTTTATCATGGATTTGAAGTTCTTTTACTTTTTCTTTCATTTTTTCCTTTATTTATTTGTTTGTTTGTTTAATTAAATTTTCTATTTTTTCTGCATAATCAAAAGAATCATCCTTCACAAAGAAAAGTTTTGGTAAAAACTTCATTATAATTTTTTTTGATAAAACTTTTCTTATCATAAACGATGATATTTTTAATTTTTCTATAATTTCTTCAGTATTTTTTCCTCCCAAAGGCATAACAAATATTTTTGCTGTTTTTAAGTCTGGTGACATTCTGACCTCAGTAACTGTAATTTCTTTCGTAGATAAATTTAGTATTTTTGCTTCATCTCTAATAAAAAGTGTTCCCAAAGCTTGTTTTATCATTTCGCCAACTCTCAATTGTCTTTGTGTTATAGGTTTTCCCAAATGTTTCATTTAAATTGTTCTCTCGGTTATAGTTGAGTTATAAACTTCTATGATATCTTTTTTTTGATAATCGGCGAAGTCTTTTAAGGTTATGCCACATTCTAAACCAGCTGAGACCTGCTTAGTTTGATCTTTTTCTCTAAATATAGAACCAATTTTTCCGTTAAATATTATAGCTCCATCTCTAATAACTCTTGCACTAGAATTTTGAGTTATTTCTCCTTCTACTACTTTTGATCCAGCTACTTTCCCGACTTTTGAAACTTTAAAAATTTCAAGTATTTCTGCGCTACCAATGATTTTTTCTTCTACATCTGGTGATAAAAGACCTCCCATCTTTCCTTTTATAAAGTCCAATACCTCATAGATTATATTGAAAGATGAAATTGAAATTTTTTCTTGTTCAGCTCTTTTCTTAGCTTCCTTACTTGGTTTAACATTAAATGCAATTATTACAGCATTTGAGGCTTTTGCCAAAGTTACATCTGTTTCCGTAACCATTCCTATATCTGAAAGCAGTATTTTTGGTTTTACTTCATCATGTTTAATTTGGTCTATTGCATTTTTGATCGCCTCAGATGAACCATGAACATCAGATTTAATAATTATATTTAATTCCTCTGATATTGAGTTTTGAAAAGCAGAATCTTGTGTAACAAAATTTAGAGGTATTTTATCATCTTTTGACTCTTCAACTCTTGCTTGACAAAGAGATTTTGCTTCTTTTTCATTTGATAAAACAATAAAATCATCTCCAGATTTAGCTGCACCATTTATACCAATAATTTCAATTGGAGTAGCTGGTTCAGCAATATCAATGTTTTTACCTTGGTCATTTATTATTGCTCTTACTTTGCCCCATCTTAATCCACTAACAAAGTAATCTCCTTTTTTAAGAGTCCCTGCAGTGACAACAATATTTGCAACTGGGCCTCTTCCAATATCTATTTTTGACTCCAAAACTATACCTTTAGCATTTGTTTCAAAATCTGTTTTTAAATCTAGTAATTCCGCTTGTAGCAAAATAGATTCAACTAACTTATCTAAATTATTTTTAGTTTTTGTTGAGATTTCTACCATTAACGTATCACCTGATAGATCTTCGGATATTAGCTCATATTCTAAGAGTTGATTTTTTATTTTTTGTGGGTCTGCCTCAGGTAAATCACATTTATTAATAGCAACAACAATTGGTACCTTTGCTGCTTTTGCATGTTTAATTGACTCAATAGTTTGTGGTTTAACACCGTCATCTGCTGCAACAACTAATATTACAATATCTGTTAACTTAGACCCTCTAGCTCTCATCTCAGTAAATGCAGCGTGTCCTGGTGTATCAATGAATGTAATTTTATTATTTTGATAATTTATCTGATAAGCTCCAATGTGTTGAGTTATACCACCAAATTCTCCTGAAACTACATTAGCTTTTCTTAAAACGTCTAAGACTGAGGTTTTGCCATGATCAACGTGTCCCATAACCGTAACAATTGGTGGTCGATTTTGTAAATTTTCTGATTTGACCTCTTTAATTTTTTGAATTATTTCTTCAGCCTTTGCCTCACGTATAGGATTATGACCAAATTCTTTTACTAAATATTCTGCTGTATCGGCATCGATTGTATTATTTATTGTTACTGTTACCCCCATGCCAAGCAAGTGTTTAATAATACTACTAGATTGTTCTGCCATTCTGTTTGCTAGCTCTTTAATTGTTATTACCTCTGGAAGATTTACCTCTCTTTTAACTTGAACAAAACTATCTTTGTTTTCCTCCTGATTTAAACTTCTATTTTCTTTTTGCTTTGCTCTTTTTAAGGATGCCAAACTTCTTGACTTTAATTCCGCATGA
>CABYCO010000019.1 GCA_902517495.1 uncultured Pelagibacteraceae bacterium | reverse complement strand
ATAGAAAAAAAAGATAAAGAAAAAGAAAAAATAAAAAAACAAAAAATCTTACAAGAGGAAAGACAATTAAAATTAAAAGAGCAGCAACTAAAGGATGAAGAAAGAATAGAAAAATTAAGAGCCAAAGATCTAAAATTATTTTTGAGAAAAGAACAGGCACTTTTAAGAAAAGAACAATCAGAAAGACAAAAAAAATTTTTACAAGAACTTAGAATACAAAAACAAATCGAAAGATTTAGAATTAGAGAAGTAAAAGAATTAGAAAAACTCGAGAAAATCTCTTTAAGAGAAAAAAGAGAGGACTATGGAGAATTACAACAAAGAATAGAGAATTTAAAAAATAAATATAGACTTATAAGAGACCAAAAAATTAGAGAGAGAGTTGAAGCTCTTGGTGTTAAGACAGATGAAGCTGATGATAGATCGGCACTCCTTCAAAAGGAGAGAGAATATAATTTAGCTAGACAAAAAATTGAGTTTGCTTTAGAAAGTTTTTATAGAAGTGCAAATAGTTTAGTTTTTCAATTAAATAAAAGATATATTACAAGACACATGTCTATATTCAGATGTATAGATAAAAGGTTTGAGACAGGAGAAATATTTATTAAATGGGATGAGTCTTCGGACGATGAATGGTTAATTTTAATATATATAAAGGATAATTCACCTGATAAAGGAATAATAATAGAAGATAAGACAAATGAAGAAAAAAACATGTCTCATGAGTTTAAAGCAAATGAAATATTTAAAGCCTCAGACTTAATGGTAGATTCTCTAACTCAGCTAATTTCAAAAAAAAGACAGAAACAGAAGTAATTTTTAATTTACTCATTTACATAAACAGAAACTCCCCTAGAATTTATGTCTACATCAAATTTCTTATGAAGAGGAGGGAAAGCTCTCTGTGAACAATCAAGCCTGTCACATGTTCTACATGATACTCCAATAGGTAATTCAGATTTTTTATCACTGAGATCTAAATTTTCAGTATATACAAATTCTTTAGCATATTTTGCTTCACAGCCAAGACCTATAGACAGCATACTTTTTTTTTGCCCATATCTTCCTACACCCTTTTCAACTGTTTTTGCTATACAGACATATTTTTCCCCGTTGGTCATTTTGCTAACTGCTGCTTGAATAACACCTGGCCTTGAAAAAGCAGAATAAACATTCCATCTTGGACAAGCTCCTCCATATCTTGGTATTTCTATACCTGATAATGAAAATCTTTTAGAAATATTTCCTGCAACATCTACTCTTAAAAAGTGAAAAGGTATTCCAGGAAGTTTTGGATCTTGCAAGCACGTTACTCTATGAGCAACCTGTTCAAACGAAGTTGCAAAAGTATTTTGTAAAAGTTCTAAATCATATTTTAATTCTTTGCATTCTTTATGAAAAAGAGAGTAAGGCATTAATATCGCAGCGCCACAATAATTTAAAAGCGCAACTCTTGTTAACTTTTTAGATTCATCTGTTGGAAAATTAAATGTTGAAAGGTATTCATCAATTTCTTTTGAGGCACCTTCTTGTGAAATTTGTGCTGCAGCAAAAAGTTTTTTTGTCTCAAGCGAAAGATAGTCAGATAAAAATAATTCTTTATCTTTTACCTTATAAATTTTTGAGAATGGTTTTCCTTCTTTAGGTATTACATCTTTTACAGTTATGCCATATTCATCTTTTAAAAATTGACATAAGGCAATATATCTTGTTCTATTGTTTTGTTTTACTTTTTCAAATATTTCATTAGCGAATTCTTCTAATTTTGGAAAAAAATTTTTATTTTCTTGTAAAAAATCTGAAATTACTTCACCAGGAAATGCGTTTTTTCTCCCATCAATAATTTTACCTGAAATATTTTCTAACTTATTAAAAATTTCATGATCTTTTTGTTTAAAGTTATCGCCTAGTTTAATTAGAGCTTTAGCAATTTTTGGATTTGTGTTAACTAAATCCTTTACTTCTGGTCCAAGAATATCAAGATCCTCAAAAATTTCATCACCCAACAATTCAGAAATATTATTCTCAAGATTTATGTCTGTTTTGCTTGTAAGATCCGAGAGCTCTATTTTAAGTTTATCACAAACTCTTAAAAGTAAGTCTCCATCAATCTTTCTTTTTCCACTCTCTATTAGATTTAAATAGCTTGGTGAAATAGACATTTCTTCTGCTAATTTGTTAGCTTGAATTCCTAGTTGCCTTCTAAAAGCTTTGATTTTTGGACCAATTTTTGTATCAATTTGACTCATTTTACTATTTGTAAATTTTGTAAATTTAAATTTACACAAAATTATTCAATTTTACAAGTAAAATCAATTTAATTGTAGATTTTGTAAATATTGTAAATTATAAAGTTTACATGGAAAAAAACAAAATTAACAACATCGAAAATAACTACCAAATTACTAATAAAGAAGAGCATTCTGAGCATAAGTCAAAAGGTATTTACATTAGAGACGATCATTGCGATTGGGGATCTAGCGGAATGAACGAATTTACTGAAGAATACAGTTCAAAATAATCATTAGTCATTTCTAGTCATTTAATCAAAAGAGAGGGGTTTAAGTGTCAGCTGAGAATATTTCATACGATTTACAAAGATTTGCAGGTATTAAAAGAGATTATACTCCTGAAGAAGTTGAGAGATTAAGAGGTTCAATAAAAATTGAGTATTCTATGTGTAAAATGCAGTCCCAAAAGCTTTGGAAACTGCTTAATACAGAAGCTTATGTTAACACCCTTGGGTCACTTTCAGGAAATCATGCAGTACAGCACGCAAAGGCTGGTTTAAAGGCAATTTATTTAAGTGGTTGGCAAGTTGCAGCTGATGCTAACAGTGCTGGAGAAATGTACCCTGACCAATCTTTATATCCTTATGATAGTGCACCAAAATTAGTTGAGACAATGAATAATTCCCTAGTTAGAGCAGATCAGATTCAGCATATGGAAATGATAGATGGTGACATGGATAAAAACAAGAGAACTGATTACATGTTGCCAATTATAGCTGATGGTGAAGCAGGTTTTGGTGGACCACTAAATGTATTTGAATTAACTAAAAAATTTATTAGAGCAGGTGCTGCAGGGGTTCACTTTGAAGATCAATTAGCTAGTGAGAAAAAATGTGGTCATATGGGTGGAAAAGTTCTTGTGCCAACTGGAACAATGGTTAGAAATTTAAAGGCTGCTAGACTTGCTGCTGATATTGCAGATGTACCATTAATAATTTTAGCAAGAACAGACGCAAATGCTGCAAAGTTAATCACAAATGATTTTGATGATAATGATAAACCATTTTTAACAGGTGAAAGATCACCCGAAGGTTTCTTTTATGTTAAAGACGGAATAGAGCAGGCAATTTCTAGAGGTCTTGCCTATGCACCATACGCAGATTTAATTTGGTGTGAAACTGCAACTCCAAATTTAGAAGAGGCAAAGAAATTTGCTGATGCTATACATGAAAAATTTCCAGGTAAGATGTTAGCATATAATTGTTCTCCATCATTTAATTGGAAGAAACATTTATCTGATGAGGAAATTGGATCATTTCAAAGAAAGATTGGAGAAATGGGATATAAATTTCAATTCATCACACTAGCAGGCTTCCACACTCAAAATATTGCAATATTTGAATTAGCAGAAAAATATAAATCAGAGGGTATGACCGCTTACTCAAAAATTCAACAGCATGAATTTGCAAGAGAAAAAGATGGATACACAAGTGTTAAACATCAAAGAGAAGTAGGTACATCTTATTTTGATGCAGTTTCAAATACAATAAGCTCAGGCAAAAGTTCAACTACAGCAATGGAAGGCTCGACTGAGTCGGAACAGTTTTAGATGATAGATTAATGTTTACTAGTGGTCTTCTTTTAATAGTAAGCTATCTTTTATTTAAATATACAGTTCAATGGATTCAATATTATAATCAAACCGATCCTAGGATGCCTGATTCAATATGGCGATATACTTGTGATTATAAAGTTATTGGCATAAGAGATATATGTGATCTGGATGATAAGCCATTTGTAAGACAAAGAAGGAAAAGAGATAAAATTGTTACAATAATGTATTTTATTGTCGTCCTTGCTTTTGTATTTTCTATGTATTTTATGGCAAGTTTATTAGGATTAATTCTTTAATTTTTGAATCTGATCCCATGCTGAATTGACAGCTCTCATTTTAGCCTTGCTCTCATCTATAACTTCTTGAGGAACGCCTTTACTTAATAAAATATCAGGGTGATGCTCTTTGCTAAGTTTAATATACCTTTTTCTTATTTCTTCAAGTGAGTCATCAGGCTTACTCTCTAAAACAATATAAGGATTAAGTTTGTCTGATGACTTTCTACTTTCTCTAATTCCGTTAATTTGAGTCTGATTTAATCCAAAAATTCTTGCTATATCTTCTATCATTATTAATTCATTGTCACTTACGTGACCGTCAGCTTCTGCAATATAAAATAAAGTATTTATTACCTCTTCTAAAATATTTAAATTACCTTTATAAACTTCTGAAATTTGTTTTGCATATGGTTCATACCCAGTGCTTTCTTCTTTAGCTTTATTGAAAATTTTACCAACCTGATCTAATTCACTCTCAGGTATTTTTAATTTATCTTTAACTGCAATTAATTCTTCACGACTAACTTGTCCATCTGCTTTACTTAGCTTTGCTGATAAAACAATCAAAGAGAGTGCAAATATTTGTTGAGGTTGTGCAAAAGATCTAAATCCAACACCTGATCTGGCTCTTGACATTTTTCCGCCAATTAAGGATCCCAAAAGCATACCGAAAGGTCCACCAATAGAAAAACCTAGCATTCCACCAATTATGCTTCCCCATATTGCCATTATTCAAAACTCCTTAATCTATATTCCCAGTTTCCCATATTATTATAAGTCACTTTTAATATTAAATTATTTTCAGGATTATACCAAACATCAAATTCAAATTTTTTTTCATCTGAAAGACCTTCGTTATTTGACTTAATATTAAAATGTTCAGTTAAATATTCTTTACCATTAATAGTAATATTTTCAATTCCAATTAAACTTACAGTCTGTTTTTTAATACTACCAGATAAAGGACTGATCTGTTTATCCGAATTAAAGATTTTGTGATTCCACCAATTTCCAATTGTACAATCTAAACTAGCTTCACCTTTATAGGATGATCCATCTATAATAAATTTATTCGTATCCTTATCATAATTTAAATTCACATATTTTTCCTTATCATTTTGAAAAGTATTTGATTTAAAAAAAACTAATTTTTCATTTTTATATTTTTCTATTGTTTCACTTAATATTGAAAAAACTGTTACGCCAAATAACTCTACTTTAAAATTAGTATAATTTTTTACGACAAACAAATCTTCATCAAATTCAAAAAAGTAGCTGGTGCTTCCAATAATTTCATTATTTCTTAGAACATCCATCTCAATTTTTTTAAGACCTTCATAATGACTGCTATGTGCCATCACCTTAGAAGCAAACATAATGATAATTAATACGGTTATAAAATGTTTCATTTTCATAGATTTTAGTTAAAGAAAGTATAAATAATAGCTAAATATATGTTCCTTACTATCAAAAATATTCCTAAAGTCTCATGGAGTTCTCAAGAGACTTTTAATTTAAAGCCAAAATTATCAACATTATTTTTTCTTTGTTTTGGCCTTATATTATTTGGCTTTGGTGAAGCCTTAGTCGTTATTTCATTTATTGGCAATTCTCCATGGACTGTAATGGCACAAGGAATTTCAATTAATTCAGGATTATCAATTGGAATTGTCACTTTTATAGTGAGTGTTGTCGTTTTATGTTCATGGTTTTTCTTAAAACAAAAACCTGGTCTTGGTACCATATTCAATATCGTAATTATTGCAGCAATGTTAGACATTACAATTGCATTAATACCAACCCCTGAAACTTACATTATGAAATTATTAATGGCTGCGATAGGTGTTATGATAGTTGGGATGGGGAGTGGTATCTATTTAATTGCTAACCTGGGTCCAGGACCTAGGGATGGTTTAATGACTGGTTTACAAAAAAAAACTAATCTACCAATTGCTGCCGTTAGATCTTTTATTGAAATTTCTGTAGCTTCAGTTGGTTGGTATTTAGGCGGAACAATCGGAATTGGAACATTAATGTTTGCTTTTGGAATTGGTCCCTGCATTGCTTTAAGTTTATATATTATAGATAAAATAATGAACTAAGTAGGAGTATTTTGTTTTTCGCTTCTTTTTCTTTCGTGAGGGTCCAGAATTGCTTTTCTAAGTCTACAAGACTTGGGTGTGATTTCTAATGCTTCATCAGTATTAAGCATACTTAACTGTTCTGCAATCGACATTTGTCTTACAGGTGTAAGAACAATATTTTCATCTGTACCTTGTGTTCTCATATTTGTGAGTTTTTTTCCTTTCATGACATTAATTATCATATCACCAGGTTTTGGAGCCAAGCCCACAATCATTCCTGTATAAACCGGATCATTGTGTGTTACAAACATTTCTCCTCTAGCTTGCAAATTAAAAATTGAAAATGCAACAGCCTTACCTTGATCCATAGAAATTAAAGCACCATTTCTTCTTCCTTCCATGTCCCCCTCAAAATCTCCATAAGAGTGAAAAATTCTATTAATAACCCCAGTCCCTTTGGTTAAAGTTAAAAATCTACTTGTGTATCCCATTAAACCTCTTGTTGGTGCTTGAAAAATAAGTCTTTTTTTATTTTTTCCAGTATCTTTTAGTTCAATTAATTTACCTTTTCTTCTATTCATAGAATCAATAATTCTTGATGAGTATTCTTCATCCAAATCCATAGTTATTTCTTCAATTGGTTCTAACTTTTTTGAATTTTCATCAGTTTTAAATAAAACTTTAGGAGGACTGACAGTCATTTCAAAACCCTCTCTTCTCATTTGTGTTAATAATATTTCAAGCATTAATTCTCCTCGTCCGCTTATCTCAAATGCGTCTTTATTTGAGTTTTCTGAGAAAGAAATTCCAACGTTGTTTTGGGCCTCTAAAATTAAACGATCTCTAATTTGAGTACTTGTTAATTTCTTACCCTCTGTTCCTGCTAATGGTGAATTATTTACTGTTATTTTTATAGACATTGTTGGAGGATCAATCGGTGTTGCCTCAATAGGTACATTTACCTCTAAATCACAAATCGTATCTGCAACATTTGCTTTTTCCAATCCTGCTATAACTACAATATCTCCAGCTTCTCCAACTTCAATTGGAACTTTTTTTGTGCCCTCGTATCTAAAGATTTTTGTAAGTCTACCTTCATCTACTTTTTCACCATTTAAATTGATTGCCTTAATTTGTTGATTTGCTTTCGCAGTTCCTTGTGAAATTCTTCCTACTAAACTTCTACCCAAAAAGTTGTCAGCATAAAGTAGCGTCGATAGCATCGCAAATGGTTTAGATCTATCAAATTCAGAGGGTTTTACATGTTCTAAAACTAAATCTAATAGTGGGTTAAGATTTTCTCTTGGCCCATCAATATCCTTAGATGCCCAACCAGATCTTCCACTTGCATATAAAACTGGAAAATCTAATTGCTCTTCATTAGCGTCTAAACTAACAAATAAATCAAATGTCTCATTTAAAACTTCATCAGCCCTTTGATCACTTTTGTCTAATTTATTTATAACAACAATTGGTTTTAACCCTTGTTTTAGTGCCTTACTCAATACAAATTTTGTTTGGGGCATTACACCTTCAGCAGAGTCAACTAACAATAATGCACCATCAGCTAAACTTAAAACTCTTTCAACCTCTGCTGCAAAATCTCTGTGACCGGGAGTATCAATAATATTTATTCTAATATCTTTCCAATTAATCGAGGTAGGTTTAGCAAGTATTGTAATTCCTCTTTCTTTTTCTAACTCTCCAGAGTCCATTAATCTTTCATCAACTACTTCATTCTCTCTAAAAGAGCCACTCTGTTTCATCAAATTATCAATCAACGTTGTTTTTCCATGATCAACGTGGGCAATGATAGTGATGTTTCGAATATTGTTATCCATAATTGAGTTTCTTATACATCTAAACCTTGAATTGAAAACAAAAAAAAAGGGCAGAAGAATCTGCCCTTTTAAATTTTTTAGTTATACTTTTCGGGTTACATTCCCATGCCACCCATTCCGCCCATGCCACCCATTCCTCCTGGAGGCATTCCTCCAGCAGCAGCATCCTTCTCTTCTGGTTTGTCAGCAACCATTGCTTCAGTCGTTACTAATAATCCAGAAATTGAAGCTGCATCTTGTAAAGCTGTTCTTACAACTTTAACAGGGTCAATAATTCCTTCTTTAAACATATCAACAAATTGTTCTGTTTGAGCGTCATAACCTTGAGAGGATTTATTAGCTTCTAAAAGTTTTCCAACTATAACTGAACCGTCAACACCTGCATTTGTCGTTATTTGTCTTATTGGAGCCTCCAATGCACTTTTAACAATTGCAACACCTGCTTTTTGATCAGATCCTCTAACCTTTACTTTATCAAGATCTTGAGAAGCATAAAGAAGAGCACATCCACCACCAACAACTATTCCTTCTTCAACAGCTGCTCTTGTAGCATTTAGAGCATCTTCAACTCTATCTTTTTTTTCTTTAACTTCTACTTCTGTTGCACCACCAACTTTGATTACTGCAACACCGCCTGCTAATTTAGCAAGTCTTTCTTGAAGTTTTTCTCTGTCATAGTCTGATGAAGTTTCCTCAACTTGTTGTTTAATTTGATCACATCTTGCTTCGATATCTGACTTCTTACCAGTACCACTTACAATCGTACTATTTTCTTTATCAACTTTTACTCTCTTAGCAGATCCTAGATCAGTAATTTTGACATTTTCCAATTTTATACCAAGATCTTCAGATATAACTTGTCCACCAGTTAAAATTGCAATGTCTTCAAGCATAGCTTTTCTTCTATCTCCAAAACCAGGAGCTTTAACTGCAACAACTTTCAATCCACCTCTAAGTTTGTTCACAACTAAGGTTGCTAAAGCCTCTCCTTCTACATCTTCAGATATAATCATTAAAGGTCTACCTGCTTGAACAACTGCTTCAAGTAGTGGAACCATAGGTTGAAGATTAGTTAATTTCTTTTCGTGCAAAAGAATTAATGGATTTTCTAGCTCTGTTGTCATTTTTTCAGCATTAGTAACGAAGTATGGTGATAAATATCCTCTATCAAATTGCATACCTTCAACAACATCAAGTTCTGTCTCAATACTTTTTGCTTCTTCAACTGTGATAACACCTTCGTTACCAACTTTTTGCATAGCTTTTGCAATCATGTTTCCTATTTCTTTATCTCCATTAGAAGAAATAGTTCCAACTTGAGCAATCTCGTCACTATCTTTTACTTTTTTAGCTGATGATATAAGAGTATTTCTAACTTGTTCTACTGCAGCATCAATTCCTCTTTTAACATCCATAGGATTCATGCCAGCTGTAACATACTTACAACCCTCTTTTACAATAGCTTGAGCTAAAATAGTTGCAGTTGTTGTCCCATCTCCTGCTTCATCATTTGTTTTGCTAGCAACTTCTTTAACCATTTGCGCGCCCATGTTTTCAAATTTATCATCTAGGTCGATTTCTTTAGCAACAGATACACCATCTTTGGTTGTTCTTGGTGCTCCATATGCTTTGTCTATGACAACATTTCTACCTTTGGGGCCAAGAGTAACCTTAACTGTGTTTGCCAGTATATCTACTCCCTTCAGCATTGCTGATCTAGCATCTGAATCAAATTTTACTATTTTTGCCATTATTAAACTCTCCTTTTTTTAATTTTTATTTAGAAGTAGAGATACCCATAATGTCTGACTCCTTCATTATGCTGTATTCTTTACCATCAATTTTAACTTCAGTTCCTGACCATTTTCCAAAAAGAACTTTGTCACCAACTTTAACATCCATCGGTATAATTTTTCCATCCTCAGTTTTTGATCCACCGCCAATAGCAACTACTTTGCCTTCTTGTGGTTTCTCTTGTGCAGAATCAGGGATGATAATTCCACCAGCAGTTTTCTCGCTGCTATCTAAAACTTCGATTAATACTCTATCGTGTAACGGTTTAAACTTCATATTTACTCCTTTAAATTAGAGTTCATATAGATGCATGTGACTATTATTTCAAGATCTGGCCTCAAATATATAGATAAGAAAAATCAGGAATTTATTAGATTTTTAAGCTATATCTGAAATATGAGTAAAAATTTAGATGAAACAGGGTTAAAATCGATATTCAGTGAATATGACTTATTTTTTATTGATATCTGGGGGGTAGTCCATAACGGATTAAATCTATATGAGAATGCTTTAAAAGTTTTAGATGAATTGTCTAAGAATGAAAAAAAATTCATATTATTGACAAATGCTCCAAGACCCAACCTAACAGTTATTAATACTTTAAAAAAAATGGGGTTAAATAATTTTTCTGATACAGTTTTTACATCTGGAGAAGCATCAAAAAGATATCTTTTAGAAAATTTCAATAATAAAAAATTTTTTCACTTAGGACCACCAAGAGATTTTGATTTATTTAAAACTTTTGAAGATAATAAAGTGTTTAATATAGAAGACTCGGATTATTTATTATGTTCAGGTTTTTTTGAAGAACATGAAGATGACCTTGGGTATTACAAAAATCTTTTATCAAATTATATTACTAAAAAAATGATATGCACTAACCCTGATTTAATAGTTGATAGAGGTGACAAAAGAGAATATTGCGCAGGGTCTATTGCAAAATCATTTGAAGAAATTGGTGGTGAGGTGATTTACTTTGGCAAACCCTATCCGCCTGTTTATGAAATTGCGGCAGATGTAAATAACAAAAAAATATTATGTATTGGTGATAACTTAAATACAGATATAAAGGGTGCTAACATACAAAATTTTGATTCATTACTTATTACAGGAGGTATACATAGACAAGAAATTTCAAAATCATCAATTGAAAATGTACTTAAAAATTATGAAGCAAAAATTGACTATTTTCAGAAAGAATTAAAATGGTGAAAAAATTAAAGATTTATAATAATTTTAATATTCCAAATAAATTTAAAAAATCAATTATTTTAATTGGAAATTTTGATGGCTTACATTCTGGGCATCAAAAATTATTTGAGTTAGCTAAAAAATATAAAACAAAATATAAATCTAAAATAGGTGTTATTACATTTGACCCTATACCTAAAATGTTTTTTAATACAAAGATTAAAAACTATAGAATATCTAATTTTAGTCAAAAAGTAATCTATTTAAAAAAATTTGGAGTTGATTTTTTAATAAATAAAAAATTTGACAAAAAATTTTCCAAAATTACTTACTATAAATTCATAAAAGATATTTTAATGAAAAAACTTAGATCAAAATTTATTTTTGTTAGTAATAACTTTAGGTTTGGTCATAAAAGAGAAGGAGACGTAGTAATCCTTAAAAAATACGAGAAAGATTTTGGTTATAATTTAATAAATCCAACGCCTTTGATGAAAAATAAAAAAATAATTTCATCAACAATAATTAGAAAGTTGCTTGAAGAAGGAAAGCTATCAAAAGCAAACACTTTTTTAAAAAGAAACTGGGAAATTGAGGGAAAAGTTCAAAGAGGTAGAATGATGGGTCAAAAAATTGGATTTCCAACTTGCAATATTGATATTGAAAATTATGTTATAGCAAAGCCCGGTGTTTATGCAGTAAAAACAAGGATAAACGATAGAAAAAAATTCTATAAAGGAATTGCTAACTTAGGTTATAGGCCTACATTTAATCAAAAAAAAATACTTTTAGAGGTAAATATTTTTAATTTTTCAGGAAATCTTTATAATAAAAAATTATCTGTAGAATTTTTAAAATTTATAAGAGGAGAAAAAAAATTCAAAGGTATCAGTGAATTAAAAAATCAAATTAAAAAAGATATTTTAAAAGCTAAAAAAACATAATGAGCAAGGAACACTTAAATTTACCTAAAACTGCTTTTTCCATGAAAGCAAATCTACCGAATAAAGAGCCAGAATATTTAAATTTTTGGGATAAGATTAATCTATATGAAAAATTAAGATCTCAAAGTAAAGGAAAAGAAAAATTTGTCTTACACGATGGACCTCCATATGCAAATGGAAATATTCATATGGGTACTGCCCTAAATAAAATTCTAAAAGATATAATAATTAAATTTCATCAAATGGATGGCAAAGACTCAGTTTATGTACCTGGATGGGACTGTCATGGATTACCAATTGAGTGGAAAATTGAGGAACAATACAAAAAAAATAAAAAAAATAAAAATGATGTGCCTATCATTGAGTTTAGAAAAGAATGTAGAGATTTTGCAGGTAAATGGATTAATATTCATAAAGATCAATTTAAAAGGTTAGGAGTAATTGGAGATTGGGAAAACTATTATTCAACTATGAGTTTTGATGCAGAAGCTCAAATTGTAAGAGAACTTGGAAAATTTTTAAAAGAGGGAAGTTTGTACAAGGGTTACAAACCTGTTTTATGGTCAACAGTAGAAAAAACAGCTCTGGCAGATGCAGAAGTTGAATATCAAGATCATGTATCTGATACAATCTATGCAGCCTTCCCAGTTAAAAAATCCAATATTAATGAATTAATTGGTTCGAATGTTGTTATTTGGACAACAACTCCATGGACAATACCAGCTAACAAAGCATTAGCCTATAATCAAAGTTTGGATTATGTTTTATGTGAGATAGATAACGACGATATTTTAGAAAATGAAAAAATAGTTATTGCAAAAGAACTTTTGAGTTCTGTTGCAAAAGATACTGATTATAAAATTGAGATATTAAAAGAATTTAAAGGAAAAGAATTTGATGGAACTATTTGTAGTCATCCGTTTCATAAAATTGGATATGACTATGATGTTCCAATGCTTGAGGCAAGATTTGTAACAACTGAACAAGGAACAGGAATTGTTCATTGTGCACCAAGTCATGGACCTGATGATTTTAATTTGTGTATCAATAATGGAATAAAAGCAATTGAAACAGTTGATGACGATGGAAGGTATACGAAACATATACCCATATTTGAAGGAACTCACATTTTCAAAGCAAACGATATTGTTATTGAAAAGCTTAAAGAATTAAAAGGTCTTTTAAACAATGGCAAACTAACACATTCATATCCACATTCTTGGAGATCAAAGGCTCCTTTAGTTCATAGAGCAACACCTCAATGGTTTATTTCAATGGAAAGTCACAAACTAAGAGAAAAAGCACTTAAAGCAATTAATGACACCACTTTTTATCCAAGTAAAGGAAAAGAAAGAATTAAAGCAATGATCGAGACTAGACCAGATTGGTGTGTCTCTAGACAGAGGGTATGGGGAGTTCCACTTCCAATATTTATTTCAAAAAAAAACGGAGAAATTCTTATAGACGAAGAAGTTTTTGAGAATATTGCGAAAATTTATGAAAAAGAAGGCTCAGACTGCTGGTTTGAAGATAATTTTCAGAGACTGCTTGGAGATAAATATAAAGCAGAAGATTATGAAAAGACCAGTGATATTGTAGAAGTATGGTTTGATAGCGGATCAACTCATTCTTTTGTTTTAGAAAAAAGAGAAGATTTAAAATGGCCCGCATCAATGTACCTAGAGGGTTCGGATCAACATAGAGGTTGGTTTCACTCCTCACTGTTAGAATCTTGTGGGACAAGAGGTAGAGCACCATTTGAAAGTATTTTATCTCATGGGTTTGTTGTTGATGGAAAAGGACTAAAAATGTCTAAATCAACTGGAAATGTAATAGCTCCAGAAGATATTTTAAAAAAATATGGTGCTGACATACTTAGAATTTGGGTCGCCTCATCAAATTATGCTGAAGACTTAAGAATAGATTATTCAATTTTAGACCAACACTCTGAATCTTATAGAAAAATAAGAAATACTTTCAGATATCTTTTAGGAAATATACAAGACGAATATTCAAAAGTAAATTTTGATAAGGTTGATTTAAATAATATTCCTGAATTAGAAAAGTATATATTGCATAGATTACATGTGATTGATGAAAGTTTTAATAAATATTTTAAATCCTATAATTTTCATAATTTATATAAAGAGTTACTGAATTTTTGTACAGTTGAACTCTCAGCATTTTATTTTGATATCAGAAAAGATCTTCTTTATTGTGATCCAAAAGACTCAAAAAAGCGTTCTGATTGTATTTTGATATTAAAAGTAATTTTAGAATGCTTATTAAAATGGTTTGCGCCGATCTTATCATTTACCACTGAGGAAATTTATCATTTAATTCACAAGGAAGATAATAATGGTAGTATTCATTTACAAAAATTTGTTAAAATTCCAAATCAATGGAAAAATGAAGAATTAAATACTAAATGGGATAAACTTAAATTAATCAGAGATGAAGCAAACATCAGTATTGAGAGT
Source organism: uncultured Pelagibacteraceae bacterium (assembly GCA_902517495.1). Lineage (GTDB taxonomy): Bacteria > Pseudomonadota > Alphaproteobacteria > Pelagibacterales > Pelagibacteraceae > Pelagibacter. Next base: position 4,596 of record CABYCO010000019.1, on the reverse strand, counting down.
AAAAGAGCTGATAAAATTATTGGTTCTAGTTTAGAAGCAAATATAGAAATAAAAATCAAAGATAAAGACATGTATAGTTTAGCTCAGAACCATGATTTCTCTGAAATTTGCATAACATCCTCTGCTACAATCTCCAATGATAACAATTTAGAAAAAGAAATTGAGATAACTAGTTCAAAAGCTGTTGGAAATAAGTGTCCTGTTTGCTGGAAAATCAGCAAGGAAATATGTGAGAAACATGGACATCTCAGTGTTCAATGAAAAATGAAACTATAAAAAAAATAGTAATAAGCATTTTCATTATATTATTCATTTTCATATTAGATAGAATATCCAAAATACTTATCCTAAATATATTAGAAGAAACTGGACGAGTAGAAATTTACATAAATTCATTCTTAAATTTTTATCTAGTTTGGAATCAAGGAATTGGTTTTGGTTTATTATCTTCAGATCAGGATTTTTTTTATAATGTGGTCACTATTTTAATTGTCATGATTAATTTTGTGATAATTTACCTATTATTTAAGGAAAAAGGAATAAAGTATTATTTCCTTCTTGTTATTTTAGGAGGCTCATTAGGCAATTTATTTGATAGGATATATTATAGAGCTGTCCCAGACTTTTTTGACTTAAATTATAATGGATATCATTGGTTTATTTTCAATGTGGCTGACATATTCATAACAATTGGGATTATTTTACTTATTCTGGCCGAATTAATAAGTTATAAAAAAGCAAATGAATAAACTCTTTAAAATTTCCAAGCTATTATTCTTCTTATTTTTTTTATATTCATGTGGGGTGGGAGAAGCTTTGCAGGGTAAAAAAAGATCAGATCAGGGTGATGAATTTTTAATTGATAAAAAAAATCCATTAGCTATGCCTCCTGATTTTGATAAATTACCAAAACCAGGTGAAGCAAGTGTGAAATCCACTAAAGATATCGAAAGCGATCAATCAAATATAGAAGATTTACTTAAGAATAGTGAAATTGAAGAAGATGCCTCATCTTCAGAACAATCAACATCTATTGAAAGTTCAATATTAAAAAAAATTAAGTAAATAAATGTTTTCAAAAAACATAATTTTTAAAAATTTCCAACAAAAAAAAAATATCAAAGCAAAAAAAAAAATAAATAATATTTTAAAAAAAGAATTAATTACAAGTAACTTGTTACTAAATTCATTTAATGAAAATTACAAATATAGTTATAAAAAAAAAATTTTGAATAAATACAAAAACTTTGACACTATTAATCTAATTGGTATGGGTGGTTCTATTCTAGGTACAGAGGCAATATATGACTTTTTAAAGTTAAAAATTAAAAAAAAAATAAATTTTTACAATAATCTGAATAGTAAAATTAATTTTAAAAATAAGAAAAAAACTTTAAATTTAATAGTATCAAAATCTGGTAATACACTCGAGACCATATCAAACTTCAACGTAATTCTAAATTCTGGAAAAAAAAACAAAAATATAGTAATTACAGAAAAAAAATCTAGCTTTCTCACAAAACTTGGAAATAAATTAAAGGCAGACATAATTGAACATAAAAATTATATTGGAGGAAGATATTCTGTTTTATCTGAAGTTGGAATGTTGCCAGCAGAATTGTTAGGACTAAATGAGAGAAAATTTAAAAGGCTCAATTACTTAATAAAAAATAAATATTTTCTAAATCAATTGATTTACAACGTTAATTTCATATTTAACTGCGTTTCAAAAGGGAAAAAAAATTCGGTAATTCTTAACTATGATGAAAGTTCTAATAATTTATTCAAATGGTACCAACAACTTACGGCAGAAAGTTTAGGAAAGGATAATAAAGGTATTTTTCCTATTATTTCATCTATGCCTAAGGATAATCATAGCTTGCTTCAACTCTATTTAGATGGACCAAAAAATAATTTTTTTACATTTTTTGGAATTTTAAATGAAAAATCAAGTAGATTATCAAATAAAAATTTATTTGGTAAATTTTCAATTTTAAAAAATAAAAATTTAAATCAAATCATTAAAGCGCAAAGACAGGCAACTCAAACAGTTTTTAAAAGAGAAAAAATACCTTTTAGAAGTTTTGAAATTTTGAGTAAAAATGAGGAAACTGTTGGAGAATTATTTACTTTTTTTGTTTTAGAGACAATTTTGTTGGGAAGGCTGATGGAAGTCAATCCTTTTGATCAACCTTCGGTTGAGTTAATTAAAACCGAAACGTCAAAATTACTTATTTAAACTAATTTACTGAATAAAACTTTAGATAAACCATAATTCTTTTCATCCAAAACATTTAAAAACTTAGAAATATTATCTACCGATTTTTTATTTCTATGTATAATTATTATTGTGTTGATATCAGCAACATTTAATATTTTTATTTGATCTATTAAAATATTAATTTCTTTGTCTTTAAAAGGTGGATCTAGAAAAATTACATCAAAAACTTCATTGTTCAAATTTGATTCTTTTAAATTATATGCATTAGTCTTATATACTTTAGTTTTATCCCCTAATTTTAAATTAAATATATTTTTTTTTAAAATTTTTAACGAATTAGAATAATTTTCAAAGAAAATTACTTCTTTAGCCCCTCTAGATAAACACTCAATTCCAAATGAACCAGTTCCAGAAAATAAATCCAATACTTTAGAGTTATTTAAATTTTTAGACACTTTACTTGAATGATCTAAAATATTGAAAATCGATTCCCTCACCATATCTCTCAATGGTCTGGTAGATTTATCCAGAGGAATTAATAATTTTTTTCCTTTAAGAATTCCTCCTATGACTCTCATATATCTATAATTTTATATCCAATATCACTACGATAAAAACCGTTGTCCCAATTTAGATTTTTAATTTCTTTAATTACATTGTCTCTTGAGGATTTAAAATTATCAGAGATACTAACAAAATTTAGCACTCTTCCTCCATTAGCATATACTTTGTTATCCTTTGTTTCTGTACCTGCATGGTAAATAAAAAATGAATCATTATTTTTTATTTTTTTGATATTTGGTATCTCTATATTTTTTTTATAAATATCTGGATATCCTTTAGAACAAAGGACTATACACATACTTTTTTTTTCTTCCCAAAGAATATCTTGGCTCTCTAAAGTTTCATCACAACAAGATAAAATTAAATCTAATAAATCAGTAGCTAAAAGTGGCAAAATTGTTTGACATTCTGGGTCTCCCATTCTCACGTTATATTCAATAAGATAAGGATTATTGTCTTTAATCATTAGACCAACATATAAAAATCCTTTGTAATTTTCTCCCATGTCTTTAATAGCCTGAAAAGTAGGACTTACAATTTCTGTAATTATTTTTTTGTCTAGTTCTGCATTTATAAGTCCAGAAGGTGAATATGCACCCATCCCTCCTGTATTTTTTCCTCTATCTCCCTCACCAACTCTCTTATGGTCTTGAGCAGTATTAAATCTTTTAAATGTTTTTCCATCTGAAAGTACGAAATAACTCATTTCATCTCCTTGCAAAAATTCTTCAATAAGAACTTGTTCAGCCAAACCAAATTTTCCATTAAATATTTCTTGCACAGCTTTATTTGAACTTTCTAAATCCTCGCAAATATAAACACCTTTACCTGCAGCTAACCCATCTGCTTTAACCACTATAGGCATATTTGCATTTTTTAAATATGAATAAGCTTCTGTAACAGTTCTAAATACTCCAAATTGTGCAGTAGGAATATTATACTTTTCACATATTTTCTTTGTAAATATTTTTGATCCCTCTAATTGTGAAACTTTTTTGTTTGGACCAAAAACTTTTATATTTTCTTTTGAAAGAAAATCAACAACACCATCAACTAGAGGTTTTTCAGGTCCTACAATTACCAAATCAATTTTATTTTCTTCTAAAAATTGCAATAAACTTTTAAAATTATAAAAATCCAATTCTACATTTTCTGCTATTGAGTCAGTACCAGCATTACCTGGTATACAATATAATTTTTCAATTTTAGGGGATTTTGAGATTATGGTTGCTATTGCATGTTCTCTGCCACCATTTCCAAGAATTGCAATTTTCATATATTCAAATATATATCCTATAAATCATGAACAAGTTAGCAAAATTAAAATATCTTCCAAATAATTTTGATATTATAGAAGAAGGTGACCATGTTATTTGTGCAGTTTCAGGAAAGAAAATCTCACTACAGAATTTGAATTATTGGAATGTTGATGAACAAGAGGCTTACTTTTCTTATGTTGAAGCTTCAATAAAAAAAGAAAAAGATGCTCAATAAATATTATTTTTTCCACCTATTGTGTGTCCAAATCCATTGATCAGGATTTTTTAGAATCATTTTCTCTAAGATCGTATTTAAATGTTCAGAAATTTCCTCTTGAGACTTTTTTGAATTGATTTTTATTGGATGTGACACATACATTTTAAAGTTATATTTCTCTAATCTTTCAATATAAATTGGAACCAAATCACATTCATATTTCTTTATAATTTGAGCTGGTATTGTGGTGGTAGATGCCAAGTTTCCAAAGAAATCAATTTTAATACCTTCTGTAACTCTTTGATCAATCATCAAGGCTATTGAGTTACCTTTTT
>CABYCO010000018.1 GCA_902517495.1 uncultured Pelagibacteraceae bacterium | reverse complement strand
TTATTTTTATTTACAATACTTAAGAAAGTAAAATTTGGTCTTATATTACTTAATAAAAAGTTATTCATTTTTAAAATTAAATCTTTATCTAGTTTCATTCCATAATGTTGATAGGCCAATGTCGAGTCAATAAATCTGTCAATTAATATAACTTTTTTTTTATAATTTTTTTTTAGAATTTTATCTACATTTTCTGATCTAGATGCCATTAATAAAAATAAATCTGTTTTATTGCTTAATGCTGATTTTTTATTTAGCATTAAAGATCTGAGTTTCTCTGATAGATTTGTACCACCTGGTTCTCGAAAGGATACATACTTAATTTTTTTTGTTTTTAAATATTTAATTGTTTTTTTTAAGCTAGTGGATTTTCCAGAAGCTTCTATACCTTCAAATACTAAGATGGGATATTTAGACATCACCCCAGATTAGGTAATTTATAGAAGAAATAAACCTAGAGAAAATATTTTGTCTTTTTACATCTTCAAAAGCTAATAGATCGTATTCGCCTATTTGTTCATCTTTATATGATATTTTAACTTTACCTATTATGTCATTTTTCAATATTGGTGCTTTTAAAGGACCTTGATAATTGACTGATATTTTTAGATATTTTTTTTTAGCTTTAGGGATTGTTTGATAAACATCTTCATTTATATATGATCTAATTGTTTTTTGTGTTCCTTGCCAAACATCTAATTCATCAAATATTTCATCTTTTTTTGCTATATTGATTGTGTCAAAATTTGTTAAACCATATGTTAGTAATTTAAGCGACTGCTTTGATCTTTCATTTTTCGAGACAAAACCACTTCCAACTGCAATTATTCTCCTATCATTCCTTTTAATTGTTGAAGCAAGAGAATATTTCTCATACGCAAGATATCCAGTCTTTATTCCATCCACTCCTATATTTTTGTAAAGCAATGGGTTTCTATTGCCTTGTTTAATTGGGTCTCCACCTGTTCTATCCCAAGTAAATTCAGTTTCTTTGTAATATTCATAATAATTTGGGTAATTTTTTATCAAATAATTAGACATAATTAATATATCTCTAACTGTTGATAGATTATCTGGAGCATTTATTCCTGATGAATTTGAAAAGTTAGTATTTTCCATACCAATTTCTTTTGCCTTTTCAGTCATCATAATTGAAAACTCTTCTTCTGTACCAGCAATACCTTCGGCAAGAGCAATACAAGCATCATTGCCTGATGAAACAATAATACCTCTTAATAAATTTTCTACAGTTATTTCATCTCCAACCATAATAAACATCGATGAATATCCTGCTTGTGACAATCTCCATGCATTTTCAGATACTAAAAATTTTTCATCTAATGATAACTCACCACTTTTAAGTAAGTCAAAAGCTATAATCGAAGTCATAATTTTTGTCATAGACGCAGGAAAAATTTGTCGGTCAGCATCTTTTTCATACAATATTTTTCCAGATAAATAATCTTGTACAATAGCAGTTCTCGCATTTACATCGAAATTAGCAAAAACTGGTTTAATAAAAAAAGATAAAAATATTACAATTAATGATAAATTTTTTATTCTCATAGTTTAATTATTTCAATGCTATCAAAATCAAGTTTTTCGATATTATGAAATCCTTTCTTTAATTTCTCAAAATCTTTATAAGGTCCTTTATAAACTCTAAAATTATTTTGTGACAACTTTTTGATTAAGATATTTTCAATATTATACTCTTTAAATAACCTATTTTTTAACATAATAGCAGAATCTTCAAAATAAAAATCTGCAAATTTAATTATATAATTAAAATTTGTTACAAAATTATTAGTCTTAGATTCTTTAATTTCAGTTTCTAAACTTATGCTCTGGACCATTATATCGTCAACTGGAGCTTTATTAGCAACTTCTTTTTCTTCATCAAATGTTTTTACATCATTTGCAACATATAAATTGTTAGAATTGATGGTTTCAATATACACATAAGGCTCATTAGGATTTATTGATAGTTCACTAGCAATTCTCTTTGTTATTACTGAATTATAAAAGGCAGGCAAAACAGTTTTGTTTTTAACAATAGTCTTTAAAGATTTTCCGTTAATTATATTTGTTATTCTAACAGGTGTACCATAAGGTAGATTAGGACTTAATATAATCAGTGACGTATTATCTAAATTGCTTTCCAATGAGTTATCTACATCTTCATCATATATCAATGCAAAACCTTTATTAGAATAAACAATATTTATCATTTCTTTTTTTTCATTTTTATCTGATGAGGCTTTGATTTTATCTTTTTGGACAACAGTTTTTTTATCTTCAGGTTTATTTTTAATATTTATGTTTTTTGAATGATGCTCACAGGCAAATAAAGTTAAAAGTAAAAGATATAAAATATATTTAAATTGCATTTTTAAATTTATTTTTTAACGTGCATACAGCTAACGCAAATCTTAAAGATCTATTCCATTTTAAAATTAATTCGTAATTATCAAAAACTAAATAAGCTGGAGTTAATTTTTGTGCTTCAGGTATAATGTCATAATCAGGGGTCACAATTGCAGCTTTCAAATTATCAAGGTCATTAAGTTTTTCACTATTTTTAACATATTTTTTTAAATAGGATATTTTGTTTTTATGATTTATTTGTTTTGCTGATGTATTTAGATATTTATGTGGTGTTTCGTTGACGAGTTCAACTTTGTAAAAACATGGTGTTTTATTATCCCACCCTATCTTATTTAAATAATTAGCAGCAGAAGCAAATGAATCTTCAATATTCTTCAAATTTATAATTTCATCTTTATTGTAATCAATTGCATAATTTTTAATTGTAGATGGCATAAATTGAAAATTACCAAAGGCTCCTGCCCAAGACCCTAAATAATTATTTGGATTTATAATTCCTTTATCAAATAAAATTAAAAGTGTAAGTAGTTCTGATGTGAAGAATTCACTTCTTCTTGTATCATAACTTAAAGTTGCTAATGATGAGACTATATCCATTTTGCCCAAATAATTACCAAAATTTGTTTCGATACCCATAAGTGATAAAAGTAAATCCTTATCAACAGAAAATTCTTGAGTGATTTTATCAATTTTTGTTTTATTAATTTTGTAAATTTTTAATCCATAATTTACTTTTTTATTATTAGCTCTTTTTGAAATATATGTTTTTGTATCTTCATAGAATTCTGGTTGGTATCTGTCATATTTAATAACATTCTTTAAAAAAATAGATTTATCAATGGTACTTTCAATTATTTTTAAACTCACCCCATTTTCTAAAGCAATTAATTTAAAATTTTTTTTCCATTCATTAAATTCAGAGTCATTTGCATAAGCATTAAAATTAATTAAAATAAAAAGAAAAAAAACATAAATTTTAATTTTTTTCATAAATATCTTTCAGATATATAAATACAGCAATCCATATTAAAATAAAACTAACTAACTGATTTAGATTAAATTGCTCATTATAAATGAAAAAGCCAAGAATAAATTGCAAAGTTGGAGTAATATAAAAAATCATTCCAGCAGGTCCTAGGCCCGCCAATTCAACACCTCTTACATACAAAAAAAGAGGAATCACCGTCATTGGACCCGCCAACATTAATAATGGCATCAAAGAGGGATTTGATAAACTGAAATCGTTGTAATTATTTATAGTTATAAAATAAAATGCAACTAATACAAAAGGAAGTATATACAAACTTTCTATAAGAAGCCCAGTATCAGTTTCAACGTTAATTTTTTTTCTAAATAAATTATAAAAACTCCAACTTAAGGCTACAATTAAACCTACCCAAGGAATTGAATTAAAATCTATTATCAGTAAATAACTAACAGAAATAATTACTATAAAGATCGAAATTTTTCCTTTTTTTGTAATAGGTTCTTTAAAAAAAAAATTACCTAGAAAAACACTGATGATTGGCATGATAAAATAGCCAAAGCTTGCATCAATTATTTTATCTACACTAACAGCATAAATCCATACGCCCCAATTTATAAAAATTAAAAAACCAGAAATAAATAGAATAAATAATTTCTTTTTATCATTAAAAATTTTTTTTAAAATGCTCCATTTAGAAAATAAAAAAGTAGTAACTATTAATACAAAAGTTGTCCAAACACTTCTATGGATTAACACTTCTACGTGTCCTGCAAAAGAAATATGTTTGAAGTAAATAACGCCAAAAAAACCCCACCAAAAAGAACCAAAGGATGTAAGTAAAACTCCTTTATTAAAATTTTTGTTGTTCATTTTTAAATATCTGAATATTTTGACTTAATACTTAAGTCATTTTATTGTTGAAATATATATTAATAATAATAAAACCTTGCACACGGAGAGATGGCTGAGCGGTTGAAAGCATCGGTCTTGAAAACCGACAAAGGGGCAACTCTTTCCTGGGTTCGAATCCCAGTCTCTCCGCCATTCATTTAAAATCAATCAATAGTTTAAATATTTTATTATTTTTAAATATCATTTCATTCTTTGAAACTTTAATAATATCTTCATCATTCATATTAACTAATTTATCTAGGTCCACTAAATCAGCAAATGATAATGAATCGATAATAGATTTTACAAAACTACTGACAAATATATCCATTTCTTTTGTGCCCCTGTATTGAGATCTATAAAGAATCTTATTAATTAAATTTTGTTTGTTTAAATTCATTGTTTATAAACATATATATATATATATATTTAATGAGTAATTTAGAATATTTATTGTCACCTATTAATACAATTAAAGGTGTTGGTAAAAAAACATTAAGTTCATTCAATAAGAAAAAAATTTTTACAATTTTTGACCTATTATGGCATTTACCTATATCAAGAATTGAAACTGCTGAAGATACAGAGATTGATGATTTACTTGTAGGAAAAAATTACAATATTAAAGTAATACCAATTAAATATAATTTTCCACGAATTAGAAATTTACCCAATAAAGTGCTATGTGAAAAAAATGGAGTAAGATTAGACTGTATTTTTTTTAATAGTTATGAGGGATATATAAAGAAATTATTACCCTTAAATGAAGAAATAATAATACATGGAAAGGCAAACAACTTTAGAAATACATTTCAATTTGTAAATCCAACAACAAAAAAGACTAATGATTTAAATATTATAAATGAAGAGAGTAAATACAGTCTTTCTGATGGGTTAACATTAAATAAGTATAATCAAGTAATAAATAGTGTTTTTCAAAATTTACCAGAATTAGATGAATGGCTACCAAATGAAGTATCGAGTTTATTTGATAATGTATCGTGGAAGGAATGTATTATCAAAATTCATAAGGAGGAAATTACAAAAATTAGAGATACAAAATATTTTAAAAGACTTGTTTTTGATGAGATATTTGCAAATTTTTTACTTTCTTCTGATATTAGAAATAAAATTAAAAAAATAAAGAAAAAAAATAAAATTTTAGATTTTAATTATCAAAATAAACTCATTAGTAGTTTAAAATTTAAACTTACGACTGATCAAATAACTTCATTAAAGAATATAAATAAAGATATGGAGTCAAAACAAAAAATGTTCAGATTATTACAAGGTGATGTGGGATCTGGAAAAACAATAGTGTCTGTAATAGCTGCATTAAATGCCATAAAAGCAGGCTATCAAGTTGCAATAATGGCCCCAACTGAAATATTGGCTATTCAACATTATAAATTTATATTAGAAAATTTTAATAACTTTTGTAAAGCTGAAATATTAACAGGTAAAACTGAGTATAAAAAAAGAAAAAATATTTTAAATAATCTCTTAAGTAATAAAATCGACATTTTAATTGGCACACATTCTCTTTTTCAAGAAAAAATTACTTACTTTAATTTAGGTTTAATTATTATTGATGAACAACATAAATTTGGTGTTAATCAAAGAAAAAAACTATCAGATAAGGGAGGCAAAGATTGCGATGTACTCGTTATGTCAGCAACACCTATTCCAAGGACTATGATGATGACTATTTATGGAGATATGGATATTTCTTTAATAAAATCTAAACCAAAAAATAGAAAACCAATTAAAACGTATAGTAAAAATGAGACTAAAATTAATGAAGTTATTAATTTTATCAAAAGTGAAATTTCAAAAAAAAATCAAGTATTCTGGGTTTGTCCGCTTATCAAAGAATCAAAGAAGATTGACCATCAGTCTGCTACAGAAAAATATAAATATTTAAGTAAAATTTTTAAAGATAGAGTTGATATTGTTCATGGAGCAATGGATAAAGAAGAAAAAGATAAAGTATTAAATAAGTTTAATGATAGAAAGATAGATATATTGGTTTCAACTACAGTAATAGAGGTTGGCATCGATTTTCCAAATGCTAATGTAATAGTTATTGAAAATTCAAATAAATATGGTTTATCTCAGCTGCATCAATTGAGAGGGCGAGTTGGTAGAGGTAACAAAGAATCATCGTGTATACTTATGTTTAAAGCGGGACTGAGTGAAAATGCTCGCAAGAGAATTACAATTCTCAAAAATACTAATGATGGTTTTAAAATTGCGGAAGAAGACTTAAAAATTAGAGGTTATGGAGATATTTTGGGATTTAAGCAAAGTGGATTAAAAAAATACAACCTAGCGGATCCTATCCAGCATGAAGATCTTTTCGATATTGCAGAAAAGGAGATTAAAAAAATTGAAAAAAATAACACTAAAATGAATAATTTTAATAAGCTTATCAAACTTTACGACAAGGTTGCTGTAATTAATGAGACTATTTAGTTTTAGTATCCGATGTTCCAGCTGATACAATAAATTTTGATGCTTCTTCAAATGTCATATCAAGATATACAATCTCACTTTTGGGAAACATTAACAGAAAACCACTAGTTGGATTTGGCGTAGTGGGAACAAAAACGTTTACCAATTCTGTGTTAGTTTTTTTAGAAATTTCACCTTTATTTTCTTTTGTAGCGAAACCAACTGCCCATGTACCTTTTCGCGGATACTGAATTAGAACTACACTTTTTTTTGATCCCTTTTTAGGAGCAAATGTTTCTGTCATTTGGCCAATAGCAGAATATATAGTTCTTAAAATTGGAATTTTTTTTAATAAATCATTAAACAACTGTAAAAACTTTTTACCAATAAATGAGAGTGACAAACCACCCACAAAAGTAATAAAAATTACCGAAAGTAAGATTTCTAAACCTGGTATTGCGAAAGGCAAATAGCTATTTGGATTAATTCCTTGTGGAATTAGTTTTGATGAAATTGATATAAAAAATGTTGTGAGATATAATGTAATTCCTATAGGGACTAAAACAACAATTCCTGTTATAAAATAGTTTCTAAGTCTTGCTATAAATGAAATTCTTTTTCTTCTTAGTTTCGACATAACTTTAATTGATTAATAATTACATGTAATATAAATATTAAGAAAAGTGAATAGAAGAAATTTTATATATTTAATGGGTTGTGGGTGTCTTTCTGCAGGTTTACATGCCTGTACTACTGCCCCAATCACGGAACGAAGGCAATTAAAATTAATTCCAGAATCAAAGCTTAATGCTCAAGCTGCAGAACTTTACGAAAAAGTTAAACTGAAAGCTAAATTAAGTGATGACAAAGAAAGTTTAGATAAAATTATTCAGATTGGATCAAAAATTGAAAATTCTATATCAGAGTATTTTTATAAAAATGATATGGATGATCCTACAAAAAACTTTTCATGGGAATATATATTAATTGATAATAAAAAAATTAAAAATGCATGGTGCATGCCGGGTGGAAAAATTGCTGTTTACACTGGAATGTTGGATATTACAAAAAACGAAAATGGTTTGGCTGCTGTGATGGGTCATGAAATTGCACATGCAGTTGCAAAACACTCAGTTGAACGAGCAAGCAGATCAGTACTTTTGAATACTACAACTGGAATAATTGATATAGCTACAGGAGGTAAATTATCACAAGTTAACAGAACTACAGGTATGAACACAGTTGGATTAATATCGCAAATTGGAATTATGAACCCTTTTACTAGAAAACAAGAGAGTGAAGCTGATTACTTAGGGTTAGTTTTTTCATCATTATCTGGATATGATATTAGAGAGACCAGCAAAATATGGGAAAGAATGAAGAAAGCAAACAAAGGTAAAGAGCAACCAGAATTTATGAGCACACATCCCTCAAATGATCGAAGGATTGAGCAAATAAATAATTGGACTAATGAAATTATTTTAAAGTATCCACCAATAGTATGATGTAATGGTGAGCCCTGATGGACTCGAACCATCGACCCATTCCTTAAAAGGGAATTGCTCTACCAACTGAGCTAAGGGCCCAACACGAAAATTCTTATATTGATTTTTTGAAATTTGGCAATGGTTAAAATTTACAAAATATTAATATACTTGTCGTGAAATTGATCAAAAGTTCCCATTTTAATATTTTTTCGAATTTCATACATAAGTTCTTGATAAAAATTTATGTTATTTAATGTTAAGATCATTGAGGCTAGCATCTCATTAGTATTGTGTAGGTGGTTTAAATAATTTTTAGAGTATTTGTTTAAGTCAAATTTAGTAACACTACTATCTAGAGGTGTGTTATCTAGTTTATTTTCAGAGTTTCTTATTTGAATTCTGCCATTCCAAGTAAAAGCTAATCCAGTTCTTCCTGATCTTGTTGGAAGTACACAATCAAACATATCAATTCCCCTCTTTACTGCTCCTAATATATCGGAGGGAGTTCCTACACCCATTAAATATCTTGGTTTATCAATTGGTAAATTATCTTTTATACCATCCAAAACATCAAACATTTCACTTTGAGTTTCCCCAACGGCTAATCCACCAATAGCATATCCATCAAATTCTATGTCGATTAATTTTTTTAGAGACTCATTTCTTAAATCTTTAAATAATCCTCCTTGAACTATACCGAATAAAGCTTTGTGAGGGTTTTTTCCAAATTCCTCTTTAGATCTTTTTGCCCACTCCATAGATAAATCCATAGAAGTTTTAATTTTACTGTAATCATTGGTATTTTTTGGACATTCATCCATCACCATAACAATGTCTGAATTAAGTTTTTTTTGTATTCTAATACTTTCCTCAGGACTTAAAATAAAGGTTTTTCCATCAATATGTGATTGAAATATTGCCCCTTTAACTCTATCAATTTTATTAAATTTAGATAAAGACATCACTTGATAACCACCAGAGTCTGTCAGAATAGGAAGTTTACAATTCATAAATTTGTGTAAGCCACCTACCGACTCTATTCTCTCTGTTCCAGGTCTAATCATTAAGTGATATGTATTTGAAAGTATTATTTCACTTCCTGTTTTAATAATATCTTTAGTAAAAACACCTTTAACTGTGGCTTGAGTTCCAACAGGCATAAAAGCAGGAGTATTAATTTCTCCACGATGTGTTTGAATTAATCCAACACGATAATTTTTATTTTGATGTTTTACGCTAAAAGAAAAATTCTTTTTTATTTCTTCCATCCATTAAATTCTACTCAGATTTAAAACTAATTATCTTATCTGGGTTAGAAACAGATCCATTGGGTCCGTCCCCCTTCGTTATCATGTCAACATATTCCATACCTTCAATTACTTTTCCAAATACAGTATATTGTCTATCAAGGTGCGGTGTAGGACCAAAACAAATAAAAAATTGACTATTTGCACTATTTGGATCTGAAGATCTTGCCATTGATAAAGTTCCTCTTTCATGAGGTAAATCATTAAACTCTTCCTTAAGATCTGGCATATCGGACCCACCCATACCAGCTCGACTTAAGTTAAAACTTTCAGAAGATGAATTTCCAAATTTAACATCTCCTGTTTGTGCCATAAAACCATCAATTACTCTGTGAAACACAACACCGTCATATTTTCCACTATTAGCTAGTTCAGTTATTCTTTTAACGTGATTTGGTGCCACGTCTGGAAATAATTCAATTTTTAAATCTCCATCTTTTAATTTAAGTATCATTGTATTCTCCTTTGCATTTAAAGCTGTTGTTAATAATATTGATAAAAATAAAATATAAATTTTTTTAAGCATAAACTTCTTTAAGTGACTTAATGGTGCTTTTGGTTGTAAATTTTCTTAAATCACCTTTGTGTAAAGCTATTTCTTTAACAAATCTTGATGAAATGATCTGATTTTCAACGTCTGACATAAGAAAAATTGTTTCAACTTTATCATTTAATTTTCTATTCATTCCTGCTAATTGGAACTCGTATTCAAAATCAGATACAGCTCTCAAACCTCTAAGAATTAGATTTGATTTATATTTTTTACATAATTCTGTTGTTAGAGAGTTAAATTTTATCACTTGAATTTTATTTTTTGAAAGTCTTAAGTCTCCATACAAAGCTTTACTAACGATTTTTAATCTCTCATCTATTGGAAATAAAAAATTCTTTTCATTACCATCAGATATGCCAACAATAATTTTATCTGCCAATTTTAAAGCTTTTTTAATAACATCAATATGACCGTTTGTAATTGGGTCAAATGTTCCTGGATATATAGCTATATTTTTCATTAAACCAAATTATCATCTAATTTAATTGAGGAGACAACCTTTTCATCACCAGTTAATTTAAAAATTCTTACTCCTTGAGTGTTTCTTCCAGCAATTCTTATTTCCTTAACGGCAGTTCTTATAACTCTTCCTTTATTTGTTGAAATTAATATTTGATCACCCTCAAACACAGGAAAAGATGATGAGACATTACCGTTTCTAGGGGAATTAACAATACCTATTATCCCCTTACCTCCTCGATTTGTAACTCTAAAATCATAATGAGATGTTCTTTTGCCATAACCGTTTTCAGTAATTGATAAGATAAATTTTTCTTTAGCTTTAACTTCAGATTTTTCATCTTTAGTTTTACTTTTGTTTTTTTTAATATCATCTTTATTAATTATAGATAATGAAACAATTGCATCTTTTTCTGAAAGATTAATACCTCTTATACCTTTAGAAGATCTTCCTTTAAAAACTCTGAGTTTTTTTGATTCAAACCTTATGCATTTACCAAATTTTGTATTCAGCATTATATCTTGATCATCTGTACATATCTTTACCCCAACAATTTTATCATCAGAGTCTAATTTCATCGCAATTTTACCAGAAGCATTAATAGATGAAAAATCCTCTAAGTTATTCTTTCTTATTTTCCCTTTGCTAGTTGCAAAAATGATATGCATATTTTTCTTATCAACATCTTCATCAGGAAAAGGCATAATAGAACTTATAGATTGATGATTTTTTAAGGGTAAAATATTGAAAAGAGATTTACCTTTAGATGAAGCAGATCCTTCAGGTATTTTCCAAGCTTTAACTTTATAAGCCAAACCCTCTGTAGAAAAAAATAATAATGATGTATGTGTATCTACAGACAATGTCTGAACAACTGAGTCTTCTTCTCTAGTTTTAATTCCTGTTTTTCCTTTTCCACCTCTTTTTTGTTGTTTAACTCCGCTTAGAGCCCCTCTTTTAATATATCCTTGAAGTGTTATCGTTATTATTACTGACTCTTTTTGAATTGTTTCTTCGATATCATAATTTAAGACAGCATCTATAATTTTTGTCCTTCTAGGGACTGAAAATTTGTCTTTTATCATCTGTAAATCATTGCTTATTACGCTTAACAATTCATTTTTTGAATTAATAATTTTTTTATATTTAGAAATCTCTGTCGCTAATTTTTTAATTTCTATCTCTATTTCATTAATTCCTATAGCAGTTAATTTTTGAAGTCTAAGTTCTAGTATAGAAGTCACTTGATCATTTGATAATACATATTTTCCTTTATAATTTTTACTATCAACTAATTTAATAAGTTTTGATGCTTGGTTAATTTTCCAAGTTGTTTTTAAAAGTGAATTTTTTGCTTCTTCAGGGTTTTTGGATGATCTGATTATTTTAATGACTTTATCAATGTTCTCAACACTAACTGATAATCCAAGCAATATATGAACTCTATCTTCTGCTTTTTTTAAATCAAATTTTGTTCTTTTTATAACTACATCTTCTCTAAACTTTAAAAAGTTTTCTAAAAAATCTTTTAAATTACATGTCTTTGGTTTTTGATCAACAATTGCCAGAGAGTTAAAACCAAAAGATGATTCTATTGAAGTGTATTTATATAATTGTCTTTTGACAGTTTCAGGTTCAACATTTCTTCTAAGATCAATTGACACTCTAATACCTTCACTATTAGACTCATCTCTTATATCACTTATACCTTCAATTTTTTTATCTCTTACTAATTCGGCAATTCTTTCATTTAAATTAGACTTATTAATTTGGTAAGGTATGGATGAAACTACCAGTCTATCTTTACCATTTTTTAAATTCTCTACTGAAATTTCTCCACGTATTTTAAAAGATCCTCTTCCAGTTTTGTATCCTTGCTTTATTATATCTTTTCCAATTATTAATCCACCGGTTGGAAAATCTGGTCCAGGGATATGTTTCATTAACTCATTAATTTTAATATCTTTGTTTTTAATTAAAGCTAAAGTTCCATCTACAACCTCTCCTAAATTATGAGGTGGTATACTTGTTGCCATTCCAACTGCAATTCCACCAGCACCATTTACTAAAAGATTTGGATATTGTGCAGGCAATACAATAGGTTCTTGCTCTGATTCATCATAATTACTTTTAAAGGATACAGTATTTTTTTCTATATCATCAATTAAAAACTGTGAAACTTTTGCAAGTTTAGTTTCGGTGTATCTCATTGCTGCAGGAGGATCGCCATCTATAGAACCAAAATTACCCTGTCCATCCACTAGGGGTAAGCTCATTGAAAATTCTTGAACCATTCTAACAAGAGCGTCATAAACAGCTTGATCACCATGAGGATGGTATTTACCTATTACATCTCCAACAATTCTTGCAGATTTTCTAAATTGTTTTGACCAATCAAAGCCACCTTTATGCATTGCATATATAATTCTTCTGTGAACAGGTTTTAATCCATCTCTGATATCAGGTAATGCCCTACTTACTATAACACTCATAGCGTAGGACAGATATGATGAGCTCATCTCATCATACATTGAGATTGGTTTTATATTATTATTTATTTTTGGAATTTCGTTTTTTTCCATATTAATTAAAATGGAATATCGTCGTCTAAGCCACTTTGGTCTGGTGCAGCTGCATCATCAAAATTTTGTTTACTATCTTGTGATGCAATATTATTTTGATTACCACCACCAAGCATCGTTAAAGATGAATTGTAACCTTGAATTAAAATTTCGGTTGAGTATTTATCTTGACCACTTTGTTCGTCTTTCCATTTTCTTGTTGAAAGTTGTCCTTCAACGTACACTTGTGCACCTTTTTTTAGATATTGCTGGACGACATTTACCAAACCTTCATTAAAAACAACTACTCTATGCCATTCAGTCTTTTCTTTTTTTTCTCCGGTATTTTTATCTTTCCAGGATTGACTTGTAGCAAGGCTTAATCTAGCAACACTTTTGCCGTTAACCATTTGCTTAACTTCTGGGTCTGCGCCCAAACGACCAATTAATAATACTTTATTTAAACTTCCAGCCATAATATTTTAATATTTAAGAATGTTTATTATATCACTTATTAACTTGAATATTAATTTTATTAATCTAAAGCAACAAAAATTATGCTTAAAAAGATAGTTATTAAGGGTGCAAAAGAGCACAATTTAAAGAATATAACGCTAGAGATTCCAAAAGAAAAATTTGTTGTCATCACTGGCCTATCAGGATCTGGAAAATCATCTTTAGCTTTTGATACTGTGTATGCTGAAGGACAGAGACGTTATGTTGAGAGTTTATCAGCTTATGCAAGACAATTTTTAGATAAAATGAAAAAGCCCAATGTAGATTTAATTGAAGGATTAAGCCCAGCAATCTCAATTGAACAAAAAAATACATCCAAGAATCCAAGATCTACTGTTGCAACTGTTACAGAAATTTACGATTACATGAGAGTACTTTATGCCAGAGCCGGCATTCCCTACTCTCCATTTACTGGACTGCCAATTACTTCTCAAACAATAAGTCAAATTGTTGATAAAATAAAAACACTTCCAAAAAAATCAACAATCTTTTTATATGCTCCAGTTGTAAGAGGTAGAAAGGGAGAATACAGAAAAGATATTCTTGGATATAAGAAAAGAGGATTTAGAAAAATTAAAGTTGATAATAAACTTTATGATATTGATGATGTTCCAGAATTAAATAAAAAATTAAAACATGATATTGCAGTTCTAGTTGATAGAATTGTTTTAAATTCATCGTTAGGCAATAGATTAGCTGAAAGTGTAGAAACAGCAGTTAATTTAGCAAATGGATTAATGTTTGTGGAATATGAAGATGAAACCCTGCCGAAAAAGTTTAGAAAAACTGAAAATTTGATCTTTTCGACTAAGTTTGCTTGTCCCGAAAGTGGTTTTACAATTGAAGAAATAGAACCAAGACTTTTTTCTTTTAATAGCCCTTATGGTGCGTGCGAAGAATGTGAAGGTATTGGAGTTAAACTAAATGTAGATCCAAAATTAGTTGTTCCAGATGAAAAGAAAACTATTGCAGATGGAGCTATAGAACCTTGGTCAAAATCATCGTCTTTATATTATGCACAAACTTTAGCATCTATAGCCAAGCATTATGGATTTTCATTAAACGATAGATGGTCGAGGCTTTCAAAAAAAATAAAAGATGTAATTTTATTTGGATCTGATGAAGAAGAAATCAAATTTTCTTATGACGATGGATATGAAAAGTATTCACATAAAAAAACATTTGAAGGGGTGGTAAATAATTTAGAAAGAAGATTTTTAGAAACAGATAGTGATTGGAAAAGAGAAGAAATATCTCAATATCAATCTGATACAAAGTGTGAAAGATGTAATGGGCACAGACTAAAAGATGAAGCTCTATGTGTTAAAATTAATGATCACAATATAAGTGAAGTAACTGAAAAATCTATATTTGATGCAAAGGAATGGTTTAAATCACTTGAAACAAAATTAGATAAACGACAACTAAAAATTGCACAGCATATTTTAAAAGAAATTAATGAGAGATTAAATTTTCTGCTTAATGTTGGTCTTGACTACCTAACTTTATCAAGAGAGTCTGGTACTTTATCGGGTGGTGAAGCACAAAGAATAAGGTTAGCCTCGCAGATAGGTTCAGGATTAACTGGAGTATTGTATGTACTTGATGAACCTTCTATTGGTTTGCATCAAAAAGATAATGTTAAATTAATTAATGCATTAAAAAGACTTAGAGACTTAGGAAATAC
The DNA here is from genome assembly GCA_902517495.1 of uncultured Pelagibacteraceae bacterium. Taxonomy (GTDB): domain Bacteria; phylum Pseudomonadota; class Alphaproteobacteria; order Pelagibacterales; family Pelagibacteraceae; genus Pelagibacter. Next base: position 3,875 of record CABYCO010000018.1, on the reverse strand, counting down.
AGTCATAGTTGTAGAACATGATACTGAAACCATGGAAAATGCAGATCATATAATTGATCTTGGTCCAGAAGCTGGAAACAAAGGTGGCGAAGTAATCGCTCAAGGATCGTATAATGATATATTAAATAATAACAATAGTATTACAGGAAGATATTTATCAAACAAAAGCTTCATACCAATACCAAGAACTAGAAGATTAGCCAAAAATGGAAGATTTTTGGAAATTAATGGGGCAAGTGGAAATAATTTAAACAATGTAAATCTTAAAATTCCACTTGGAAGTTTTACCTGTGTAACTGGTGTTTCAGGAAGTGGTAAATCAACATTAATACTTCAAACTCTTTACAACGCTTTAAACCTTACACTAAATAATAACAAATCAAGAAAAATTCCAAAACCATTTAGAGGATTTAAAGGTATTGAATTAGTCGATAAAATTATTGATATAGATCAATCCCCTATTGGAAGAACTCCTAGATCTAATCCAGCGACTTATACAGGTGCGTTTGGTCCAATAAGAGACTGGTTTACTAATTTACCAGAGTCAAAAAGTAGAGGTTATAAGCCAGGAAGATTTTCATTTAATGTTAAAGGTGGAAGATGCGAAGCTTGTGAAGGTGATGGAGTAATAACATATGAAATGCATTTTTTACCTGATGTTTATATAACTTGTGATGAATGCAAAGGAACTAGATATAACAGAGAAACGTTAGAAATAAAATTTAAAGACAAGAGTATTGCAGATGTTTTAAATATGACAGTAGATGAAGGGTGTGAATATTTTGAAAATATTTCTAATATAAAAACAAAATTGCTTACTCTTAAGAAAGTTGGTTTAGGCTATATAAAAATTGGTCAACAAGCCACTACTCTGTCTGGTGGTGAAGCACAAAGAATAAAGTTAGCAAAAGAATTATCTAAAAGATCAACTGGAAGAACAATATATATATTAGACGAACCCACAACAGGACTGCATCAACACGATATTAAAAAATTATTAGAAATTTTACATACCTTTGTTGCAACTGGAAATACAGTTGTTGTAATAGAACACAATTTAGATGTTATTAAAACATCTGATTATATAGTCGATATGGGTCCTGATGGTGGTGTAAAGGGAGGAAATATTATAGCTGAAGGTAAACCTGAGGAAATTATCAATGTTAAAGATAGTTATACAGGTAAATTTTTAAAACCAATGTTGGACAATAAATTCAAAAAAACTGCTTAAATTTTAATTAAAAATGTTATAAAATAAATATATTATGACTTCGATTCTTCAATCATTATCTAAGACAGTTCATATCTCCTTAGCATTATCCATTTTACTATTTTTAGGTTTATACTTTGGAAATGGTGGTTTTGATATCGACGTTGTTTTTTGGAGTTGGTTATTTAGATATATACATGTCATTGTTGCAATTATGTGGATCGGTTTACTCTGGTATTTTAATTTCGTTCAAATACCAAACATGGCTAAAATACCTGACGAACAAAAACCAGCAATTGGAAAAGTTATAGCTCCAGCAGCACTTTTTTGGTTTAGATGGGCAGCTTTAGTTACAGTAATATCAGGACTGATCTTAGCTCATTTAAACGGTTATGTTCATCAAGCTATGACATTAGGAATTGGATCAGGTGGTGGTAAAGCTACTGCAATTGGTATTGGTATGTGGTTAGGAATTATAATGGCATTTAATGTTTGGTTTGTAATATGGCCAAATCAGAAAAAAGCATTAGGTATTATTGAGGTTGAAGCTGATGTTAAAGCTAAATCTGCAAAAACTGCGATGCTATTTTCTAGAACGAATACACTTCTATCTTTGCCAATGCTTCTGACGATGGTAATAGCTCAAAACCTATATTAATCTTTTTCTTCTTTAACTATTGTTCTTTGGTTAACATTCAGAGCAACTAAAATAGGATTTGCGATATATATTGAAGAGTAAGTTCCAAAAATAACTCCTAATATCATTGCTAAAGAAAAACCTTTTAGTATTTCACCACCAAATAAGTATATTGAAAAAAGAGCTAACAAAGTAGTTACAGATGTAATTATTGTTCTAGATAAAGTTTCATTAATTGAAATATTAGTTAAGTCAAAAATTTTAATATCGGAATACTTTCTTAAATTTTCTCTAACCCTATCGAATATAACAACTGTGTCATTCATTGAATAACCAACAATAGTTAAAACAGCTGCTACAATAGAAAGGTTTATTTCAAGTGAAAAAATAGAAAATATACCTAATGTAATTATAACATCGTGAAATATAGCTAAAATAGCTCCTAAGCTAAACTGCCATTCAAATCTTATCCAAATATACAATAGCATCGCTGCAAGCGATAAGCTTATAGCAATAATTCCTGATTTTAAGAGTTCTGAGCTTACTTTAGGACCAACATTTTCTACTCTTCTAAAGTCGACATTGCCAATAGAGCTTGATAATTTATTTTGAATATTTTTAATAAATTCAGGATCATTTGAATTTTGCTTTTCAAATTTAACAATAAAGTCTGTTTCATTGCCAAATTTTTTGACAGATACGTCTCCTAAATTCATTTGATTAAAGCTATCTCTAATAAGACTAATATTATTCGTTTTATCTGTAGTTCTTAATTCAATTAAAGTACCACCTTTGAAATCAACACCATAATTTAAACCTTTAAAAATTAAAAATACCAATGAAATGACTATTAGGATAAGTGATAATATATTAAATTTTCTATAGAACTTATTAAAAGAAATATTACTCATTTTAAAGTAGCTGCTCCTTATCTTTATTTTTGACTACATATAAAGAAGTTAATAATCTTGCTATAAAATATACTGAAAACAAAGTAGTTAAAATTCCAACACCTAAAGTCACAGAAAAACCTTTTACAGGTCCTGATCCCATAAAAAATAAAATGAACGCAGCAATTAGTGTTGTAATGTTTGCATCTAAAATAGTTGTTCTTGATTTTGTATATCCAGCATCAAAAGCTATTATTGGATTTTTTTCATTTTTAGTCTCTTCTTTAATACGTTCAAAAATTAAAACATTTGCATCTACTGCCATACCAACTGTTAATATAATACCTGCAATTCCTGGCAAAGTTAATGTCGCCTCAAATAAAGTTAGAATACCAATTAATAAAAAGAGGTTCGAGACTAATGCTAAGTTAGCAATTAATCCAAACGCTCTATACTTATAAATCATAAATAAAATTACCAACAAGAAACCAATAAACAAAGATAAAATACCAGCATCTATAGAATCTTGACCTAAGTCAGGTCCAACTGTTCTCTCTTCAATAATATTTAAAGGTGCAGGTAAAGCTCCAGATCTAAGTAGTAATGCAAGATCTGTTGCAGATTGAAAAGTAAAGTCACCAGAGATTTGCCCAGATCCACCAATTATAGGTTCTCTGACTGAAGGAGCACTAATTATTTTACCATCTAATACTATTGCCAATTGTTTGCCAACTCCAGTACTAGTTGCTTTACCAAATTTTTTTGCACCCGCTCTATCTAAGCTAAATGAAACTACTGTTTCATTTGTCTGTGAATTCATTGTTGGCTTTGCATCAACTAAGTTATCACCACTTAAAATTATTCTTTTACTAACAATTGCATCTCTGGAACCGTCCTCAAAAGATAATTTTTCTGTTCCAAACGACTCTTCATTATTTTGTGAAATAAATTGAAATGTGAGATTTGCTGTTTTTCCAAGCAAAGATTTAATTCTATTTGGATCATCTAAACCTGGTAATTCAACTAATATTCTATCATTACCTCTTTTTAAAATATTAGGCTCATTTGTTCCAACCTCATCAACTCTTCTTCTTACAATTTCAATTGCCTGATCTAATGAAGAATTTTTTAATAAGAC
>CABYCO010000017.1 GCA_902517495.1 uncultured Pelagibacteraceae bacterium | reverse complement strand
AATAAGTAAAATGATTGGTCATAAGCCTCTTTTTAATAACTTTATTTACCTTGACCAGATACAAAAATTTCCCAATAAAATTTTATTAAATGGTCCGAAAGGTATTGGGAAAAAATTATTTGTAAATCATTTTTTAAATTATTTTTATTTAAAAGAGAACAAACAATCTTATAATTTAAAAAACTACGAATATAATTTTAGTAATAATATATCTAAACTTATATCTTCGAACTCTCATCCCAATATTCTGAAAATTTACCGGAAAAATGATAAAAAAATAATTGATATAGATCAAATTAGAGAAATGATTAAATTCACCAATCAAACATCTTTTAATAATGATAGAAGGTTTATAATTATTGAAAATGTTAATCTATTAGGAATTAATTCTGCTAATGCGTTATTAAAATCAATTGAAGAACCTAATAACAAAATACACTTTATTTTAATCAATAACTCAGAATTTAAAGTTTTGGAAACTATTAAATCAAGATGTTTAGAATTTAAATTAAATTTATTAAATTCAGAAGTAATTGATATTGTGGATTACCACTTTGGTAATGATATATATAAAGATATTAATTTAGATTTTATAAACATTTATAACTCTCCATCTTTTTTAATATCATTAGTTAACTTTTTAGAAAGTAACAATTTATCAATTAAAGACAACTCTATAGAGGACCTATTGTCCTATATAATCAAAAATAAATCATATGCATCTAATGATTTTATAAAAGAATATTTGAATTTATTTATTGAACTTTTTTTCTATAAAAATATAAATATCTCTAAGAAAATTTCATTTAAAATAAAAAAATATTTTTACCTAAAACTTTCTTTTGTTAAAAAATATAACTTAGATTTTGAGTCTTTTTTTCTAGAATTTAATGATAAACTATTAAGTGAATAAAAATTACTACATTACAACACCAATTTATTATCCATCTGCAAAACCACACATGGGCCATGCGTATTCAAGCATTATTGCTGATTTTTTTGCAAGATTAAAAAGAATACAAGGTTTTAAAGTTTATTTTTTAACTGGTACAGATGAGCATGGTCAAAAAATACAACGAGCTGCAGAAGAAAAACAAATGGATCCTTTATTATTTTGTGATGAAATTAGCAAAACCTTTAGAGATTTATCTGGTACATTAAATCTATCTAATAATGATTTTATAAGGACTACTGAGAAAAGGCATTCGAAATCTGTTGAGAATCTATGGAATATTTTAGAAAAAAAAGGTGAAATATACTTATCCAAGTACTCTGGTTGGTATTCAGTATCAGATGAAGCATTTTACGCAGAAAGTGAAATTGAAGATTCAGACGGTGTTAAAAAATCAATTAGTTCAGGTTCAAAAGTAGAGTGGGTAGAAGAAGAGTCTTATTTTTTTAAATTATCAAATTGGCAAGATAAATTACTTGAGTTTTATAATAAAAATCCAGGTTTTATACTACCAGAAACAAGAAAAAATGAAGTTATCAGTTTTGTTAAATCAGGATTAAAAGATTTATCTGTAAGTAGAAAATCTTTTAATTGGGGTATAAAAGTTCCATCTAATAAAGACCATGTTATTTATGTTTGGTTGGATGCTTTAACAAATTATCTAAGTGCTTTAAATTATCCGAATGAAAGTGATAATTTGTACAAATCTTTTTGGCCTGCAGATCTACATTTAATTGGAAAAGATATATTAAGATTTCATGCTATTTATTGGCCAGCCTTCTTATTGGCTGCAGAAATAGAACCTCCAAAAAGAGTGTTTGGCCACGGATGGATACTTTCAGGAGATGAAAAAATGTCAAAATCTAAAGGTAACATTTTAGATCCATTAGAAATTATAGATAATTATGGCCTAGATCCCTTAAGATATTATTTAATTAAAGAAGTTTCTTTTGGTAATGACGGAAATATCTCACAAGAAAAACTGGAGTCTTGTATTAATAGTGATTTAGCAAATAATTATGGAAATTTGTGTCAAAGAGTTTTAGCGTTTTGTGAAAAGAATGCTAACCTAGAAGTTCCTGATATAGATAGTCTAACAGGAGATGATAAGATTATTTTAGATCAATATTCTAAATATTACGATGATTTAGTAAAGTATTCAGATAATCAAGATGTAAATTCTTATATAAATTTTATTGTTGAGCAACTTTTTTCAGCAAATAAGTATTTTAATGATCAAGAACCTTGGAAAAAAAAGAATGATAAATTAAGAATGAATACAATTATTTATGTTTCTTTGGAGCTAATAAGGAAAGTAACCATTTTGCTTTATCCTATTATACCATCATCATCTTTAAAAGTCTTAAGTATATTTGGTATAAATGAAGAAGAGATTAATTTTGAAACTATTAAAGAAAATAATTATTTAAAAAAAGGTCTCAAATTGAAAAAATTAGATATTTTGTTTAAAAAGATTGAAAAAAATGATTGATTCACATTGCCACTTAGATCATGAACCTTTAGCTCAAAATATTCACGATGTTTTATTAAGATGTAAAAAAGAAGGAGTTAATAAAGTATTAACAATTTCTACAACATTAAGTGGTTTCACAAAAATTTTGGAAATTGTTAAAAAGGATGAAATGATATATGGCACTTTCGGTATACATCCTCACGAAACAAACACTGATCAAATTTCTAAAGATGAAATAATAAGTAAAATCAAATCAAACAATAAAATTATTGGAGTGGGTGAGACAGGTTTGGATTTTTATTACAACAACAGTGATAAAGATAAACAAATAACAAGTTTTAAAAATCATATTAATGCTGCATTAGAATTAGACTTTCCTCTAATTGTTCATTCTAGAAATGCTGAAGATGAAACTTATGAAATATTAAAAAATTCAGACAAAAATTTAAAAATACTAATGCATTGTTTTACAGGTTCTCTTCCATTTGCTTTAAAATTAATGGAGCTTAATTCTTATTTTTCAGCCAGCGGTATTATTACATTTAAAAATAGCATTGATCTTCAAAATACGTTTAAACAGTTACCTGTAGAAAGATTGCTAATTGAAACAGACAGCCCCTTTTTAGCACCTGAGCCAATGAGAGGTAAGAAAAATGAACCATCTTTTGTCCATTATACATTAAGAAAACTATCAGATTTAAAAAATATTAACTTTAAAGAACTTGATAAAATAACTACAGACAATTTTAATAGATTATTTTTTAACGCATGAGCTTAAAATTTACTATTTTAGGTTGTGGCAGTTCTCTAGGCATACCTAGAATTGACGGTTATTATGGAAATTGTGATCCAAAGAATAAAAAAAATATACGTTCAAGATGTTCAGCATTGATAAGTTCTAAAAATTTAAACATTCTTATTGATACATCTCCAGATCTTAAATCCCAATTACTTTTAAATAAGGTTAAAAATATTGATAAAGTTTTTTATACGCATGCTCATGCTGATCAAACGCATGGTATTAATGAATTAAGAGTTTTCTCATTAAAGAATAGAAAGAAAATACCCATTTATGCTGACTTAATAACAAAAAAAATTCTTAAAAACACTTTTGCTTATTGTTTTAAAAATAATAAAAATTATCCATCAATACTTGATGCGAAAACTTTAAAAAATATCCATATTATTAATGATATGAATAAAAAAATTGTTGTTAAATCACTTAAGGTTCATCACGGTTCAATCAAAAGTATTTGTTATATTATTAATGATAAATGTGCATATGCACCCGATGTTAATAAAATAGATGATAAAAATTTAAAATATCTAAAAAATTTAAATTATCTTATTGTAGATTGTTTAAGGTATAATTTTCATCCAACTCATTTTAATTTAGATGATGTATTAAAGCTAATTAGAAAAATCAAACCAAAGAAATCAATTCTTACAAATCTGAGTAATGAAATTGATTATAATGAAATAAAAAAACAATTACCTAAAAATGTAATTCCTGCACATGATGGGTTAACTATTTCAATTTAACAAACTTTCTACTTTGTTTATAATTTTTTTGGATGTTGGATTTGTTAAAGATGCATAGGTATCTTCAATTTTACCTTCTTTGTTAATTAATATTTTGTAGAAATTCCATTTTGGTACAGCAGATTTTCCAAAATTTTCTTTAGCCCACTTATATATTTCATGAGCGTTATCACCTTTTACATCGGTTATTTCAGTAAGAGGAAAGTTAATATTAAAATTTACTACACAAAATTCTTTAACATCAGAATTATCCTTTTTTTCCTGATTAAAAGAGTTTGAAGGTATACCAAGTACAATCAATCCTTTATCTTTATATCTCTCCCATAACTCTTGCATGTCATTATATTGTTTTGTAAATCCACAATAACTAGCAGTATTCACTACTAAAACTGGCTTACCTCTAAAGTTATTAAAATCTATTGTATCACCTGAAATACTATTTATTTTAAAGTCATAAAAGATTTTTTCATAATACGCATGTGATGAACTTTTAAAAAAAAACATAAATATAGTTACTCCAATTATTAATAGATTTTTCATTATTTTAATTATTTATTTGGTGTAAGTAGTATTAAAAAGTACCCAAATAAAGTGGATAATAATGACCCAGTTAGAACCCCAATTTTTACACCATCCATGTATTGCATACTTTCAGCAAATGCTAAATTACCAACAAATAAACTCATTGTGAAACCAATTCCAGTTAAAACACCTACACCATAAAAATTATACCAGCTTGTATTACTTGGCATTTGGGCAATTTTTAATTTAATTGATATGTATGAAAAAACAAAAACGCCTAATTGTTTTCCAACAAATAAACCTAAAACTATTCCTAATGGAACTTTATCTAATAGTGATGAAAAAGATAAACCTTCTAAAGATACACCTGCATTTGCAAAAGCAAAAATAGGCATTATTCCAAAAGCAACATAAGGACTTATTGCATGTTCTATTTTTATTAAAAGTGAGAAATCTTTATCCTTTTTTCTATGAGGTATTGTCATTGCAAGCAATACACCAGCGATAGTTGCATGAATTCCTGAGTTATGAGTAAAATCCCATAAGAATATTCCTACTATTAGATAGGGTAAAAATTTTTTTATATTGAATTTATTTATAACTAATAAAATAATAAATGCTAATAACATTAGAGATAAATATTTTATACTTAAGTCACCAGAATAAAACAAAGCTATTATAACTATTGCTCCTAAATCATCTATAATTGCTAATGCTGTTAAAAATACTTTTAATGAGAGGGGTACTCTCTTACCCAATAAAGATAATACACCTAAAGAAAAGGCTATATCTGTTGCTGATGGTATTGCCCAACCTTTTAATGTTTCTCCATCTCCATAGTTTATAAACACATAAATTAATGCAGGAATTAACATTCCACCTACTGCTGCTATGATAGGAAGCAAAGCTTGTTTAATATTAGATAACTCTCCTTGTAAAAATTCTCTTTTAATTTCAAGTGTTACAAAAAAGAAAAAGATTGCCATTAATGCATCATTTATCCAATGCAAAACAGAAAGTTTAAGTCCAAAATTATTTATTCCAATAAATAAATATCTCTCTAATGTTGAAAAATATAGATTAGATAATTCAGAATTACTTACAACCAGCGCTATTACTGCTGCGAAAAGAAGAATTATTCCACTTGCAGCTTCAAGTTTAAAAAATGATGTAAATCCTTTTGTAATTTTTTGAATCATATTTAGTTAGTAAGATCCTTTATAAAAAGTTTGAAATCTAAAAGAGTTTCGTAAAAACTATCAAAATGGGGAGTAATACTTGGAAACATACTCAATAAATAAGACTTAAATGTATCTATTAAAAATATAAGACCAAATAGAGAAATAATAACTACAGTAATATAAACTAATATCATCTTTATTTTTACCTGTTTTTCTTCATTTTTTATTTCATCTTTTGCGTCATCTTCCTCATCTTCTGTGCTATCTTCAGACAGAACCTCTTGATTTATACCAGTTAAATTCTCAGTATTTATTTCTTCATTACGCTCGTCTTGCTTTTTTTCTATTTCAGAAATATTAGTATCTAAATTAGTATTTATGTCTTCAGATATTTCTAGATCATCAACACTTTTAGTTATTGGTATCTTATAATGCCAAATATGATCACAACTGCTACACTTAAGAGTTCTACCATTTTCTGGTATTAATTTTTTATCAAGACTGAATTTTTTATTACAATTTGGACATTCTATGATCATAAAATCTCTTATAGCATTAAATACCAAATTTATTAGAAATTTGTAACCAATATAACCTTTGAATTTTCTTTTATCTGCTGTATTAGTACTGCAATCGGGGCGTAGCGCAGCCTGGTAGCGCATCTGGTTTGGGACCAGAGGGTCGCAGGTTCAAATCCTGCCGCCCCGACCATTATTTATGAAAAAAGCAAAAATTTACAAACCCTCAAAAACTGCCATGCAATCAGGTCTCAAAAAGTTTGATAAATGGATCATAGAATTTGTAACAGAGGATCCTGGCAAAAATCCACTCATGGGGTGGGAAAGTTCTTCAGATACCTATTCAGAATTAAACTTAGAATTTAAATCAAAAGATTTAGCTATAGAGTACGCTAGAAAAAACAATATTCTTTTTGAAGTCATTGAGCCTCAAAAAAGAAAGATAACTAAAAAATCATATGCAGATAATTTTATAAAATAATGTTTAGATTTTTTACAATAAAAAAATGGTATTTATGGTCGTGGATTGGGTCATTAATTATTTTATCATCACTTTGGGTCCAAGTAAAAATTGACGTTAAAATTAATGAGTGGTTTGGTGAATTTTATGACATGATTCAAAAAGCACTTGGCAAACCAAATGCTATTACCATTGAGGAGTATTGGGCGAGTTTGTTTTCATTTATTGTTCTTGCAGCAATGTATGTTGGCGTAGCTGTTGTTGTGAGCTATTTTACATCACACTATTTATTCAGATGGAGAACAGCTATGGTTGAATATTATCATAGTGTTTATGAAAAAGCTCGTAAGATTGAAGGAGCATCTCAAAGGGTTCAAGAAGATACAATAAAATTCTCACGAATAATGGAGTCATTAGGAACAAGCTTAATAGAAGCAATAATGATATTAGTTGAATTCATGCCAATATTATTTGGTTTAAGTATAGGTATTCCAATATTCTTTTTTGGTGATTGGGAATATGGTTTAATTGTAGGAGCACTTATTTGGTCCATTGGAGGAACAATTTTTTTAGTTATTTTAGGTCTAATTTTAAGATTAGTAGGTGTCGAGTATGACCTTCAGAAAAAAGAGGCAGCTTACAGAAAGATTTTAGTCATAGCTGAAGATGATGGGACAGTAAGACCAAAATCAATTGAGGAATTATTTGATGATGTTAGAAGCATTCATTTTTTGAGTTACATTAGGTATCTTTATTTTAATATTGGCAGAATAGCTTATTTGCAGGCTAATGTTTTATCAGCATATGTTTTTCTTGCACCTGCAATAGTTGCTGGAGCAGTAACCTTAGGGGTTATGCAACAAATTATAAGAGCTTTTGGACGTGTAGAAGGATCAATGCAATACATTTTAAAAGCATGGCCGACAATCATAGAACTAGCAAGTGTTTACAAACGATTAAGAGAATTTGAATATAAATTACAGTTTGAAGATAGTAAAATTGAAAGCAAATCTAAAACATAATAAATGAAGCTATCACAAGAATTATTGAACAGTCTTATAAATATCACTTCTAACTCAGCAATTGCTTGTTATCCTTACATCGGTAAGAATGAAAAAATATTAGCTGACAAAGCAGCTACGGATGTAATGAGAGACCAACTAAATAAATTAAATATAATGGGTAAAGTTGTAATAGGAGAGGGAGAACTTGATGAAGCTCCAATGCTTTATATTGGTGAAAAACTTGGAGTTGGAAACGGTCCTGAAATAGATATAGCCGTAGATCCTGTTGAGGGCACGAATTTTGTTGCAAAGAATTTGCCAGGATCAATGTCCGTGTTAGCAATTTCAGAAAAAGGAAATTTGTTAAATGCACCTGAAACCTATATGGATAAAATTGCAACAGGAAATCATGTACCTAGAGGATCAATAGATATCGATTTTACAATTGAAAAAAATATTAAGATATATTCTGAAATAACAAATAAAAAAAATTCAGAGATTACAGTTTGTCTTCTTGATAGACCCAGACATAAAAAAATTATAACTAAATTACAAAATTTAAATGTTAAAATAAAATTTATAACAGATGGTGATATTTCTGGTGCTTTGCTTGTAACAAATGAAAAATTTAATGTTGATATTTTTATGGGTATTGGTGGAGGTCCAGAGGGTGTGATAGCAGCCGCTGCTTTGAACGCATTAAATTGTAATTTTCAAGGTAGATTTTTGTTTGAAACAGATGAAGATATTATTAGAGCAAAAGAAATGGGTATAAAAGATTTAAATAAAAAGTATGAAATTGATGAAATAGTAAAAGGTGAAAGTATTTTTTGTGCTACAGGTATTACATCTGGAGATTTAATGAATGGGGTTATATTTAAAAATGATAAGTATATTACTGAGACAATTTTCACTCATAACAAATCAATTTTGGAGCTTGTAAAAAAAGAAGTTTCGATTACTTGATTAATTGAAAAAATTACAATAAAAGATCCTGCATTGGTCCCTTCGTCTATCGGTTAGGACACATGGTTTTCATCCATGAAAGAGGGGTTCGATTCCCCTAGGGACCGCCAATTAATTCTTTTTCCTTGTTGGAGCGTTTATTTTTTCTCTTAAAGTTGATAGTACATTATACATGGTTTGATTCTCTTTATATTTCTTTTCAGTAATTTTTTCAGCAATTTTAATATCATTCATATCATTTAAATTTAATAATTTTTTTTCAGATACTAATCCCATCTTATTAAATTTAAGAATTATGATATCATTATTTGAAATTTTTTTTTTACCTAACTTATAGATAGATTGACTTGTTTTTTTTCTTTCGATATAAATCCAAATATCTTCAAAATTACTTATAGATGATGGTGGGCCAATTATCTTCCTGGCATCATTCTTATTTGTTTTATTTATCTCTATACTATCAAATTTTGTCTCAATAAATCGAAATCCATGTGAATTAGATACTTTATTTATAGAGCAATTTATCGTGAGCAAAAAAATTAAAAACAATGATATATGTTTCATATGAATTCTGAATATTTAAATATTTACAATAATTTGATTAAATTAACTAGAAATAAAAACCTTTATCTTAATTTAAAAAACAAAGATACTTTTTCAGATAGATTAATCATTTTATTAATCCATTTTAGTTTTTTTCTTAAAATATACAAAAAAAATATGTCTAAAAAAAATGCACAAGAATTGTTTGACTTTATAGTTAGACAGATTGAACTATCTATTAGAGAAATTGGTTATGGTGATGTATCAGTTAATAAAAAAATGAAAGATTATATAAACTTATTTTATTCTATTTTATTAAACATAGAAAAATGGGATGATTTGGATAAATTAAAAAAAGTCCAGATGTTGTCTAATTTGATGAATATTAAAGAAGATAGTGATTTTATTATTAATTATTTCGACAAATATAGTAATTTTTTAATAAATAACTCTTTAAAATTGTTTACAAAAGATATATTAAAACTTAAATTTTAATTATGGCTGTACCAAAACGTAAAACTACTAAATCAAGAGCTGGTAAAAGGCGATCACATATAGGTGTGTCTTCAAAAAACATTATTGAGGACAAGAAGTCTGGTGAATACAGATTGTCTCACCATCTTGATCTGAAAACTGGTTTTTATAAAGGAAGACAAGTTTTAGATCCCAAAGAATAGTTATTATGATCAACCCGATAATTATTGCCATTGACGCAATGGGTGGTGATAATTCACCTTCTAAAGTAATAGAAGGTATAAGTATACATTCAAAAAACTCTAAAGATATTAATTACAAGATTTTTGGAAAAAAAGATTTAATTAATCCTCTCTTGGAAAAATATGAAATACCAAACGAAAGATTTAATTTAATTCATACAGACAATATAGTTGAAGGTGAAGATACAGCATTATCTGCTGCTAAGAGAGGGAAAAACACTAGTTTGTGGCTAGCCGTTGAGTCTTTAAAAAATGACGAGGCACATGCTATGGTCTCGGCGGGTAATACAGGAGCGTTATTCCTAATATCAAAACTTAACTTAAAGATGATAGAAAATATTGATAAGCCAGCTCTATCAGCTTTATGGCCAAGCAAAAAGGGAATGAACGTCGTGTTAGACTTGGGCGCTAACATAGAATGTAATTCAAAAAATTTAGTAGATTTCTCTATAATGGGCTCCGCATTACATAAAGCATTGTTTGATAAAGTGAAACCATTAGTTGCATTACTTAATATTGGATCAGAAGAATTAAAAGGAAATGCAATTATAAAAAGTACTTATAAAATCTTATCTGAAAAAAAGTATAATCTATTTGAATTTAAAGGATATATTGAGGGAAATCATATTATGGATGGCGATGTAAATGTGATCGTTGCAGATGGGTTTACAGGAAATATTGCACTTAAAACTGCAGAGGGTACCTCAAATTTTATAATAAGTGAATTGAGACAAGCTTTAGGTAGCTCAGTTATTGGTAAATTTTCATCCTTGATTAATTATAAAAATTTAAAAAAATTCAAAAATAAGTTGGATCCAAGACTTTATAATGGAGCTATATTATTAGGTTTAAATAAACCTGTTATAAAAAGTCATGGATCTACAGACTCAATTGGTTTTGCTAACTCATTGAAAGTTTGCGAACAAACCATTAAAGGTAAACTGATAGAACAAATTACAGCAAATATTATTTAAGTGAAACGTATTAACTTAACAAAAAAAGATATTATAAACTCTATATATATGCAGATAGGATTTTCAAAAAAAATAAGTGAAACATTACTAGAAGATATTTTTGAACTGATTCTAAAGAATATTATAAAGCATAAAAAAGTTAAAATAGCAAAATTTGGAACTTTTTCTTTGAGAAATAAAAAACAAAGAGCTGGAAGAAATCCAAAAACTAAAGTGCCAGCAATTATTTCTAGTAGAAATGTTATATTATTTAAAGCATCCAAAGAATTTAAAGAATATATAAATAAAAATGACTAACGCGATGGAAGAGAGTAAATACAAAACTATAGGGGAAGTAGCTAAGATATTAAATCTTATTAATAAAAAAAATGGTTTACCTTCTACACACACTATCCGTTTTTGGGAAAAAGAGTTTAAACAAGTTAAGCCAAAAATCTTTACAGGAAATAGAAGATATTTTGATGAAAATTCAATTGATATTTTAAAAAAGATCAAATACTTATTAAAAGACAAGGGCATGACATTAAATGGAGTAAAAAAGGTTTTAAACTCTAATGATTCAGATATTGACGAATTTTACAATACCTCTATAAAACAAAAAAATATTATTAAATCAAAACTTATAAATATTAAAAAACTGTTAAAAAAATTTAAAAGTTAATATGGCAAAAAAAACACACGTAAAAGTAAGACTAGTTCCAGAAGAAAAACCAGATAGTTCTTTTTTTTATTATGTAAAAAAACCTGCTGGGGGAGAGAAAGCTAAGGTTAAGTTAAAAGCAAAAAAATATAATCCAGCTACAAGAAAACACGAAGTTTTTGTGGAAAAAAAACTTCCACCACATAGTAAATAATTACTTCTTTCTATTAAAATTCCTACGTTCAAAATCTATATATGCATAAATCATATTTTTCCATATTTTATTGGTAATTTTTGGATCAATATTATTCTTCAATGATTTTTTTTTAATATTTCTTAAAATTAAATTGATCCTTTTTTGATCAACTATTTGATTTTTTCTCTCTTTAAGTGCCAGAACTTTTTTGACAAGATTAGTTCTTTTCTTAATAATTTTTATTAAAGAATCGTCTAATTTATCCAATTCATTTCTTATTTTGCTGAGTTTTTCTTTTTTTAATGGCGACATTTATATATTTGGATAATTAAAAAATTATTATATTTATCCCTTTATGTATAGTGAAAATCTAAAAGTTAATAATCAAATATCAGTATGGCTTATAAGTATGTTTTGGATTATTTCAGCAATGATTGTTGTTGGTGGTTTGACGAGATTAACTGATTCAGGTTTATCAATTACTCAATGGGAATTATTCTCTGGTTTTTTACCACCATTAAATAAATATGAATGGATCATGTATTTTGACTTATATAAAGAAATACCTGAATTTAAATTACAAAATTATGATATGACTATGAAAGAATTTAAAGTTATCTTTTGGTGGGAATGGGCTCATAGATTTATGGGAAGGTTAATTGGTATAACTTTTCTAATTCCACTAATATATTTTACTTATAAAATTAAATTTAAAAAATTAATAAATCTTTATTTAATTTTTGCTTTAATATGCTTTCAAGGATTCATAGGTTGGTATATGGTTAGTAGTGGCCTTGTTGATAGAGTAGATGTCAGTCATTTTAGACTATCAATGCATTTAATAGTAGCTTTTCTAATTTTATCTTTAATTTTTTGGAATTATTTAAAAATAAAAGTTAAAAACAATTCTCAAAATACTATTAATATAATATTTCCATTTAGCTTTCTTTTTTTGGTCTTTTTGCAAATTTCTATTGGTGCATTTGTTTCAGGAATGGATGCAGGAAAAATTTATAATTCTTGGCCATTAATGGGTGACTCAATTTTTCCTAATGATAATAATATTATTAATTTATTTAAATTATCTGCATTTAGTGATCCTTCTTTAGTGCAATTTATACATAGAAAATTAGCATATTTAATAGGATTATTTTATCTGTATTTATTATTTTATGTTTACAGAAATAAAAAAACTGATTTATATAAATCAGTTAACATTTTAGGATTTTTTATAATTTTGCAAATTGTATTAGGAATATTTACTTTATTATATGGTGCACAGATATTTATTGCATCTATGCACCAAATAAGTTCTATTTTTTTAGTAGCTTCTTGTATCTATTTTTTATTTATAAACACAAAATCTAGCTTACTGCTTTCAAACTAGGTTTTCCAGAAGCTCCCAAAGCTTGATCTAGATCAGCTATAATATCGTCTGAGTGTTCAATACCAATAGACAATCTTACGTATCCAGGTGTTACACCTGCTGCTAAAAGCTCCTCTTCGGTTAATTGACTATGTGTAGTAGTTGCAGGGTGAATAGCTAAACTTCTAGCATCTCCAATATTTGCAACATGGTAAAACATTTTTAATGACTCTATAAATTTTTTACCTGCTTCAACACCACCTTTAACTTCGATACCTATAAGTGCACCATTTCCACCCTTCATATATTTTTTGGATCTTTCACCAATTTCTCCTTTGTGCAAAGTAGGGTAGATAACTCTGTCTACATTTTTATGTTTTTGTAAAAATGCAACAGCTTTTTCGGCATTAGAACAATGTTGTTTCATTCTTAAGGGAACAGTTTCTAAACCTTGAATTATTCCCCATGCATTATCAGGTGCTAATGGTGCTCCTAGGTCTCTTAATAGTACAACACGTGCTCTTACTGCGTATGAGACATTTGCTCCTGTCAATTGTGGAACAACAACACCCCATTGCGCGCCACCATAACTAGCATCTGGCTCGTTAAATAAAGGCTGTCTTTTTGGATCCTTTGTCCAGTCAAAATTACCTCCATCAACAAGACATCCTCCTATTACAGTACCATGACCACCAATAAATTTAGTAAGTGAATGAACTACTACAGCAGCTCCATGTTCTAAAGGCTTACAAATTACTGGTGCTGCAGTATTATCCATAATTAATGGAATATTATGCTTTCTACCTATGTCAGATACCTCTTTTATTGGAAATACTCTTAAATATGGATTAGGCAAAGTTTCTGCATAAAAACATCTCGTTTTTTCATCAATTAATTTTTCAAAATTACTTGGATCTGATGGATCTGCATATCTACATTCAATACCTAATTTTTTAAGTGTGTGAGTGAATAGATTTACCGTTCCACCATATAAATCAGTTGAACTAACAAAGTTATCTCCTGATTGACACACGTTCATTATAGCGAATGTTGATGCCGCTTGTCCTGAACCAACAGTTACAGCTGCAAGCCCACCTTCAAGCGCCGCAACTCTTTTTTCAAGTACGTCATTAGTTGGATTCATAATTCTTGTGTATATGTTTCCAAATTCTTTTAGTGCAAATAAATTTGCAGCATGATCTGTATCATTAAATTGATAAGATGTTGTTCTATAGAGTGGTACTGCTACTGCTGTTGTAGCTGGATCACTTCTGTAATCCCCACCATGTAAAGCAATTGTTTCTGGATGTTTATTTTTACTCATATTTCCCCTTCTGTTTAAAATGCTATTAAACTAAAATGAAAAATACAATCAAGCTTAAATTTAACTTGATAATGGGGGGTAATTTGTGGTTATAAATTTTTTAAGTACAGTTAGCACTCTATCTGCCTCTTCTAACAACATCATGTGACCACAGTTATCAATTATATCAACTTGACTTCCATCAATTAATGAAGCTAATTTTTTTCCCTCTTTAACAGGGCACATTTTGTCATCAGTTGCTAAAATTGATAGTGTGGGGCATTTAATTTTTTTAGCTGCCTCAAATCCGTTCTTGTAATTATCGCAAGCTCTAAAATCTACACCTAATGTATTCTGTATGGTTCTAGATTTTGCAAGCATTGTTCCTGTGTTGATATGATAAAGACCAGGTACTGGATGACCACCAAAGTGACCGGCAGGTCCATGAGCCCAATCCATCATTAAATCTACCGCTTTTGGATCGTTATTTTCAGCTAATGAAAGCAGTTCGGGATTCATAGGTATAGCACCAGCTCCACCCATTAAACTCAAAGTTTTAATTTTGTTAGGATATCTTGATGTGCATTCTACAGTTACTAAACATCCCTGCGAGTGTCCTACCAATGAAGCTTCTTTATGACCAACAGCATCAATAACAGAACTTACCCAATCAGCCATTTCTTCAATTGATTTAAGACTTTTGCCACTTGACAATCCATGTCCAGGAAGGTCAACAGCTAAAGAGTTATAGCCATGAAAAGCAAAGTATCTTGTTTGAAGAACCCAAGTCATGTGAGTTAAACCACTTCCATGAACAAAGATTATCAAAGGTTTTTTTTTATCAAAAGGTCTTCCGCCTGTAGAGGCAAAAACCTCATGACCATTTACTTCAAACTTCATTGATTTGAAACAAGTCTTGGTTTTCTTGCGGCTCTAAAACCAATCTCGAAATCGTTTTTAATATCATCTATATCTTCCATACCGACGGACAACCTAATCATATCATGTGATAATCCTGCAAACTTTAATGTAGCTTCGTCCATTTGTGAATGTGTTCCTGATGCTGGATGAATTACTAATGTTCTTGTATCACCAACATTGGCTAAGTGAGACGCTAATTTTACATTATTTATAAATGCAACACCTGCATCTTTTCCACCTTTTATTCCAAATGCAATCATAGAACCTTTGCCATTTGGAAGTAACTTATTAGCAAGTTCTGTATCTGGATGATTTGGTGCACTTGGATGAGAAACCCATGCAACGCTTTCATGATTAGACAAATATTTAACCATTTCCTCAGCATTTTCACAGTGCTTTTTCATCCTTACTGATAATGTTTCTAAACCTTGAAGAACATTCCATGCATTTTGAGGACTTAAACATGGACCAAAATCTCTCATTCCTTCAGCTCTTGCTTTCATTGTAAATGCAGTAGGACCAAATTCCTCTGCAAATGATAATCCATGATATCCTTCATATGGCTTTGTCATTGTTGGAAATTTTTCATTTTGCATCCAATCAAAATTTCCACCTTCAACTAATATTCCTGCCATAGAGGAGCCATGACCAGCCATCCATTTTGTTAAAGAATGTATTACAATATCAGCTCCATGCTCAAACGGTTTGCATAGATAAGGAGTTTGATAAGTAGAGTCAACGATTAGTGGAATTCCAGCCTCATGAGCAATGTTAGCAATCTCTGGCATATTCATAAGTTCATTTCCAGGATTACCAACTAATTCACCATAAATGCCTTTTGTATTTTTTTTAATTGCTTTTTTAAAACCTTCCGTATCTCTTGGCTTAACAAAAGTACATGTAATACCAAATTTAGGTAGAGTAAGTCTAAACAAGTTAACGGTACCTCCATAAAGTTGTGATGATACAACTAAGTGGTCGCCAGCTTCACACAATGTCATAATTGTTAAAAATATTGCACTCATACCCGAAGATGTTGCCAATGCTGCAGTTCCACCTTCTAATGAAGCAACTCTTTCTTCTAATACACCAACTGTAGGGTTAGAAATTCTACTATAAATATGACCACCACGTTCTAGATTAAAAAGAGCTGCTGCATGATCCACATCATCAAAAAGATATGACGTTGTTTGATAAATGGGAACCTGTCTTGCTCCTGCATTTTTGTGTGGTTGATAACCAGCATGTAAACTGAGAGTATCAAATTTATAAGTATTTGGTTTTAATTCTTTTTTTTTATCACTCATTAGGCTCCTTTAAATAAATATTGTGAATTCGTTTATATGATATCTATTATTACTAATAAATGGTCATAATTCAATCAACCATTAAGTCCAACTAAAATATAATAATTTGACAATATATGTAATTATAAGTATTAATCCCGCATTCATGACAAAGTTTGTTAAAAAAGATGAGATAAATAGCGAGTGGTTTGAAATTGATGCTACAGGAGCTGTAGTTGGAAGACTAGCAACGGTTGTATCAAAAATTATAAGAGGGAAGAACAAAACATCATATACTCCTCACATGGACCACGGAGATTTTGTTGTTATTAAAAATGTAGATCAAATAAAATTTACAGGCAATAAATTTCAAAATAAAAAATATTACAGACACACTGGATATCCAGGTGGTATTAAAGAAATAACACCTGAAAAATTAAGTGAAAAAAAACCTGGTGAAGTATTAAAGTTAGCTGTTAAAAGAATGTTACCCTCTGGTGCGCTAGGAAAAAAACAATTAACAAAACTTAAAATTTATTCTGGAGAGGACCATCCTCACACTGCTCAAAATCCAAAAATAATTGAAATCGGTAAACTTAATAATAAAAATATTGTAAGAAATTAATATGGAAACATCCCAAACATCTTCACCAAAAATAAAGTTAGACTTTAAAGATAGCAAATACGCAACTGGAAGAAGAAAAAAATCTGTAGCTAAAGTTTGGTTAAAAAAAGGTTCAGGTAAATTTTATGTAAATGGTAAATCTTTAAACGACTATTTTCCAAGAGCTAATCATGTAATGCAAATTTTAAGACCTTTTGAAATAATAAATCAGTCAACTGATTATGATGTTAAATCTAAAGTTGTAGGTGGAGGACAAACTGGTCAAGCTGGTGCCTTGGTACATGGTATTTCAAGAGCTTTACTAAAATTTGACGAAACTTTAAAATCAACCTTACGTAAAGAAAAACTCACAACAAGAGACTCAAGATCTGTAGAGAGAAAAAAACCTGGTAGAGCAAAAGCTAGAAAAAGCTACCAGTTTTCTAAAAGATAATTTCTTTTTAAATTTCAACTGTTATATTATATTATGGACAAGAAAAATGTTCTTATATGTGGTGCTACTGGATATATAGGATTACAATTAACTAAACTTTTATGTACACATAAAAAAATAAGTATCAAATATTTGTGTGGAAGTACTTCTGTTGGAAAAAAAATAGATTCTTTTGATCAAGAATTAAAAAAATATAAATTACCAAAAATATCAAAATTTAAAAAAGAATATTTATTAAATGTGGATATAATATTTACAGCATTGCCAAATGGTGAGGCACAATCTATTTCAAAATTTTTAAATAAAAATAATTTATTAATAGATCTAGCGGCTGATTTTAGACTTAATAATAAAAAAGATTATGAAAAATGGTATAAAATTAAACACAAAGCATTAAATCAAATCAAAAAAAGTATTTACTCTATACCTGAAATTAGTGGACAATTAATTAAAAAATTTCAGATATTATCTTGTCCTGGATGCTATCCTACATCTGTATTAATTCCATTAATCCCTTTAATAAAAAAAAACTTAATTAATAATCAAACAGTTATTATTGACTCAAAATCTGGTTATTCAGGAGCAGGTAGAGGAGTACATAAAAAATATAAATATAAAAATTTATATGAGTCTTTGAGTGCTTACGGATTAGCAAATCATAGACATAATTCTGAAATTCAACAAGAGCTTGATCTTAAAACTGGCAAAAAAAATAAATTTCATTTTACACCTCATCTTACACCCATGTTTAGAGGAATTTTAAGCACTATTTATGTTGATTTAAAAAAGGGCATTAACATAAACAAAATAATTAATGTTCTTAATGTCCAATATAAGAATCATAAATTTATAAAAATCTGTAAAATAAATACTTTCTTAAGTACTAATGATGTTATCAACACAAATAATTGCTTTATTTCTGTATGTAAAAGCAAATATAAAGATAAAATAATAATATTGTCTGCAATTGATAATTTGATTAAAGGTGGTGGAGGTCAAGCTGTACAAAATATGAATAATTATTATGGCTTTAATCAGAGCGAAGGTCTAAATGTTTAAATATATTTTTATAATTTTATTAATATTTTCATTATCACATTGTTCACTAAATCATCCTGTTTCTATGTGGAATATTGAGGACGAAAGTACTGACAAAGATATTTCGAAATTAAACTTTGAAAATGAAACATCTTTTGAAGAATTTAAAAAAAATGTTATTCAATATGGTAAGATAAGCGACTTTCCTAAATTAGATTAATTTAATGAATAAAAATATAAATATTGCTGTTATTGGACTTGGTCAAATTGGATCATATGTTCTAAATGAGTTAAATACAAAAAAGAAAGATATTGAAACTAAAACCGGAAAGAGAATTAAAGTTATAGCTATATCGGCTAAAAATAAAAATAAGAAAAGAAAATTTAAAATTAATAAGAAAATTTTTTATTCAAATCCTCTAGATATTTTGAAGATTAAAAACTTAGATATAGTAATCGAAGCTATAGGTTTATCAGATGGTATTTCAAAAAAAATTATTGAGACTGCTCTTAAAAATAAAATTCATGTTATAACTCCAAATAAAGCATTAATTTCAAAACATGGTGATAAACTGGGAGAATTAGCTGAAAAAAATAAAGTTAATTTAGAATTTGAGGCATCTGTTGCAGGCGGTATTCCTATTGTAAGAACAATCAAAGAAGGTTTAGCTACAAATAAAATCACAAAAGTTTATGGCATACTTAACGGTACTTGTAACTACATCATGTCAGAAATGGAGAGAACTAAAGATAGTTTCAAAAATGTTCTGAAGATGGCACAGAAACTAGGTTATGCTGAACCTGGAAATCCAAAATTAGATCTTAACGGTTATGATGCGTTAGCTAAAATAAAAATTTTGACATCATTAGCTTTCAATAAGAAAATTTCAAAATCTGAATGTTTAATGGAAGGTATTGAAAACATCGATTATGCAGATATTAAAATTGCTGATCAGTTAGATTTTAGAATAAAATTATTAGGCATAACTGAGATTATAAATAATAGTATTTTTGAGAGAGTTCATCCATGTTTAGTTAAAAAAGACTCTTATATAGGAAATGTAGATGGCGTAATGAATGCTGTTATATTAAATGGTTTACCTATTGGAGAGTCTGTATTGCAAGGGGAGGGGGCTGGACCAGGACCAACATCTTCTGCTTTGATGTCTGATTTATTGTCTATATTGAGAGGTAATATAAAATATCCTTTTGGTATATCTAAAAATAAAAGATTAAAACCTAAAATATTTAATAAAGACCAATCATCAAATTCTCTTTATTTAAGATTAGAAGTTAAGGATAAACCGGGCGTTTTATCTTCTATAACAAAGATTCTGGCGAAGCATAAAATTTCTATTCAAAGATTAATACAAATACCTGATCATAAAAGTAAGACTGCTTCGATTGTTCTTATTACTCATAATGCAAATGAATTAGACGCTCAAAGATGTATTAAATCATTTAAATCAAATAAAAATATTATTAAAAATCCTGTTCTTATTCGATTATTTTAATGGAACTTTATATAAAATTATTTGAAGTTCTTTTTCCAGTTTTTTTTATAGTTGGTATTGGATACTTTTTAGGTAAAAAAAATCCAAATTTTGATACATCATTTATAACTACTTATTCTGCTAATTTTGGAACACCATCTATAGTAATATTCTCTATTTCGGCAAGTGGTGTAACTTTTGCGATGTTTTCAGAGTATTTTTTATATGCAGTAATTCTTTTATCCTCTTTTTTAATTGTTGGGCTAATTTTTTTAATTTTGATGAAGAAAGATTATTTGAGAGAATTACCAACATTTTTTTTACCTAATACAGGGAATATGGGTATTCCAATATGCTTGTTTGCATATGGTAAATTGGGTATGGGTATTGCGGCAGCTATATCTTCTTTGGTCGTTCTTCTTCATTTTACTCTTAATATTTTTTTAGCTAAACGTGAGTTTGATTTAAAGGTTATAATAAAAAGTCCATCATTTTATGCAATAATTGCTACCATTATTTTTCTATATTACGAAATACCTTTGCCAATATTTGTATTGAATACTGTTATGCTTCTTGCTTATGGAATGATAGTAATGATTTTAATGTCTTTAGGTGTTTCATTAACACAAATGAAAGTTTTTTCCTTTAAGGATGCTCTAATTACATCTACTGGAAGAGTTATTATAGGGCCACTAATTGGCTTGTCTCTGATCTCTTTTTTTAACCTATCTGGGTTTGCTGCTGGTGTTCTTTTAATTCAGTCATCTATGCCAAGTGCAATACTTTGTTATCTTGTTGCTTCAATGTATTCGCCTAAGGAGATTGTTGATAACATATCTAGCACAATAGTTGTTTCAACTTTAATGTCTCTTGTAACTGTACCCATAACTGTATTCTTTGCTTTAAAATACTTTAATTAAGAGATAAGATTTTCATATGAAGGCTGTTATTCTCAATGCATCAGCTTGGATGATTGTTCCATTTATGGATGCTTTGGCAAAATATTTAAGTTCATCTATGGATGTTTTGCAAATTACTTGGGCTAGATATTTCTTTACAGTTGTTTTTGCACTCTCAATAATGCTTTTTTTTGATAGAAAATCGATGGTTTGGAGTAAAAAACCTATGCTTCAATTGATAAGAGGATTGATTTTTGTATTTTCAACATATTTATTTTTTTTTGCTATATCTGAGATTTCTTTACCTAAGGCCTTAACTCTAGCATTTGTTGCCCCAATTTGTGTAACTGCAATGTCCCCCTTTTTTTTAAACGAAAAAGTAGGCTTAAGAAGGTGGACAGCAGTATCCATGGGCTTTATTGGTACCTTAATTGTTATTAGACCTGGATTTATAGAGATTAATTTGGCTACATTAGCAGCCCTGGGCAATGGTATTTGCTATGGTTTTTATTTAATTATTACAAGAAAATTAAGTACCTCTGATAACTCTCTATTAACTTTATTATTTGCTGGCACAGTAGGGACTATTGTCATGTCTTTGTTTATGCCTGGTGTTTGGATACAGCCATCAAATAGTCAATGGATTATGATGGCTTTAATTGGCTTCATAGCAGCTATTGCCCATCTTTTTATCATTTTGTCTCTCAAATACGCTGATGCCTCTAAATTAGCTCCACTTGGCTATACTGAAATTATTACTAATATTTTACTTAGTTATTATATATTTCAAGAATTGCCAGATAATTGGACATATTTAGGTCTTTCTATAATAGTCCTTTGTGGTATT
>CABYCO010000016.1 GCA_902517495.1 uncultured Pelagibacteraceae bacterium | reverse complement strand
TGATGTTAAAGGACAAGTTATGAGAGCTGCTGGTAAAGCATTTAACCAAATGTTAGCCGGTGCCGGTGCTGGAATACAAAGTATGCCATCTTCTGAGATTTATACTGGTCTACAAACTGGTGTATTAACTGGTGCAAACACAAGTTCTGGAAGTTTTGTAAGTTATAAAATTTACGAACAAGTGACTTGTGCAACTCCTCCAGGAGAATATGGTCTATGGTTTATGTATGAGCCAATTTTAATGTCAAAAATGAGTTTTGATAAACTTAATGCAAAGCAACAAGATGCTTTAATGAAAGCGGGAAAAGTTGCAGAGAAATACATGACAGCACAAGTAGCAAATTTAGATAAAAAATTTGAAGACGCTTACAAAGCTGCAGGTGTTAAATTAGCTTACATGACTGCAGAGGACCATGCTGCATGGATTGAAATTGCAAAACAAACTTCTCATAAAGAGTTCGCCAAAAAAGTACCAGGTGGAGACAAACTTATGGAAATGGCTTTAGCAGTTAAGTAAAACAATATATAAAGAACCCCTACTTAAAATACTAAGTGGGGGTTTTTTTATGAAAGAACAATATTTAAAATTTTGTAGTTTTTCCTCAAAGGCATGTGGTGCTTTTGCTGTTCTGGCCTTAATATTATCAATTTTGGTAATCGTTGAATTAGTATTTGAAAGATACTTTTTCCAAAGAGCAATCACATGGCAAACAGAACTAGTCACAATGCTTTTAGTTGCTTCAACATTTATTGGTAGTGCTTATGTTTTAAGCGAGAAAGCGCATGTTAGTATGGAGTGGATTTATGATTTTTTATCAAAAAAAAATATTCTAAGACTTAAAATATTTACCTCATTGATTAGCTTATTATTTTTTATAATTTTATTCTACTTTGGATATTTAATGGTTGAGGAGGCTTTTACTAAAAATTATTCAACAGGAACCGTTTGGGACCCACCTTTATGGATACCTTATTCATCAATGATGATCGGAGCTGTACTAATGATACTTCAATATATAGCAGAAATTATTAAGCTTATTGACGAAGAGGGTAGCAATTAATGGATCCTTTATTAATAGCGATTATAGTTGCAGTTTTTACGTTGATAGTTTTATTTTCTGGAATACCAATTGCATTTGGTTTGAGTTTTGTCTCAATTGCTCTTCTAGTTACATTTGAAGGTTTTCAAATGTTAGATGTATTTGCAGAGACTTTTTACGCTGGATTAAATTCTTTTGTTTTGCTTTCAATACCAATGTTTATTTTAATGGGAATGGCAGTTGCTAATTCTCCAGCAGGGAAAGATTTATATACAGGATTAGATAGATGGCTTTGGAGAGTTCCTGGTGGGCTAGTAATATCTAATATTGGTGCTTGTTCAGTTTTCGCTGCTCTAAGTGGATCAAGTCCTGCAACTTGTGCAGCAATTGGAACTATGGGTATACCTGAAATGAGAAAAAGAGGTTACTCAGATCAAATAGCAACAGGAACAATAGCGGCCGGTGGAACTTTAGGAGTTTTAATCCCCCCAAGTATTGTTTTAATTGTTTATGGAATTGCAACTGGAACATCAATAGGAAGGTTATTTTTATGTGGTTTGGTACCCGGGTTTATGTTGGCAGGTATGTTTGCAATATGGGCTCTAATACATAGTTATTTTATTGACAAAGATTCTGCGAGAGCTTTAAAGAACAGAACACCCCCTACATTAAAAGAAAAAATTGAGGTGTTACCAAGAATTCTTCCTTTCTTAGCCATTATAGCTGGTGTCCTATACGTGTTATACGGTGGAGTTGCGACACCTTCAGAAGCTTCAGGTGTAGGAGCATTTTTAGTTTTTGTATTGATCGCTGTTGTTTACAAAATTTATCAACCAAAAAAAATATGGAATATTGTTAAAGTTTCAATGAAAGAAAGTGTAATGATAATGTTTATTATCGCTGCATCTTACCTTTTTGCATTTACCTTGTCACAACTTTACGTAACTCAATCTTTAGCTCAGAGCATGGTCGAATTAAGCTCTAACAAATGGGTCGTATTTATTTTAATTAATATTTTTTTACTTATAGCTGGTTTCTTTTTACCACCTGTTGCCGTCATCGTGATGACTTCAGCAATATTATTGCCAGTTATAACAACGTTAGGTTTTGATCCATACTGGTTTGCAATAGTATTTACGATAAATATGGAAATTGGTCTTATTACTCCACCCGTTGGACTAAACCTTTATATAATTAAGGGTATTACACCAGACGTTAGTTTGTCTGAAATATTAAAAGGATCCATACCTTTTATGATAATTATGGCTTTAGCTATACTAATTTTATGTATTTTTCCTGAAATTGTTACTTGGCTTCCTGATAAAATAATGGGCAAAAGTTTAGGTTTTTAATATATAAAAAACACCATGTTGAATATAAAAAGAATTTTTGAGACCATAGCTGATGCTGGACAAAAGATTTTAGAAAAAAAATCCTTTAAAAGTATTGCAAAAAAAAGAGATCTATTAGATCTTTGTGACGACCTATTGTCTACCAAAGGTGCAGCTTTTGGAATTACGTTGGCAAGAGATATATTATTTAGATATCAAAATTTATCTAATGAAGATAAAAATAAATTTTTAGTTGAAGTTAATGAAAAGTATAAACCAGATCCATTAAAAATTGATGAGGCTATTAAGAAATACAGCGTTACTCAAGATGATTACTCAATTTTAAATTTATCAAAAGTTACCTCTGGTATTAGAAAAGAATTATTTGTTAGATTAAATATGGCTCCTAATGGCACATCTGAGATTGTTTCATTAAGAGAAGATTTAGTAAAATTAATGAAGGATAAGCCAGAATTAAAAAGTTTAGATTATGATCTAATCGATATATTTAAAAATTGGTTTAACCCTGGCTTCTTGAAGCTAAGAAAAATAACATGGGACACTAAAGCAAATATTTTAGAAAAATTGTTAAAATATGAAAAAGTTCATTCAATGAAAGATATGAATGAATTAAAAAGAAGACTTGGAAAAGATAGAAGATTCTTTGCATATTTTCATCCTGCTTTAGAAGATGAGCCTATAATATTTGTTGAAATAGCTTTAACTAAAGGATTAAGTCAATCTATACAAGAATTAACAAGACCTTCAGAAGAAAACATAAAAAAATATGATACAGCAACTTTTTACTCAATTAGTAACTGCCAAGAAGGATTATCAAGAGTAACACTTGGAAACTTCTTAATCAAAAGAGTTGTCTACGAGCTTCAAGAAGAACTTCCAGATATAAAATATTTTGGAACTTTGTCACCAATGGTTGGATTTGCTAATTGGTTTAAAAAAATGGACAGTGCTCAAGCATCAGAGATTTTAGGTGAAGCTAATAAAAATAGTTTGGATTTTTTAAAATCCTCTGATTTAAAAATAGGGGACAAAAGAATTGCTGATAATAAGCCTATGATAAGCAAACTTGCAGCAAATTATTTAGTAAAACAGAAAAATAATTTTGGGTTTCCAATTAATGATGTTTGTAGATTTCATCTTAAAAACGGAGCTGATATCGATGATATTGCCATAAATGCAAACGTTTCAGAGGTAGGTTTTAAAAGATCTTTTGGCGTAATGGTTAATTATAGATATGAATTAGCAAAAATTGAGAAAAATCACCAAGAATATGTAAACGAGAAGAAAGTTAATATATCCAATAAAGTTAAAAAATATGTCTAAGATTAATAGATTGGTGTCAGTTGCCCCTATGATGGATTGCACTGATAGGCACGAAAGATACTTTTTAAGATTGATAAGCAAACATGTGCTTCTTTACACAGAAATGGTGGTTTCCGAAGCAATTGATAGGGGGGATAAAGATAAACTATTATCATTTGATTTAAAAGAAAAGCCAGTTGCTTTACAATTAGGTGGCTCTACACCAAAATTATTAGCAAATGCTGCAAAAATTGGTGAAGATTATGGTTATGATGAAATTAATTTAAACTTAGGCTGTCCGAGTAAAAAAGTTCAAAAAAATAGATTTGGCGCGTGTTTAATCAAGGAACCAAATTTAGTGGCTGATTGTCTATCAGAAATGATTAATTCAACATCTTTACCTGTTACAGTTAAAACTAGAATTGGTTATGACGATGTTGAGGATTATGAACATTTTTATAATTTCATAAAAACTTTAAAGGAGACGGGAATTAAAACTTTTATAATTCACGCAAGAAAAGCAATGCTGGGCAAATTTACTCCTAAGCAAAATCTTAATATACCTCCTTTAAAATATAATTATGTGTATAAACTAAAACAAGATTTCAAAGACCTTGAAATAATTATTAATGGAGGTGTCACCTCAGTTGAAGAACTAAAAGATCATTTAGATAAAGTAGATGGAGCAATGATTGGAAGATCTGTTTATCATTCTCCTTATCTTTTAGCTAATATTGAAAAGGAGATATTTAACAATCATGATATTAAAGAACGAGAAGAAATTGTTGAGGAATTAATAGATTACGTTAAAGCCCAAGTGAAAATGGGCACAAGAGTAAATCAAGTTATGAGACATACTCTTGGTTTATTCCACGGACAAACAGGTTCAAGCCATTGGAAAAGATATTTAAGTGAAAATATGTGTGTAAGAGATGCGGATGTAAAAAAAATTGATCATATTATGGATAAAGTTAGACTTTCTCCTAAATTACATTCGGCAGGTCGAATTGATTAATACTATTCTCTCTAATCAGTATTATCTTTTAATTTTATTAATGATTATTACTGCATTTCCAGTAGGTTTTTTTGCAGGTTATTTTGGGATAGGTGGGGGCCTAATTTCTGTACCTGTACTTTTTTTTATTTTTGAAACAGCAAATGTTGATAAATCTTATTTAATGCATCTTTCAGTGGGCACAGCTTTTTCTATTACAATATTTACTGCCTTTGTTTCGGTTATGACTCATAGAAAACATAAAGCTGTAGATACAAATATTTTAAAAACTTTTGGGGTTTTTGTGATACTAGGTGTTTTGCTTGGTACTTATATGGCTGCATTGTTAAATACAAAATCTTTAGTTTTATTTTTTGCAGTTGTTGTCTATTTTTTTGGAGGATATTTGTTAATAGTAAATCAAGAATTAAAGAAAAGTAAAAAATTTAAATTTTTTCCAAGAGCTATGTTTGGTTTTTTGTCAGGCTTTATATCTGCTCCTATGGGAATAACTGGAGCTATGATGAATGTTCCTATTCTAAGATATTTTGGGTACCCAATTAGTAGAGCGATTGGTAGTTCTGCCGCAATAGGTTTTGTAATAGCATCTATTGGCTCAATTGGTTTTTTGACATCTGGTTTCATATTAAATGCAAATCTTCCTATGAGTTTAGGTTTTGTAAATATTCCTGCTTTTTTAATATTTATCCCAATTACATCTTTCATGGCTCGGGTTGGAGCGAATATGGTTCATAATTCAGATAAAAATAAAACTCAAAGAATGTTCGGTGTATTCTTGTATGTTATAGGAACTCTTTTTTTGATTAGGTTTTTAGATCTTTAATTAAATCTTTTGATCATATTCACCAATTTTTCCAGTTTTTTGTAGCAATTGGTCAATAAAATCAAAGATCTTTTTCTTTCTATCATCTGAAGTAGGGCTTTCAGTAACGACAACTAGAGAAGGTTTATTTGAAGAGGCTCTGATTAAGCCCCAAGATCCATCTTTAAATGAAAACCTAACACCATTTACAGTTAGAACGTCTTCAATTTCTTGCCCATCAATTTTATCTTTATTTTTCTTAATTTCCTCTATTTTGCTTACTAATTCATCGACAACTTTATACTTTTCATTATCCTCGCAGAATGGAGCCATTGTTGGTGACTGAAAAGTTTTTGGTAAATCATCAATAATTTCACTCATGAGTTTATTGTTATTATTTAATAAATGACAAACTTGAATTGCAGAATTTATCCCATCATCATATCCATAGCCCAAAGGTTGGTTAAAAAAGAAATGACCACTTTTTTCAAAGCCTGCTAGTGCTTTTTCTTCGTTTACTTTTCTTTTGATGTGGGAATGACCAGTTTTCCAATATATGGTCTGACATAAATTATTTAATAAAATTTTATCTTTAGTATAAAGACCAGTTGATTTTACGTCTACTACAAATTTAGAATTTCTATGATTATCAGATAAATTTCTTGCAATTAACAATCCTATTTTATCAGCAAATATTTCATTTCCTTTATTATCTATAACTCCAACTCTATCTCCATCTCCATCGAAACCAAATCCAATATCAGCATTATTTTCAATTACATGTTTACTTATAGCACGAAGCATTTCAAGATCTTCTGGATTTGGATTATATTTTGGAAATGTATAATCTAAATTACAATCCAACTCTATTACATCACAACCTATACCTCTAAGTATATCTGGGGCAAAAACTCCAGCTGTTCCGTTCCCACATGCAACAACAGCTTTAATTTTTTTTTCGATTTTATTATTTTTAATTAAATCATTTTTATATATTTTCTGAAAATTACTAATCTTTTTTTCATTACCTGAACCAATTGTAAATTTTTCATTTAAAGTTATTTCTTTTAATTCAGCCATTTCCTCAGGTGCGTGAGTTAATCCTTTTTTGATACCCATTTTTACACCTGTCCAACCATTTTCATTATGGCTTGCTGTAACCATGGCAACTGCATCAGCATCTAAATTAAATTGTGCAAAATATACCATTGGAGATAACGATAAACCTATATCCTCAATAAAACATCCAGTTGAAAGTAGACCTTTCTTTAATGCTGATTTTATATCTTCACTGTAAGATCTGTAATCATGTCCAACAATGATTCTTGGATTTTCTTTGTTTGTATGAGATTTAATTTGAGTTCCTAAACCTTTACCCAAATGTGTCACACCTTCTAAATTGATATTATCAGGGTACAACCATCGCGCGTCGTATTCTCTAAAGCCAAAAGGATCAATTTTTATTGAATTTTTCATGTTGATATTCTTATATTTTTTTTATTTTTTTATTGATAATTTTTTTTCAAGTTCTATAAATGTTCTATTGATTTGTTGGTTATATAGTGTAATTACCAAACCAACATACAACATCTAGTTGTTTTACTAAATTAAGTATAATACAAAAAAGGAGCTAAATGAACAAGATTTTATCACAAGCTATTAGGAAAGCTGTCTCTGATTATACACCAGAAGTCAATCAAGATCCAAAGGATAAAAGATTAGATTTATTTTCTCTTAATAGCGAAACAGAACTATTTCAAAATTCAAAAGGCATAACAATTAAAATTGATAGAAGCAGAGATGATAATCTAACTGACTTTGGAAAAGCTACTCTTACAGATAGATATTTGGGTGCTAACGAGTCTTTTCAAGATTTATTTGCTAGAGTTGCAAGTCATTATGCTGACGACAATCTACATGCTCAAAGATTATATAATTACATTAGCAATCTTTGGTTCATGCCAGCAACACCAGTTTTATCAAATGGTGGAACAACAAGAGGATTGCCAATTTCTTGTTTTCTAAATGAAGCTAGCGATAGCCTTAATGGTATTCTCGATCTATGGAGTGAAAATGTTTGGCTTGCAGCACGTGGCGGAGGTATTGGAAGCTATTGGGGAAACCTTAGATCAATAGGTGAGAAAATTGGAAGAGTTGGCAAAACTTCAGGAATAATTCCATTTATAAAGGTAATGGACTCTTTAACAATGGCAATTAGCCAAGGTTCACTAAGAAGAGGTTCGGCTGCTTGTTATATTCCAATAGATCATCCAGAAATTGAAGAGTTTATTGAAATGAGAAGACCTACAGGAGGAGATCCAAATAGAAAATCTTTAAATTTACACCACGGTGTTTTGGTTTCAGATGCTTTCATGAGAGCTGTTGAACTAGATGAACAATGGGGTCTTAAAAGTCCAAAAGATGGTGCTGTTCAAGCAACAGTATCTGCGAGAAACTTATGGATAAGATTGCTTACAGCAAGAATAGAAACAGGAGAACCATATATTATATTTATTGACACTGTTAACAGACAAATTCCACAACATCATAAGCTTGCAGGCTTGACTGTGAAAACCTCAAATTTATGTAGTGAGATAACTTTACCAACTGGAATTGACAAAGATGGAAGAGATAGAACAGCAGTATGTTGCTTATCATCTTTGAATATTGAAAAATATGATGACTGGAAAGACGATGAGAATTTTATTGGAGATGTCATGAGATTTTTAGACAATGTGATGACAGATTTCATTGAAAACGCACCTGAGCAATTCAGTGATGCTACCTACTCAGCATTAAGAGAAAGAAGTGTTGGCTTAGGTGTTATGGGTCTTCATTCTTATTATCAAAAGAAAATGATCCCAATTGAGTCTGTTATGAGTAAAGTTTGGAATAAAAAAATGTTCGAACATATTCAAAAACACGTTGATAAGGCATCAAAAGATTTAGCTGAGGAAAGGGGAGCATGCCCGGATGCAGCTGATTATGGAATAATGGAAAGATTTTCGAACAAAACTGCAATAGCACCCACGGCTTCTATCTCAATTATATGTGGTGGAACATCTCCTGGTGTTGAACCAATTGCAGCTAATAGCTTTACCCACAAAACATTGTCAGGTTCATTTAATGTTCGAAATAAATATTTAAGACAACTATTAGAAAAACATGGCAAAGATACAGATGAAGTATGGTCAAGTATTACAACAAACCAAGGATCTGTTTCACATTTAGATTTTTTAACTCAAGAAGAAAAAGACGTTTTTAAAACAGCTTTTGAGTTAGATCAAAGATGGCTTGTAGATTTAAGTGCAGATAGAACTCCACATATTTCACAAGCGCAATCTATTAATTTATTTTTACCTGCAGATGTACATAAAAAAGATTTACATCAAATTCACTTCCAAGCATGGAAGAAAGGATTGAAGAGTCTTTACTATTGTAGGTCTAAATCAATACAACGTGCTGAAAATGTTAATGATGCAAATTCAACTGACATTGCAGCAAACGTTTATAAATCAAAAGATGAAAATAATAACCAACAAGATTATGAGGAGTGTTTATCGTGTCAGTAGCAGAAAAAATTAATAAAGAAATAATTCAACCAAAAAAAATGGGTCTATTAGTTGAGAACCCAGTTTACAAACCTTTTAGATATCCATGGTGTTATGATGCATGGTTAACACAACAAAGAATTCATTGGTTACCAGAGGAAGTTCCATTAGGAGATGATGTAAGAGATTGGCAAAAAAATTTATCTCAAGCTGAGAAAAATTTATTAACTCAGATTTTTAGATTTTTTACACAAGCAGACGTCGAAGTTAACAACTGTTATTTAAGACACTACACAACTGTATTTAAACCAACTGAAGTTTTAATGATGATGACTGCATTCGCATCGATGGAAACTGTTCACGTTGCAGCTTATTCACACCTTTTAGATACTATTGGAATGCCTGAATCAGAATATTCAGCTTTCATGAAGTACAAAGAGATGAAAGATAAATATGATTACATGCAAAACTTCAATGTAAATTCAAAGGAAGATATTGCAAAAACTGTTGCAGTATTTAGTGCTTTTACTGAAGGATTGCAGTTATTTGCTAGTTTTGCAATTTTACTTAACTTCCCAAGACATAATAAAATGAAGGGAATGGGTCAGATTGTGACTTGGTCAGTGAGAGATGAAACACTTCATTGTAATTCAATGATCAGAATCTTTAAGGAGTTTATTAAAGAAAACCCTGAAATCTGGACGCCAAAACTTAAAAAGGAGCTTTATGAGGCTTGTAGAACAATTGTTGCGCATGAAGATTCTTTTATTGATCTAGCCTTTGAAATGGGTCCATTAGAAGGATTAACTGCTGCAGAAGTAAAAGGTTACATAAGATTTATAGCTAATAGAAGATTGGATCAACTAGGTTTAGAGCCAATTTATGATGTTAAAAAGAATCCATTAACATGGCTAGATACGATGCTAAATGCAGTTGAGCATATGAACTTTTTTGAAGGTAGAGCAACCGAATATTCAAAAGCATCTACAAGAGGTTCTTGGACAGAAGCATTTAGTTAATAAAAACCACATGTGCGGAAGAAAGTAGCTTAGTAAGCATGAGTGAGGATTTTTATTCAAAAAGACGATCTATAGTGGCAAGAAAAATGTCACCTGAGCCAATTAAGGAAAGTGATTTAAATCAAATAATTCAAGCTGGAATTAGAGTTCCAGATCATGGCGCCTTAAACCCTTGGAAACTAATTATAATTCAAGGTGAACAATTAGCTACAATCGATAAAGAAATAATATTAAAAGAATATATTAAAAAAAATCCTAACTCAGATAAAAAATTTCAAGAAATTGAATCAAAAAGACTTCAAAGAGCAGGGGCTGTAATAGCAGTTTTATCAAGCCCTGTTGACCATCCAAGTATTCCATTGTGGGAAATGCAATTATCTTCAGGGGCAGTATGTATGAATTTATTATCTTGTGCTCAATCATTAGGATATGCAGCACAGTGGTTAACTGAATGGTATTCTTATAACGATACAATGTTAGCCTATCTTGGTGGAAGAGTAGGAATTGATAAAATATCAGGATTTATTTATATTGGACATAAAACAGAGGAACCAAATGAAAGAAAAAGACCAAATCCTGCAGATGTAATAAATTACTTATAATAATATGTATATAGCAATGAATAGATTTAAAATTGTTCCAGGTAAGGAAGATGAGTTCGAAAAAGTATGGAGAGAGAGAGATACTCACCTAAATGATGTCCCAGGTTTTAAAGAATTCCATTTAGTAAAGGGAAAAAAAACTGATGAATTTTCTTTGTATGCATCCCATAGTATATGGAATTCACAAGAAGATTTTATCAATTGGACTAAATCTAATGCATTTAGATTGGCTCATAAAAATGCAGGTCAACATAAAGATTTATATTTAGGTCCACCTCAATTTGAAGGTTTTGAAAGGGTTTTATAGGCTTCTAGCCAATTTTTTTACTCTATTCATGTGATTATCAAAAACTTTTTTATCCATATCTGGTAATACAGAATAAAATCTAATATATTTTGTTTTTAATCCACCCAATTTAAAGACAATTTTTTTTATTCTTCTAAAAGGAATATTATCAAAAATTGAGAAGTTTTGATAACTGATCATTGGTCCTCCATATGTGATTGATACTATACCAAGTTTACCTTTCATTGCACCAGGTACAGGATATCCATAATTTTTAAAATATTTATTGCCAGGTATTAATGATCTATATGAAAAAAACCATTTTGGATGTAACACCCAATCTACCCAATTTTCTAATATAGCGTTGAGCCTTAAGTTGTGACAAGAACCTATTAACATCATTACATCGCTATTTTCTAATCTTTTTCTATAATCTAAAACTAATTGAGGAGGTGGGTTAACATTCTGATTATAAAATGGAAGTTGTTCTTTTTCTTCGAACAAATTGACTAAATCAATTTTATGGCCTATTTTTTTGGCTTCATTAATAAATGTGTCTCTTACAGCTGAATTGAAGGAATTTGATGTGTTATGATGTCCGTAAGTAATAAAAATTTTCTTCATTTTTTAGGTGATAATTAAACCTTTTCTTTTTCTTTTTTACCCTCCATTTCAACAACATTATCATATTTTTTGTCATTTAATATATTTGCAAAACTATGATTTACATCTCTATGACCAGCTTCATCATCTCTTATGACCTCTACAACATCTTTAAGTCTTGAATTCAATGGTAAGTTCCAATAATTTATTGCAATTTCTGGTGCTTTTATATTCTCAATCTTTCCTTCTTCAATTTCTTTTAAATACTCAGTATAACTTATAACTGCTTCTTCTTCAAAATATCCCACAATTCTGTGAGCTGTTCTTTGGGAAAATAAATAAATAATTAAATACATTAAAATAAATATAAACTGTGCAAGCATTATAATTATTCTTTCAACAAAAGTGGGTTTAGCAATCTTTATAAATGTCATAAGGTGCATTCTTTCATTTGCTGCTTCATCTAAAAGTATTTTTATCCAACCTTTATCATCCTGCATTTTTCTTAGGGACTTTAAATGTAATAGCATACCGGCAACCATTCCTGGCACAGCAGCAACAGTTTCTAAAACAACAGCACGATGACCGTATTTCTTTTTGAAAAAAGTATCTGCTAATAATCTTAAAAATTTTGTAAAGGCTAAAGCAACACGATCACTAAAATTTTGTGGTTTATGATGTCTTAATAAGTTTTCCATTCAGTTTATATAATTATTAAATATTAATTTTTAAGATATTTACCAAAGAGTTTAAGATTATTTATAAGTAAATTTAACTATGCGACAATCTGTAAATGAATACTAAATTACGCAATTAAATTATTTTGATAGATAATTAAGTAATAAATTAAAGGAGTTTTAAAATGAAAATCTTAAAAGAATTAGATGATGCCAAATTAGTCATTGTTGATCTAGAAGTTAATATGGGAAATGAGACAAGAAGTGCACCTACTTTATGTGCAAAATATAAAGGAAAAGTCATACCTCTCAATACTGCTCATGATGGTAGACCAATCCTAATGAGAGAAGAAAACTCTATAGAGTAATTATCTTTGATTTAATTGAAGAACTTTACGATGCTTACTACCTTTGTAACTTGCTAAAGGTCTAATAAGTTTGTTTGCAGCGTGCTGCTCAATAATATGAGCTGACCATCCAGTAATTCTTGAAATAACAAAAATTGGTGTGAAGAAATCAGTATCAAATCCCATTAAATGGTAAGTAGGTCCAGTAGGGTAGTCTACGTTTGGATGGATATTTTTTCGATCTATCATTACTTTTTCTACAATATCGTAAATTCTTTCAAATTTTTTATCTTTTTTGATTTTAGCAACTTTTCCAAAATATTCTCTCATAGTAGGAACTCTTGAATCTCCACTTTTATAAACTCTATGACCAAATCCCATTACAACATCTTTATTTTTTAAAGCCTTATTTATCCATTTAAGTGCGTTCTCTGGTTTTTTAATTTTATTCATCATATGCATGACTTCTTCATTTGCTCCTCCGTGAAGGGGCCCTTTCAAGCTCGCTATAGCACCAGTAATTGCTCCATGAATGTCAGACAAACTACTTGTTATGGTTCTAGCTGTAAAAGTTGAAACATTAAAACTATGTTCTGCATATAATATTAAAGATACATCAAAGGCCTTAACTATATCTTTGTTTGGTACTTTGCCAAAACACATATGAAAAAAGTTTTCAGAAAATGAAAGGTTCTTTTTTGGTGCAATGATTTTTTTTCCTTTTCTAGCTCTATAAAAAGCAGCTAAAGCAACTGGAGTTTTTGCAAAAATTCTCATTACTTTTCTCATATTAGCTGCTGGTGAATTATCTTTTGTCTCTTTATCTTCAAGACCCATAATACTCACAGCTGTTCTTGCAGCATCCATCGGGTGAGCTTTTTTTGGAAATTTTTTGATGTCATCTAATAATGTTTTGGATAGTTTTCTTTCTTTTCTCTCTTCTTTTTCAAATTTTTTTAATTGTTTCTTACTTGGAAGTTCACCATTTAAAATTAGATACGCAACTTCTTCGAATTTACATTTTGCACATAGATCTTGAGCAGCATAACCTCTGTAAGTTAATGAGTTGATTTCAGGCATAACTTTGGAAACTTCTGTTTCATCAACGACAATGCCTAGAAGCCCTTTTTTGATTTCATCACTCATTATTCATGTCCATCTGTTTTAAAATTATAAATTTTTTCATCTAAAGAATTGTATTTCTCGTATTCTACAAGATCATATAACCTTTTCCGCGATTGCATTTTATCAATAATATTGTTTTGGTGTCCATCAGCAAAAATAGCACGTAAACCATCCTCTACATTTTTCATTGCTAATCTTTGTGTAGAAACAGGATATATGACGATATTATATCCAAGGTCCTGTAATTGAGTGTAATTAAGTAATTTTGATTTACCAAATTCTGTCATGTTAGCTAAAAGATAACAATCTAAAGACTTTCTAACTAATTCAAATTCACTTTCATCTTTCAAAGCCTCTGGAAAAATTATTTCAGCACCAGCATCCACATATGCTTTACATCTATCGATCATACTATCTATTCCCTCTACACTTTTGGCATCTGATCTAGCTATAATTTTGAAATTTTTGTCTTTTTTGGCACTCACACATTCTTTTATTTTTGAGACCATTTTATCTTTAGATATAAGTTCTTTATTATCTAGATGACCACATCTTTTCTGTTCAATTTGATCCTCTAAATGAACTGCCGCAACACCAAACTCTTCAAATGTCTCAATAGTCTCTTTGCATGATTTAAATCCTGTATCTATATCAACAATTGTTGGAAGGTTTGTTACTCTAGAGATTAGATAAGATCTAGTACTTACATCCTGAAGTGTTGTTAGGCCAATATCAGGAAATCCTAAATCGTTCGCCATAACACCACCAGAAACATAAACTGCATCGTAACCAATTTCTTCTATCAATTTAGCTGTTAATGGATTGTAAGCGCCAGGCACTCTAAGAATTTTATTAGACTTAAGCTTAGTATCTAAATCTATTCTTTTTTGTGTTAAATCTTTTTCAACAAAATGCATTTAAAAAATTCCCTTTTTATTATTATTTTTTAAATATTTTTTACTCGTCTCAATATTTAATTTGTCAAGATTACCTTTTTTTAATTTTTTTAAATTTTGAACAGATTTCAAAAACCTATCACTTTCTTTTTTGGATATAATATTTTCAGTTAGAGTTAAAAATTTCTTTATATAGTCTTTTCTTGTAAAAGGTCTTGCACCATATGGATGTGCATCAGCTCTTTCTAATTCTTCAGATATCTTTTTACCATTATTTAAAGTTACAACAATTCTTGCACCAAATGATTTCTTTTTTGGATCAGGATGATGATATTTTTTTGTCCATTTTTTATCTTCATGTGTAGTTATTGATTTCCATATTTTAATAGTACTTTTTTTGTTTGCTCTTGCTTTAGTATAGGATTTTACATGATGCCAATCTGCATCCTCTAAAGCTACAGCAAAAATATACATTATTGAGTGATCTAAAGTTTCTCTCGAGGCATTTGGATCCATTTTTTGTGGGTCATTCGCACCTGTTCCGATCACAAAATGTGTATGATGACTAGTGTAAATATCAATTTTTTTTATAGTTTTTAAATCTTGAATTCTCTTATTTAATTTTTTACCAATATCTATTAGTGCTTGAGCCTGGTATTCGGCTGAATATTCTTTTGTATATGTTTCTAGAATAGCTTTTTTAGGTTCATTTTTTTTCGTTAAAGGAACATAATATTTTGCTTTTTTTCCATCTAATATTCTAGCAATAACACTATCTTCACCTTCATAAATAGGACTAGGTGCACCTTCGCCCCTCATTGCTCTATCAACAGCTTCTATAGCTAATTTACCTGCATGTGCTGGTGCATATGCTTTCCAACTTGATATTGCACCTTTTCTAGATTGACGAGTCGAAACAGTTACATGAAGAGCTTGCTGAACAGCTTGATAAATAGTTTCAGTATTTAATCTTAACATAGAACCGATTCCAGCAGCAACACTTGGTCCTAAATGTGCAATATGATCTATTTTATGTTTATGAAGACAAATTCCTTTCACTAAATTTACTTGAACTTCATAAGCAGTAATAATTCCTCTTAAAAGATCTGGTCCACTTTTTTTTAGTTTTTGACCAACAGCTAAAATTGGAGGAATATTATCTCCAGGGTGGCTATAATCAGCCGCCAAAAAAGTATCATGAAAATCTAATTCTCTTACAGCCGTTCCATTTGCCCAAGCAGCCCATTCTGTATCAAATTTTATTTTTGAATTAACTCCAAATATAGTCGATCCACCATTTCTTAAATGAGCTTTGGCCATTTCTCGTGCTGAAACAACTGGGTTTCTATTTAATGAGGCTATAGCAACGGATGCATTATCAATAATTCTATTAATTGACATCTCAATTGCATCACTATTTAACTTAACGTTGTCAGATGCAATCTCTGCAATTTTCCAAGCTAATTGCTTTTTCTTTGGTAGAGTAATTTTTGATGGGTAAACTTTTATTTTATGCAATATCAAAATATTTCCTTTTTTTAATTAATATACGGCAACACTAATTTTTCCAAATTAATAAAATCTTTAACAAGATGATTGTGATAAATTTCATCAGGATTTTTATCAGTATAACCACCTTCAATTAAAATAAATGGCATATTTGCAGATTTTGCAGACTCAGCATCTGTTTCACTATCACCAACCATAATTGTTTTTTTAACATCTCCTTGTAAAATTTCTACTACACTTGTTAAATGTCTTGGATCAGGCTTGCAGTATTCAAAAGTATTATATCCAGCAACATATTCAAAATAATCATAAATTTCTATTCGTTTAAGAAGATCAACTGCCAAATGTTCTGTTTTGTTTGTACATACTGCCATTGATATATTGTTGCTTTTACACCAAACTAAAAATTTACTTACTCCTTTGATCAGCTTACTTTCATTTGCAATGTTTTTACCATAATAATCTATGAATTCCTTTACCATTAGTGAT
Source organism: uncultured Pelagibacteraceae bacterium (assembly GCA_902517495.1). Taxonomy (GTDB): domain Bacteria; phylum Pseudomonadota; class Alphaproteobacteria; order Pelagibacterales; family Pelagibacteraceae; genus Pelagibacter. Next base: position 5,531 of record CABYCO010000016.1, on the reverse strand, counting down.
TTAATTTCTTCATCATCAATTTTTTTTAATTCGTTCTTTGCTTGATTCCACATAGATCTACCAATCATTGATGCAGCACCTTTTCCAACTAAATTTCTTATTTCATCAGTTGATCTTGTTTCGTAGCCAAATTTTTTCATCACATGATTATGAGCATTCATTAAATCAGGCGCAGTATCAATTAGGGTCCCATCGAGATCAAAAAGAACAGTAAGTTTTTGTGTCATTTAAAAGTATTATTAAGAAATATATTGTGAATTAATTAAACTAATACCCAAATATATAAAAATATCAAATGAATCAAAAAAAATTAATAAATTTCCAATTAAAGTTAAGAAACAAATTTCAGAAAAAAGGTGTAAAAATGGTTGCGCCGGAAACAGTATTCTTCTCTCAAGATACTAAAATAGGAAAAAATGTAACAATTGATCCATACGTAGTAATTTCAGAGAATGTCTCTATAGGTAACAGTGTTAGAATTTTATCATTTTCACATTTAGAAGGTGTAAAAATCATGAATAACGTAAGTGTTGGACCTTATGCAAGATTGAGACCGGGTACTATACTTGAAACAGGGTCTAAAGTTGGTAATTTCGTTGAGGTTAAAAAAAGTATTATTGGTAAAGATTCTAAATTAAATCATTTATCTTACGTAGGAGATTCAAAATTAGGTAAACAAGTTAATATTGGTGCTGGAACTATCACGTGTAATTATGATGGTGAAAAAAAAAGCAAAACAATCATAGAAGATAAAGTATTTGTAGGCTCAAATTCTTCATTAGTTGCTCCAATTTATATTGAAAAAAAAAGTACAATTGGTGCAGGATCAGTTATAACTAAGAAAGTTTTAAAAGACTCATTAGTTTTAACAAGAGCAAAACAAATTGAAATTAAAAATTATAAAAAAAAAAAATAAATGTGTGGAATAATTGGAATCATCAGTAACAAAGAGGTTACTAGTAGAATAGTAAATTCATTAAGAAAACTTGAATATAGAGGCTATGATTCTGCAGGAATAGCCACACTTGTAAGAGGCAATATAAATGAAGTAAAATGTGAAGGCAGAGTAGATGCCTTAGAAAAAGATATCAATAAATTTAACCTTAAAGGTGAAATAGGCATAGGACATGTTAGATGGGCAACTCATGGGAAACCTAGTAAAATAAATGCTCACCCTCATTCTTCTGAAGAAGTTTCAGTAGTTCATAATGGAATAATAGAAAATTCAACTATTTTAAAAAAATTTTTAGAAAAAAAAGGCTATGTATTTAAATCACAAACAGACACAGAAGTAATAGCTCATTTAGTTACGGAATATTTGAAAAAAAATTCATTAAAAGAAACTATTATTAAAGTATTAAAAAAACTTCATGGCAGTTTTGCTCTAGGTATAATATTTAAAGGTCAAAATGACTTTATTGTAGGTGCCAGAAGAGGCTCACCTTTAGCTGTAGGATATGGTCCTAATGAAAATTATCTAGGTTCAGACTCTTATGCTTTAAAATCAATGACTAATAAAATTTCTTATTTAGATGATGGTGATTTTTGTATAATAGGAAAGGACCAAGTTCAATTTTTTGATAATAAAGGTGTAAAAAAAAATAATAAAGTATTTAATCTTTCAAAAGAAGATCTAAACTATGAAAAAGGTGATTACAAATATTTTATGGAGAAGGAAATTGAAGAACAGCCTTCTACTATAAACGATTGTATTAATGAGTATATAGACAAGCATAGTAATAAAATTAATATTTTTAATTTCCCATGGAAAGTAAATAATTTTAAGTCAATTGTTCTGGTAGGCTGTGGGACGGCATTTCATTCTTGTTTAGTAGCAAAATATTGGTTAGAGCAAAATACAAGTTTAGATATTAGTGTTGATATAGCTTCTGAATTTAGATACCGCAAAATTAGATTTAAAAAAGATAGTCTTTATATTTTTGTTTCACAATCAGGCGAGACAGCAGATACTTATGCTGCTCTAGATTTGTGTAAACAAAACAAAATGAAAACTTGTGCTATTGTAAATGTAATAGAAAGCTCAATCGCTAGAGATGCTGATATGGTTTTACCTATTTATTGTGGTCAAGAAATAGGTGTAGCTTCCACAAAAGCATTCTTGGGTCAAATGTTAGTATTATATATTTTATGTACAAAAATTTCTTTTGATCAGAAATATATAAACAAAAAAGTGTATCAATCCAAGATCAAAAATTTACTTTCTTTATCTAATTCAACTAAAAAAACTTTAAAACTAGATCAAAAACTTTTAGATATTGGTAAAGTTTTTGCAAATTCAAAAGGATCTATGTTTTTAGGTAGAGGCTATTCTTACCCAATAGCTTTAGAGGGAGCTTTAAAATTAAAAGAATTGGCTTATGTTCATGCCGAGGGATACCCTGCGGGGGAAATGAAGCACGGACCTTTAGCATTAATCGAGGAAGGCATGCCAGTTGTGGTATTGGCGCCTAGAGATGAACATTATAAAAAAACAATATCAAATATGCAAGAGGTTATCGCAAGAGGTGCCAAAGTGTTATTGATAACAAACAAAAATAAAGACGAAGTTATATCTGAGAATATCTGGGAAAAAATTGAAGTAGATCAACTTGATCAAGAATTAATACCTTTTTTAATTACTATACCTTTGCAGAAATTAGCTTTTTATTCAGCTTTAGAAAAAGGTTTTGATATTGATAAACCTAGAAATTTAGCTAAGTCTGTTACCGTTGAATAATCTTTATTTTTATTTATCAAAGTTTTTAGCTCCTTTACTTAATTTTTCTAATGCACTCTTTTTGTCAACAATAATTTTATTACTTATTTTTATGAAGTCTAATAATAGATTTGTTCTAAATATTATTAAAATAAATTTAACAATTTTCATTTTGATTTCTATTTTTCCAATAGGCAAGTTTGGACTAAAATATTTAGAAAATGATTTTTTAAAACAAGTGCCAATTAGTAATATTAAAAATATAGTGGTTTTAGCAGGATCTGAGGACTTAGTCTCCACCTTATTAACTGAGAAATTAAATTTAAATGAAAATTCAGAAAGATTAATTTCATCTATTTATTTAGCAAATGAATTTGAAAATTCAAAAATTTTTTATGTTGGTGGAAATGGACATATTATAAAAAATAATCTGTCAGAACTTACTGTAGCAAAAGAATTCTATCGAAACATAAACTTTAATTTAGAAAGAGTAATGTTTATAGGAAATACAAGAAATACGATTGAAAATTTGAGAGAAATAAAAAAATTAAATTTCAGTAATGAAAACACAATACTTATTACATCTGCTTTTCACATGAAAAGATCTTTGATGATTGCAAAAAAACTTAAATTAAAACTATTTCCATATGCAGTTGATTTTAGATCAGTTTCAAATCAATCATTTATAAATAGTTATCAAAGGTTTAGTATTAGCTCTAATTTAGGCAGTTTTGATTTATTTATTAGGGAAATCATTGGAATTATTGCTTTTAAAATATTGATGTAAATCTTTTTTTTTTATAAAAAAGAGTATATATTTCAGGTTGTAATGAATAAATGGAAAGCAAATAGTTGGAGAAATTATCCAGTTAAACACATCCCTGAATATAAAGATCAGGATGAATTAAATCTAGTTTTAAATAAGTTAAAAAATTTTCCACCCCTAGTATTTGCAGGCGAAACAAGACACCTTAAAGAACAACTTGCTAACGTTGTTGATGGAAAAGCCTTCTTATTACAAGGAGGTGATTGCGCGGAAAGTTTTGCAGAATTTAATCCAGACAATATTAGAGACTACTTTAAACTAATGCTTCAAATGTCATTGGTCCTTACTTATTCTGCATCTTTACCTGTGGTAAAATTAGGAAGAATTGCCGGCCAGTTTTCAAAACCTCGGAGCGCTCCTACTGAGAAACAAGGAGATATAGAACTTCCAAGTTATTTGGGAGATAACATTAATGGTATGGAATTTACTGAAGCTGCCAGAGTTCCTGACCCAAAGAGATTATTTAGAGCTTACTCTCAGTCCGCTTCTACAATAAATTTAATTAGAGCTTTTTCAAATGGAGGATTTGCCGATTTAAAAAAGGTTCATTTATGGAATTTAGGATATATTAAATCTGCAGCACAAGCCAAAAAGTTCAAAGAGTTAGAAGATAAAATTGCAGATGCTTTAGCTTTTATGGAGGCCTGTGGTATAACATCTGACTTTAACAGAAGACTTTATACAGTAAATTTTTGGACATCCCATGAAGCCTTGCATTTGCCATTTGAAGAAACTATGACTAGAGTAGATTCTACGACAGGAGAATATCATGACACTTCTGCACATTTTGTTTGGATAGGTGACAGAACAAGACAAATTGACGGAGGTCACGTAGAGTTTTGCAGGGGAATAGAGAATCCAATTGGAATTAAATGTGGCCCAACTTCTAAACCTGAAGAGATAGCTAAAATTTGTGAGCTAATTAATCCTAAAAATGAAAAAGGTAAAATTACACTAATTTCTAGATTTGGTCATGATCAAGTGGAAAAATATTTACCAAAACTTATTAGAGGAATAAAAAAAGAGGGACTCAATGTTATTTGGTCATGCGATCCGATGCATGGAAATACAATTAAATCAACAACTGGATTTAAAACAAGACCTTTTAATAATGTTTTAAATGAAGTTAAAAACGTATTTGGTGTTCATCAAAGTGAGGGTTCATACGCAGGAGGTCTCCATATTGAAATGACCGGACAAAATGTAACAGAATGTACAGGTGGTGCACAAAAAATATCAGATACAGATTTATCAAGCAGATATCATACACAATGCGATCCAAGGCTTAATGCTAACCAAGCCCTAGAGTTAGCTTTTTTAATATCAGACGAGATTAAAAAGAATACCTTATATGCTAAAAATGGTATTAGAGCGGCATCTTAATCATTTAATTTTTTAAATTAATTATTATATTTTAATTATGGAACCTAGCAAAAAAGTTACATTTATTAGAGATTGGATATCAAATTATGCAAATTCAATGCCTAAGAAAGCTGAGTCTTTAGTAATAGGAATCTCCGGTGGAATAGACTCTTCTGTTTCAAGCACATTGAGTGCTATGACGGGTCTTAAAACTATTGTTTTATCAATGCCTATAAAACAAAAAAATGCACAACATGATTTAAGTTTAAAGCATCAAGAGTGGCTAAAACAAAATTTTAAAAATGTTGAAGGTATAACAGTAGAGTTAGACAACCTTTTTTCTACATTTGAAGATACTTTAAAAGATTTTAATAGTTTGCATGGAATGGCAAACTCTAGAGCTAGGTTAAGAATGACAACACTTTATCAAGTTGCTGCAGCAAACAATGGAATAGTAGTTGGCACAGGAAACAAAGTTGAAGACTTTGGTGTAGGTTTTTACACAAAGTATGGTGATGGTGGAGTTGATATATCACCGATAGCCGATTGTAATAAAACAGAAGTTTGGCAACTAGGAAAAGAATTAAAAATTTTACAAGAGATCATTGACGCTCCCCCAACAGATGG
>CABYCO010000015.1 GCA_902517495.1 uncultured Pelagibacteraceae bacterium | reverse complement strand
AGTTTTCTTAAATATTTTTGCAACATCCATTAAATCAAATTTAATTCCTATTTCATTTGCTATAGCTGGTAAGTGTAAACCTGCATTTGTCGATCCACCAGTTGCTGCAACAATTGTTGCTGCGTTTTCTAATGATTTTCTAGTTACTATATCTCTTGGTCTAATATTTTTTGCTAATAAATTCATGACAGCTTTTCCACTGTCTACTGCATATTTATTTCTCTCAATATAAGGCGCAGGTGTACCAGCAGAAAAAGGTAATGCTAAACCAATAGCTTCAGAAACACATGCCATTGTATTTGCTGTAAATTGACCACCGCAAGCTCCTGCACTTGGACAAGCTTTAAGTTCTAATTTTCTTAAAGCATGCGCTGTCATTTTTTTTGAAGTATATTTTCCAACACCTTCAAATACATCAACTACAGTTACATCTTTACCTTCAAATCTACCTGGTAAAATAGAACCACCATAAATAAAAACACTTGGAACATTTAATCTAACCATAGCCATCATTAAACCTGGTAATGATTTATCACATCCAGCTAATCCAACTAATGCATCATAACAATGACCTCTAACAGTTAGTTCTGTTGAGTCTGCTATTACATCTCTTGAAATTAAAGATGATTTCATTCCTTCATGACCCATTGCAATTCCATCTGTTACTGTAATCGTGCAAAATTCTCTTGGCGTTCCTCCAGTTGCTTGAACACCTTTTTTAACTGATTGTGCTTGTTTCATTAAATTAATATTACATGGAGCAGCTTCATTCCATGTTGAAACAACTCCTACAAATGGCTTAGCAACGTCCTTTTCTGTTAAATCCATTGCATAATAAAAAGATCTTTGTGGAGCTTTATCAGCACCTATTGTTGTATGTCTACTTGGTAATTTTTTCTTATTAAATTTTTTCATTATAAACCTTTTAGGGTTAGTTCTATTTTTTTAACATCTTTTTCTAGATTAGCAAAGTTGCTTTTCTCTTGATCTACTATATTTTGTGGCGCACGGTCCATAAAGGATTTATTTGACAATCTAATATCTATTTTTTTCATTTCTTCATTAATTTTTGTAATTTTCTTTTCTAAAGTTGATTTTATCATATTTAGATCAACATCTTGGTCAAAATATAATTTGAATAACTCACCATTGATAACGATGCTTGCTGATGATTTTTTTAAATCATTTTCATAAAAGTTTTTAATTCTTCCGTTTTTTTTTAGTATATTTTCATTAGCTGATAAAAAGTTTTTATATTCTTTATTTGTATTTTCTGTTGAAATTTCAATAAATGATCCTGGACTTATATTTAATTCATTTTTAAATGATCTAATGGATGTAATAAAATTAATGATATTATTAATTTCATCATAAGATTTTTTTTCATGATAATCATTCTCCAGCCAATTAGCATGCATTAAAAATTCACCTCCATTTTTATCTAACTTGTTATTCAACCAAATCTCCTCTGTAACAAATGGTATAAATGGATGAAGAATTATTAAAATTTCTCTAAAAACATATGAAGATGTTTGCCTTAGTTCTTTAATCTCCTCCTCATTATTAGAATTAAATACAGTTTTAGATAACTCTAAATACCAGTCACAAAAGGAATGCCATACAAACTGATAAATATTCTTTGCTGCTTCATCAAACCTATAGTTTTTTAAACTGTTTTCTGTCTCGTTTTTAGTTTTAACAAGTTCAGATAATATCCACTTATTAATTGTTAATTTAAGATTTTTAGGTTTTTTAATGTCACTAAAATTACACTCATTTTGTCTTAAAAAATTATTAGCATTCCAAACTTTATTTAAGAAATTTCTATAACCTTTAACCCTATCTTCTGACAATTTTACATCACGACCAGGTGATGCCATTGATAAAAGAGTAAATCTTAAAGCATCAGCACTATATTTTTCAATAAGTTCTAAAGGATCAATTACATTGCCCTTTGATTTAGACATTTTTTGACCCTTTTCATCTCTAACAAGTGCGTGAACGTATATATTTTTAAAAGGCTCTTCTTTTAAAAACTCAGTTCCCATCATAATCATTCTAGCAACCCAAAAAAATATGATATCAAAACCAGTAACAAGAACGCTTGTTGGATAAAATTTTTCAACTTCTGGTGTTTTTTCTGGCCAACCTAAAGTGGCAAATGGCCATAGACCTGATGAAAACCATGTATCTAAAACATCTTCATCTCTTTTTAATTCCACATCTTTTGAATAGAATTCTTTTGCCTGTTTTTTACATTCGTCTTCATTTTCAGCTACAAATATTTTTCCATCAGGCCCGTACCATGCTGGAATTTGATGCCCCCACCATAATTGACGAGAAATACACCAAGGTTCAATATTATCCATCCATTGAAAATAAGTTTTTGACCAATTTTCAGGAAAAAATTTAGTCTTACCATTATTTACTACCTCTTTTGCTTTAATGGCTAAAGTTTTTGCATCAACAAACCATTGCTCTGTTAAATAAGGTTCAATAATAGAATTAGACCTATCCCCATAAGGAACTTTATTTACTAACTTTTCTATTTTTTCTAAAAATTTTCCTTCTTCAAGATGTTCTAATATTAATTTTCTGGCAGCAAATCTATCTAAACCTTTGTATGGGTCAGGTGCATTGTCATTTATTTTTCCATCAGGAGTAAATATATTAATTACTTCTAACTTGTTTCTTATACCTACGTCATAATCATTAAAATCGTGAGCTGGAGTAATTTTTACTGCCCCTGTTCCTTGTTCAGGATCAGCATACTCATCTGTTATTATTTTTATTTTTCTCTTTACTAAAGGAATAATTACAAACTTCCCTATTAAATCATTAAATCTATCATCTTTAGGATTTACAGCTATTGCAGTATCTCCCAACATAGTTTCAGGCCTTGTTGTCGCTATTGTTATAAATTTATCAGAATTTTCTATTGGATAATTTATATAATATAGTTTGGAATTTACCTCTCTTTGATCAACTTCTAAATCAGATATTGCTGTTTTTAAAACAACATCCCAATTTACAAGTTTTTTTGCTTTGTAGATTAATTTTTTATTATAAAGATCAACAAATACTTTTATGACTGACTTAGATAAATTTTCATCCATTGTGAATGCATTACGAGACCAATCACATGAACATCCGAGTTTTTTAAGTTGGTTTATTATAATATCTCCATACTCATTTTTCCATTCCCATACTTTTTCTATAAATTTTTCTCTACCTAAATCATTTTTTTTAACACCGTCTTTAGCAAGTTTTTTTTCAACTAATGCTTGGGTTGCAATACCTGCGTGATCTGTTCCTGGCTGCCATAAAGTTTCATAATTATTCATTCTATGAAATCTTGTTAAAACATCTTGAATCGAGTTATTCAAAGCGTGCCCCATATGAAGGCTACCAGTTACATTTGGTGGAGGAATTACAATTGAGAATTTTTTTGAATTTTCTTTGGGTTTAAATAATTCATTTTTTTCCCAATAATCATAGATTTTATTCTCAACATTATTATGCTCATATTTATCAAAACTCATTGATTTGTTTTATAAATTAATCAAATTAATAAACAATAATGAAAATCATTGCTAAATTTATAGACTAATGATCAAAATGAATTATACAAATGTCGATTACCAAATATTTTATATTTGATGGCAACGTGGCGGAATGGTTACGCAGAGGATTGCAAATCCTTGTATCCCGGTTCGATTCCGGGCGTTGCCTCCAAAATAAGTATTGAGATAAATTTTAAAAAAAGTAAGTTGTGAGAAAATATTCCTCGGTAGCTCAGTTGGTAGAGCAGTTGACTGTTAATCAATTGGTCGCAGGTTCGAGTCCTGCCCGAGGAGCCAAATTAACTAAACAACTTTAGAAATATTTATTTGTGCGATTTGTAAGTTTTTTCCAAATTTAATTTTTTGATCCTGAGTTAACTCTGAATAAACTTTAACTAAGAAGTTATAGTTTACATTCATGTGTCCCTCTTTTGATTTATCAAGATTTACTAAATATTCTGAAAAATCCTCAAAGAAATAATTAATTGGAACTTTTAAATAATTTGAAAGCTGTAACAATCTAATTGAACTTACACCGTTAGTTCCTTTTTCGTACTTTTGAATTTGTTGAAATGTTACGTTTATTGCTTTTGCTACTTTAGTTTGAGTTAAACCAAGTGCTAATCTTCTTAACTTCAGCTTATTGCCAAGATGTTTGTTAAAATTTTCTTCCATTTAAGACCCCTCTTTAAATAAAAATTATATCTGAGTTAATCTAAAACGAAAACTTTATGCAAGTAAAATAATTTTATAAAAAATTAGTTTTTTTGATAAGTCTTAAAGCTGTCAAGTAACTTTTTATGAAGTCTTTAGAATTGTTTTAAAGAATTTGGCTTAAAAAAAGCTTAGTTCTGTCGCTCTTTGGGTTGGCAAAGAATTCTTTGGTTTCGGCCTTCTCAACTATCATGCCTTCGTCCATAAAAATCACTTCATCAGCTACTTCTTTAGCAAATCCCATCTCATGTGTCACAACAATCATGGTCATTCCGCCTTTTGCAAGACTTACCATGGCATCAAGTACTTCTTTAATCATCTCTGGATCTAATGCAGAGGTTGGTTCATCAAATAACATGATTTTTGGTTGCATACAAAGTGCTCTAGCTATCGCACATCGTTGTTGTTGACCTCCAGATAGCTGACCAGGGAACTTATTTGCTTGATCGTCTATTTGAACTTTTTTAAGTTGGTCTAAAGCTAGTTCTTGAGCTTCTTTTTTTGGCATTTTTTTTACCCAAATAGGTGCAAGAGTACAATTATCTAATATTGAAAGATGAGGAAATAAATTAAATTGTTGAAAAACCATTCCAACTTCAGCTCTTATTTTTTCGATATCTTTTGTCTTTTCTGATAGTTCATTTCCATCAACAATTATATCTCCTTCTTGGTGCTCTTCTAATCTATTAATACATCTAATCAGTGTAGATTTTCCTGAGCCAGATGGACCACATACAACAATTTTTTTATTTGCTTCAACCTCTAGATTTATATTTTTTAAAACTTGAAAATCACCAAACCATTTATTCATATTTTGAATTTTTATAATTGGATCAGACATTTTTTATCTCTCGGTTTTGTATTTAGCCTCTAAGTTATAACTATATTTGCTCATTGCATAGCATATAATCCAGAATACTATTGATGCAAAAATATATCCTTCCATAGCAAAGCCTAGCCATTTTGGATTTGTTTTTGCTAATGCTAGCATTCCTGCTAATTCAGCTAAACCAACAACAAAAATTAGAGGTGTATCTTTAACTAAGGCTAAAAATGTATTTGCTATCCCAGGTATAACTAATTTTAGTGCTTGTGGTAAAATTACAAAAATATGCATTTTCCAATAACCCATTCCTAAAGATTTTGCTGCATCGTATTGACCTCTAGGTAATGACTGTAAACCTCCTCTAATAACTTCAGCACAGTAAGCGGCTTCGAACAATGTAATTGCAATAATTACTCTTACCAATTTATCCATAAAAAAATCTTCAGGTAGAAACATTGGAAACATTACAGATGACATAAATAATACTGTTATCAATGGAACACCTCTCCAAAATTCAATATAACAAATTGATATATATTTTATTGCTGGAAGATTAGATCTTCTCCCCAATGCAAATATCATACCTAGTGGGAAACAGAAAATTAGACAGAAAAAAGAAACTATAAAAGTAAGTGACAATCCTCCCCACGCTCCTGTTTCTACCCATTGTAAACCAAACGATCCACCAGATATTAAATAGTAGATAACTAAATATGCAATTACTGGATAGATAATAACATAATATAATGCCAAATATTTTTTTAAATTTTCCTTCATGAAATACCCAACAAATCCAAGTGCTATAACTAATATAAATGCAGTGTTTATTCTCCAATGAAATTCATTAGGATACATTCCATACATAAATCTTCGAAACCAAACTTTAATATAAGTCCAACAAGCACCCGTACCTGTACAAGCATCTTTTGAGTCGCCTGAAATAGTGGCATCTAAAATCATCCAGCTTAGAGATTGAGGAAGAACTTTTATAACTGAAAATAATATTAATAAAGTTAACAAAGCATTAAAATTATTGGTATTTATATTTTTGTTTAATAAATCTAATGTTTTATTTCCTGAATAATCAATTCTCATCATATTTAATCCCATCAATCCTAAGATTAATGGAAACAAGTAAGTTAAGGACCCAGGTAAAAAAAATGTTAAATTTATTTTTAAAAAGGCATTTGATATGACATCGATTAAACTTACTAAAACTAAAATAGAACCAATAATAGAATAGTTTTTAATGTTATCTCTGTTAGGCTTTAAAAAATTAAATGTTTGCATCGTTTACTTTTCTTTAATTTCAATTTTTTTATTATACCAATTCATTATTGCTGCAATAGTTAAACTGATTGTTAGATATGTTAACATTGTTATTGAAACAATCTCTATTGCCTTACCTGTCTGCATCAAAGCAGTGCCAGCAAAAACAAGCACTAAATCAGGATAAGCAATTGCTGCTGCTAGTGATGAATTTTTAGTTAAATTTAAATATTGGTTTGTTGTAGGTGGTATAATAATTCTTAATGCTTGAGGCATAATTACTAATTTTAAAACTTGATTAGGCGTCAAACCAATTGATGCTGCAGCTTCTTTTTGGCCTTTACTTACGCCTTCAATCCCAGCTCTGACACATTCTGCTACAAAAGTAGAAGTATATAAAGATAAAGCTAAAACTAATGCTATTAATTCAGGTGGTAAACTTATTCCACCTTCGTATATATAAGAAATTTTTGATAATTTTTTTAGCTCAGGTAATTCAAATCCTAAAGATACTCCTCCAAATAAAAATGACAAAAGAGGCAATACAATTAATAGAGCAACCGAATAAAGAAAGACAGGAATTTGTTTACCTTGTGTGTCTCTTAATTTACTTGCGTAATTCCTTAATACGATAATTGATATTATTGCTGCTAGACCACAATATAGAAATACATTCAAATTTTCCCATATCATTGCTGGTATGTAATAACCTTTTACAGTCATATAAGTTACCCCAAACCACGCATTCGCTTTCTCTGGCATAGGTAAAGCTCTAAGAGCTGCGTAATACCAAAAGAAGATTTGCAACAGTAATGGAATATTTCTAAAAAACTCGACATAACATGCGGCTGAGTTTTTTATTAGGTAATTCGATGATAATCTTGCTACACCAATTATAACACCCAATATTGTACAAATAATTATACTTATAAAAGAAACTAACAAAGTATTTAAAAGCCCAACTAGAAAAGCACGGGAGTAAGAGTCTGATCCGCTATATTCAATTAAAGAAAACTGAACATCAAATGAAGACTCTTGTGATAAAAAATCAAAACCAAAATCAATACCTCTATTATCCATATTGGTCTGAGCATTCAGGGTTAAAAACCCAAAAATAAGAACAACAAATAGTATTGCTAAAATCTGTGGTATAAATTTTTTTATAATGTTGTTCATCGGAATTTATAATAAAAAAAGGGCTAGAAATATCTAGCCCTTTTTAATTAATTTGAAATAAAATTATCTTGCTGGTGGTACGTATAATATTCCACCTTTAGTCCATAATTCATTTGGACCTCTATCAGGTAGAATTCCAGTGTCTGCTATATTTCTTTTGTAGCTTTCACCGTAGTTACCAACTTGTTTGATAATTCTTAAGTTCCATTCGTTATCTAAACCAAAAGCTGCACCTAATTCACCCTCAGCACCAACTAATCTTTTGATTGCTGGATTGTTTGAAGTTTTCATCATGTCAGCATTTGATGAGTCAACACCATATTCTTCTGCTTCAATCATAGTATTTAATGACCATCTAACTATATCTTCCCAAACAGAATCACCTTGACGTACAACTGGTCCTAATGGTTCTTTTGAAATAGTTTCAGGTAATACTACATGATCATCTGGAGCTGATAATTTAGTTCTTTGTGCAGCAAGACCAGATTTATCTGTAGTGTATGTATCACATCTACCTGCATCATAAGCAGCTACGACTTCATCAGCTTTTTCAAAAACTACTGGCTCGTATGAGATTCCTTTAGAATCAAAGAAGTCTCTCATGTTAAGCTCAGTTGTAGTTCCTAAGTTTGTACAAACTGAAGTTCCATTTTTAAATTCACTTGTAGATGCTATTCCTGAACCTTTTCTTACCATGAAACCTTGTCCATCATAAAAATTTACACCAACAAATGTTAAACCAATGTCAGCATCTCTTGATAGTGTCCAAGTTGTGTTTCTTGATAGAATATCAATTTCACCTGAAGTAAGTGCAGTAAATCTTTCTTTTGCACTTAAAGGAGTGAACTTAACTTTTGTTGCATCTCCTAATGTAGCGGCTGCAACAGCTCTACATACATCAACATCTATCCCTGTCCAATTTCCAGACTCATCAGCGTTTGAAAATCCAGGTAGACCCTGAGACACACCACATCTTACGAATCCTCTTTTTTTAGTGTTCTCAAGAGTTTTTGATTTCTTAGCAGCCATTGTTTCAGTTGAAAATGCAAATAGCACAGCGAACATAGCAACTACAGAAGTCAATTGTTTTATTATTTTAAACATTATTTTCCTCTTTTTATTATTTATTTGTTAACAAATTATTCAAAAGTAATTTTTGAATGCGTAAGTAAAGCAGAAACTTATACAACCATCAATGGTAAAATTACCTTATCAATACTAATCAATTAATGATGGCGCGCCCTGGAGGATTCGAACCTCCGACCCTCGGTTTAGAAAACCGATGCTCTATCCAGCTGAGCTAAGGGCGCAGAAAAAATACTTTATAATACTAATTTAATTTTTGAAAAGATATTTTTTAAATAATATCAGTATCGTTAATAGCTCTACCCTACCAATTATCATGAAAATTATTAAATAAATCTTAGTTAAAAAAGAAAGATTATAAAAATCAAAATTCGCAAGTTCAAACATACTTGAATTGACAGTATTCATTATTGTCAAGATAGAAAGCTTAAATGAATTTTCAAATTGGATTTCTGAAAGTGTTAAAAAAAGTGTTAATATAGAGAGAGAAATAATGAAAATTATTATCGAGAAAAAATATTTATTTATATCTGATTTTTCAGTGTTCTCATTTATTAAAGTAACTTTATTTAAATATATTTGATTTGGCTTAGTATGCGATAATAAATTATTAATAGAAAACTTTAATAAACTTATGATTTTTATAACCCTAATACCTGAACTTGTAGAAAAAAAAGAACCTCCAATAACTACCATAATAAAAAAAATAAAAATTAGATTGCTTGGGGTATCTTTAAATGAAATACCAATGTTTGAAATACTACTTGAGATGGCAACTAAAATTGTAGGAAAATTATTACTTGAATTCAAAAAAACAAAAGAAACTGATATTATAATTAATAAGTAAATTAAAAGATTAAAATCCTCACTTAAAAAATTTATTTTTTTTTTGTTAAAAAAAATAAGATTATAAACTAAAAACAAACTAAAAAAAGATAACATCATAGTAAATGATAAAATAATTTTACTTAAATCACTTTCAAATAAATAATCAATTCTATTAACAGGTAAAAAGCCACCAGATGATATTATTGATAATGATAAATTAAATGCATCAAAAGTTCTTAAATTTATTATCTTGAATAAAATAAATATTAATAAAGTTAATGCTGAATAAATTATAATAATTTTTAAAGATTGTTTAAAAATTTCACTATAATTAAAAGATAGATACTCTGTAAATGAGTTTTTTAGATTTTTATCAAAAATATCAATCAATAATAAAATTGAAAAAAGGAAATAAATACCCCCAATCCATTGTGATGTTGACCGCCATAAAATTAAGCTTTCATCTAACTGTTTTATATTTTCAAAAATTGTAAAACCTGTTGAAGTGAAGCCAGATATCGCTTCAAAATATGAATTTATAAATGAGATATTTTGAATACCAAAATAATATGGAATTGATATTATTAAAGGAAATAAAATATATCCCAACATTACAGTAAATATTTTTTCGTAGAGGGTAATTTTTTTTGTATTTTTTTTATTAAAAAATAATAACAATCCTCCCAAAATCAGACTTAGAATAAAAGTATAAATATAATTATCTATATTAAAAAAAATATTAAAATAATTTGAATAAATAATATTAAAAAAAGAAAAAATGCTTATTAAAATTAAAAAAGAACTTAGATAGAGAGTGCTAAATTTAGTCATATTTAAATTAGACTGAACTAATTCTAAACATGTTTTCTACAATAGGTAATTGATCTCTTTTAGATAAAAGAACAACAGTATCATCTTTTTGAAAAATGTAACTTGAGCTTGGAATAATAACGTTTTCATCTCTTAATATTGCTCCAATTCTAATTTCATCAGGTAAATTTGAGTCTTTTAATTGTTTATTAATTAATTCAGAAGTTTCAATAATATCAGCCTCTATTACTTCATATTCACCATTTAAAATTGTATAGGCATTTTCAATTGTTCCTTTATGTACATGTTTTAAGATACTTGAAACTGTATTCATTCTTGGATCAATTAAGTCGTCAATTTTTAAAGAAGATTGTAATAAAGAATAGTTAGGCTTGTTTATTAATGCCATAGTTCTTTTATCTTTAGAAAATTTTTCAACTATTACACTTACCATTAAGTTATCTTCATCATCATTGGTTAAAGCTAAAACTGTTTCAACTTCATCAATATTAGCCTCACTTAAAACGTCTTCATCCAACCCATTGCCATTAATCACAATAGTATCATTAAGTTCATTTGCAATATATTCTGCTCTAGATTTATCTTTTTCAATTATTTTAACTCTTGCAGAGTCAAAAGATTGTTCAATATTTTTAGCAAGATTAAAACCAATATTTCCACCACCAATAATTAACATTTTGTTTGAAATTTTTTCATTATGACCAAAAACATTCAAAGTCTCTTGCATTTGACTACTGTTAACAACTACATATGCTTTGTCGTCAAGTTGTAATTGATCTGTTTTTTTCATTACAACAAATTTATCATTTCTAATAACACCCAGGATATAAGCATTAAGTCTTGGAAACTTTTTTGTAAGTTCATTTAAATTAATTCCATGAATTGAGCATTTTTCATCAATCAAGATTTCCAACAATCTAATTTTATTTTCTGCAAAAGGCACATTATCTAAAGCTCCTGGCGCCTCCAGTTTACGCTGAATAGATTTGGCAATCTCAATTTCTGGAGAAATGATATTATCGATTGGTAAATTTTCTCTATTAAATAGTCCTGAGTATTTTGGATCAAGATATTCTTGAAATCTTATACGAGCAATTTTCTTAGGAACTTGAAATAATGAGAAAGCTATTTGGCATATCAACATATTTATTTCGTCATTTCGTGTTACTGCTATGATCATATCTGCATCTTTAGTATTTGCTTTTTCTAATATTGATGGTGATGTTGCCTTTCCAACAATTGCTTTAACATCAAGGGTTTCGTTTATTTTCTGAATGTCATCACTAGATTGATCAATCATTGTAATTGAATGATTTTGCTCAATTAACATTTTTGCAATAGTTGAACCTACCCTTCCAGCTCCACAAATAATAATATTCATTAGTTTAGATCTTTCACACCAAGTAGTTTTAATTTTCTATGTAAAGCTGATCTTTCCATACCTATAAATTTTGCAGTTTTTGAAATATTTCCACTAAATTTTTTTAATTGAGAAATTAAATATTGTTTTTCAAAACTTTCCCTAGCTTCTTTTAATGGAACAGTAAGGGTTTCTGTCACAGAAAATTCATCTTCAATTGACTTTGATAAAGACTCTTTAATTATATTCATTAATCTCTCATTATCATCACCAGGAGATAATATGGCTATTCTTTCTATTAAATTTCTTAGTTCTCTAACATTCCCAGGCCAGTCATAATTAAGTAAGTAATTATTATCAAGTATCTTAAATTTTTTAAAATTATTTGCATTGCAGATATTTTCAATAAAATAATCTATTAGTATTGGTATATCATCAATTCTATTATTTAATGGATCTATTTTTATATTAAATACATTTAATCGGTGAAATAAATCTTCTCTGAAATTTCCAAATTTAATCTCTTGTTGAGCATCTTTGCTATTTGTACAAATTATTCTCACATCAACTTTAATATCATGATTACTATTTATCCTTTTAAATTTTTGATCTATTAAAACTCTTAAAATTTTGGACTGTGTTTCAAGTGGAATTTCAGTAACTTCATCAATTAATAATATACCTCCTGATGCTTTCTCAAGAGCTCCATAAAAAATGGATCCATCTTTTTTTTCTTCACCAAATAATTCAAGTTCATATTTTTTTGCGTCTAGAAGTGCTCCATTTATGACTACAAATGGGCCATATTTTCGTTTAGAATTTTTATGAATTTTTCTTGAAATTAATTCTTTACCTGATCCAGTTGGGCCACTAATAAATATTCTGCTTTCAGATTTAGATAATTTATTTATTTGATCTTTTATAGACAAAATATTTGAACTTTTGCCGACTAATTCAAATGTATGAAAAAGCTTAGTGTTTAATTTTTTATTTTCATTTTTTAAATTGTAGTTTTCCACAGCTCTATTAACAAAATTTAAAAGTCTTTCTTTATCAAACGGTTTTTGAATAAATTCAAAAGCACCTGATTTTAAAGAATTTACTGCCATCTCTATATTTGCATGACCTGAAATCATTATTACAGGTAGATCTGCATTTTTCCTCTTTATGTGATCTAAAAGTAAAATTCCATCGTTATCACCTTTGTCTAACTTTACATCTATAATTGCAACATCAGGAAGTTTCTTATCAATTTCAGTCAACGCTTGATTAAAATTAGCTGCAACTCTTGTTTTGTATCCTGCATCTTCAATTAATTCATCAAGAATTAGTCTTATATCTGCATTATCGTCTATTATTAAAATTTCAGCTGACATTATTTAATATATGGAATTATAATTTGAATTTTTGCACCGTTTTTGTGATTTAAAAATTTAATTGATCCTTCGTGATCACTAATAATTTTATCTACAATTGATAATCCTAATCCAGTTCCTTTTTCTTTAGTTGTAAAATAAGGCTTAATTATATCTTTAGTTTTTTTATTTTTAAACCCTGTACCTGTATCAACAATATTTATGTTTATATAATCTCTTCTTTGTCTTAATTCTATATCTATATTTTTGACAGTTTTGCTATCTTTTTCAACTTTTTCTTGAATACTTTCTACTGAATTTTTGATCAAGTTAAAAAATAATCTAGTGAATTGTTCATTATCAAATTTTAAGACAGCGTCTTTGGCTAGATGGTTAACCAGTCTAATTGTAATCGACTTATCAAATTTATTTACCAAACTAATATTTTCTTTGATAATTAAATTTAGGTTGTTCGGTTTAAATAATGGTTTTGGCATTCTAGCAAAGTCCGAAAATTCATTTACTAAATTTTCAATTTGTTTAATTTGTTTAAGTATTGTTTTAAGATTGTTTAAATATTTTTCTTGCTTTTCTTTTTCAACATTAGGCAAATATTTTGTTTTAAGATTATCTATTGTCAATTGTATAGGTGTTAATGGGTTTTTAATTTCATGTGCCAATTTTCTGGCAACATTTTCCCATGCCTCGTGTCTTTCGTTTGTAAGTAATTTTTCTTGTTGGTTTTTCAACCTATCAATCATCGAGTTAAAATTTTTATTAAGTCTTTCCATTTCAATATCAGCTTTTAAATCGGGAACTTTTGTATCAAGATTTCCTTTACCAATATTCTCAGATGCAGTTATTAGATTATTTATCGATATAAAGAAACGTGAGGAAAATCTTATAGCTATAGTTATGGATAAAAATAATAATAGTGTAACAAGTGTAATATAAATTATAGCAAATGAAATTCTTATACCTAAATTTTGATTTTCAACAGTATAGTAAAAATTTACAGCTTCCTCAGACTTGATTAAGTAATTAGAAATATTTTTATCAAAATATTTCAAAACATATAAGAAAGTATTTTCAAAACTCGACAGTCTTACAATAGCTGCAGATTTATTCTCAAATGTATTTATAATTTTTAATGGCCTATCATCATTTTTAACCATTTCCATCGCTCTATCTTCAATCTTTTTATATTGAGAGTCTGTTGCTGATTGAATTAAATTACCTTCAACATCAATTAAATGTAGTTGATCTATATCTCTTAGGTATCTTTGTGTATTGAGTATTATCTGAAATTTGTCTGGATTCGAATTGTATAAATCAGAATATTTGTTTAAATCAAAAGCAATTAAAACAATTTCAGATTCAATTTTATTTCTTTTCTCATCAACATAGTTTTTTGCTATTTCATAAGAGTTGTTAACAGCTGTAGTAATTTTTTTGTCAAAATACTTATCAAGTGCAAAAGAAAAAATAAATAATGAAAATACTGAAATTAATAACGATGGTATTAAAGTAAAAAGTGCAAATGAGACTATATATTTTCTATTGGCAACAGAGCCTCTTACATTAATATTATTCTTAATTGAGCTTTTAATATCTATAAATATTAATACAAAAAATAAGAGTACTAATACTATATTAGAAATAAGAAGAATTTCGAGGTTATCTTCATTCAGCTTTATAAAACTTTTATTGATAAATGTTAAAAATGTTAGAAAACCTAATGAAATAGTTAATATAAATATAACTATGATAAACAAATTTCTTTTTAACAAAGCAAACATAATTTAAAAATATATTAAAATAATTTTATAACAATCATGACTAATTGTTTTATACTACTAGCTGCTGGCAAAGGTAAGAGATTTAAATCAAATAATCCAAAACAATTTACAAAATACATGAATAAACCCTTATTTATGCATTCAGTAGATAAGGCAATAAAGTCTAAGTTATTTAAATCAATAATAATTGTATCAAATATTCCAATTAAAAATATTAAAAATAAATCTATTAATGTGATTAAAGGTGGGAGAGAAAGATATCAATCATCAAAAAAAGCATTAAATTTTATAAAAAATAAGAGATTTACAAATGTTTTTATTCATGATGCGGCGCGACCAAATTTTTCAATTAAGTTATTAAAAAAACTAAACTCAAACCTAAAAAAAAACAAAGCTGTAGTTCCTTATGTTAAAACAGATGACTCAACAAAATATAGAATTGAAAATAAAATTCAGAATTTGAATAGAGAAAATTTGATATTTACCCAGACGCCGCAATGTTTTAATTTTAAAAGTTTGTTCAATCTATCAAAATTAAATAATACAAAAATTACTGATGAGGCAACATTATTTTTAGATAATAAAAAAAAAGTTAAATTTATAAAAGGTGAAGAAAATAATTTCAAAATTACAACAAAGTCTGATTTAGAAAAGCTTAATATTCAAAATTTTTACGGGATTGGTTTTGATATACATAGATTGATTAAAAACAAAAAATTATATCTTGGTGGAATTAAAATTCCATTTCATTCTGGCCTACAAGGTCATTCTGATGGAGATGTAATTATCCATGCCATAATAGATGGACTACTGGGTGCTATGAGAAAAAAAGATATTGGAACTCTTTATCCAAGCAACAAAAAAAGATTTAAAAATATAAGATCACCCAATATGTTGTCTCCTATTTTGAAAAACTTGGATAAAGAAGGATATTTTATAAATAATGTAGACATAAATTTAATTTGTGAAAAACCTAAAGTCTCAAAATATAGAGAAAAAATTATAACTTCATTGTCTAATTTGCTCAATATAAATAAAGATCAAATTAATTTAAAAGGTAAAACAGTTGAAAAGTTAGGTTTGATTGGAAAAGAAGAGGCTATCGCATGTGAAGTTATAGTATCTTTAAATTATGTTTAAAAAAATAAATTCTTTATTTGTTACAATGTTTGGCATTGGAAAATTGCCAAGAATACCTGGGAGCTATGCTTCATTAGTTACAGTAATCTTTTTATATTTATTATTTCATGTTTTTTCAGTGCCAGCAGATGCTTTTTTATTTTTATTAGTAGGTATTTTTATAATTTCACTTTTTGCAGTAAATTTATTCATTAAAGATTTAACCAATAAAGATCCAAAAGAAGTTGTTATTGATGAGTTTATTGGTCAATCAATACCAATTTGCCTTTATGAAATTGCCCATAAAGAACCAACAGATCCAGCAAGGGTGCTAACCTTTTATTTTATAATGTTTATTCTTTTTAGAATTTTTGATATCGCAAAACCCTACCCTGTAAGTTATTACGATAAAAACTTTAAGAATAGCTTTGGTGTTATAATGGATGATGTTTGTGCTGGATTATATGTAGTAGCAATTCTCGTATTTTATATGATTATTACCTCATGAGTAATTTATCCTTAAAAATTGTAAAGTTACTGACTAAAAAAAAACTAACAGTATCATTTGCAGAGTCCTGCACCGGAGGACTTTTAGCAAGTTCAATTACATCTATTAGCGGGTCATCAAAAGTATTTAATATGGGACTATTGACTTATTCTAACAATGCAAAAGTAAAACTGCTTAAAGTTCCAAAAAAAACTATTACAAAGTATGGAGCAGTAAGCCATGAAACCTGTCTATCGATGGTCAAAAATTTAAGTAAAATTAGTAAAGCAAACATATCAATCTCCATCACGGGAGTCGCAGGACCGAATGGTGGTACAAAAGAAAAACCAGTAGGCATAGTTTACATAGGTCTTAAAAAAGAAAGTAAAATAATTATAAAGAAAAATATATTTAAAAGTAAAAAAAGAATTTCGATTCAAAAAGCAACTGTTAAGCAAGCTTTTAAAATGATTTTGAATACGCTATAAACTTTCAGCTCTTTTCTGAAATGCATCAGCTATTTTTTCAAGACCAAATTGAAAAGACTTAGTCATTAAAATATTCAAAAATTTATTTTTAATTTCAAAATCAACATCAAAAGTCACCTCTGTTAAATCTCCTTGCTCCTGAAATTTCCAATTATTTTCTAAATAATTTAAAGGACCATCTATATTTGTTACAAAAATTGTGTCATCTTTTTTATTAAATTTCACATCACTTTTATAGGTATCTACAAAAGGTCCTTTTCCTATAGTTAGATCGGCAACAATAAGTGTTAGATCTCCTTTTTGTTTTCTTTCATGTACTTTTGAACCCTGACAGAATGGAACAAATTCAGGGTATTTTTCAATATCTAAAACAAACTCTATTAGTTTGTCTTTTTTGTTATCAATTAATCTCTTAACTGATGCTTTTGGCATTAATGAATATTATTTCTATTATTTTTGAGTTTATTAAAATCTTCGTCAGCATGATAAGAAGATCTTGTTAAGGGTGATGAGGATACTAATAAAAATCCTTTGGATTTTGCTATTTTACCCAATTCTTTAAATTCATCTGGATGGTAATACCTATTTAATGGAAAGTGCTTGGCCGAAGGTTGAAGATATTGACCTATAGTTAAGAAATCAACTTCTGCAGATCTTAGATCATCCATAACTTGAATTATTTCATCTTTTGTTTCTCCAAATCCAACCATAATTCCTGATTTTGTAAAAACATTTTTATTGAATTTTTTTGAATTTTTTAAAAGTTCTAATGATCCAAAATATCTTGCCCCTGGTCTAACTTTTACATAAAGACTTGGAACAGTTTCAATATTGTGATTAAAAACATCTGGGCTTGCTTCTAATACTCTTTTATAAGCTTCTCCTTTTCTTAAAAAATCAGGCGTTAAAACTTCAATTGTTGTATTTGGATTTTTTTTCCTTGTTGCAACAATAACATCATGAAAATGGTTTGATCCACCATCAGAAAGGTCGTCTCTATCAACTGATGTAATAACAACATGTCTTAAACTTAATTTTTTAACTGCATTAGCTATTTTAATTGCCTCAAATTGATCTAATTTTTCTGGTTTTCCTGTTTTAACATCACAAAATGCACATGCTCTTGTACATGTATCACCCATTATCATTAGTGTTGCGTGCCTTTTACTCCAGCATTCAGTTATATTAGGGCAGTTTGCTTCCTGGCAAACTGTTACAAGATTATCTTTATTGACAACTGTTTTAGTTAAAAAAAATTCTTTACTATTTAGGAGCTTCGATCTAATCCACTCAGGTTTCTTTTTGATAGGATTAATCGGTTTATTAACTTTTTCAGGATGTCTTGGTCTATTTTTGATTTCCATTATCTTTAATTATATAGGTAGTCTCACCTTCTTTTCCAAATAAAAACTTTTCTCTTATTAATATTTCTATAAAATCTAGATCTATATTTTCTGTTAGAAGTGAATTTTTGTGTTCTAAATCCTCTATTTTGCTAATTATAGTAATTTGATCTTTTTTTAATTGTTCATATATATCTTTCTTTTCCATGTAAGAAATGAGACCTCTATCACCATCTAATAAATTGAAGAAAAAATAGATAAACAGGAATGTGATGATAAGAATAAAATAGTTCTTTTTTAATTTTTCTAACATTATTCGATTTTATTCATTTTAGCCGATCTACCAAGATCTTCTTCGATACGAATTAGTTGGTTATATTTTGCTATTCTCTCTGATCTTGCAAGAGATCCGGTTTTGATTTGATTTGAGTTGGTGCCTACTGCTAAATCAGCAATAAATGTATCTTCAGTATCACCAGATCTATGGGAGATGATTGTTTTAAAACCAATGAGTTGAGCAAATTTTATTACTTCTAATGTTTCAGTTACAGTTCCTATTTGGTTCAATTTTATTAAAATACTATTTGCAGATAAGTTTAGAAAGCCTATTTTTAATCTTTCAAGATTAGTTACAAAAAGATCATCACCTATTATTTGTGTTTTGTTTTTTGTTTCATTAACAAATTTAGACCATGCCTTCCAATCATTTTCACCAAATGGATCCTCAATTGATTTAATTTGATATTTTTTAATAAGTTGTAAGTATTTTTTAATTGATTGATCAACACTTATGTAATTTTTAGAATGAATTGAATATTTGCCTTTTTTAATTAACTCATTTGCTGCAACATCTAAACAAATAGATATATCTTTACCATTTTTAAAACCTGATTTTTTGATCGCCTGAACTATAAGCTTTAAAGCACTCTCATTATCGCTTATCATTGGTGCAAAGCCACCTTCATCACCTACATTAATAGAGTGACCTGCTTTTTTTAATAATACTTTTAAATTGTTTATTACTAGAAAACACATTCTGACAGCATCATTAAATGATTTTGCTTTATCAGGTCTAATCATAAACTCTTGTATTCTAAGGCCATTATCAGCATGTGCACCCCCATTAATAATATTCATTAAAGGAAAGGGGAGTTTAAAATTTTTTTTAACAATAAAATTTTTATATAAAGGTATTTTTTTAACTTTTGCCGATAATTTTTTTACAGCCATGGATACAGCTAATATTGTATTCGCACCTAACTTTGTTTTTTGTTTTGTGCCATCTAATTTTATAAGAATACTATCTATTCTCTCTTGGTAGTGGATGTTTTGATTTTTTAATTTTTTTGAAATTAATTTATTAACAGTTACAACTGGTATTAAAACACTTTTTCCTAAGTATTTTTTATTACTCTTATCTCTTTTTTCATAGGCCTCAAAAGTTCCTGTTGAAGCTCCTGAAGGACAAATTGCTGACGCACTTAAATTATTTGAAAATACTTCAGCCTCAATTGTGGGATTTCCTCTACTATCATAAACCTGTCTGGCTACAACTCGTTGTATTTTACTCATTAAAAGAATAAAGAAATTAAATTTATTAAATCAATTATTAGTTCCATTTTTACTTTTTAACTAAATTATCTATTTCTACAATTTGATTAATTAACTCGTCTAATTTGTCTAAAGGGACCATGTTTGGACCATCTGATGGAGCATTATCTGGGTCCTGATGTGTTTCCAAAAAAATAGCTGCAACGCCTACTGCAACAGCTGCTCTAGACAAATACTCAACAAATTCTCTTTGACCACCACTTTTTTCACCTAGACCACCAGGTTGCTGAACTGAATGAGTTCCATCGAATACTACTGGATAACCATTTTTTGCCATGATGGGAATAGATCTCATATCTGAGACCAATGTATTATATCCAAAGCTTGCTCCTCTTTCGGTCACTAAAATATTTTCATTACCACTATCAGAAATTTTTTTGGTTACATTCACCATATCCCATGGTGCTAGGAATTGACCCTTTTTCACATTAATAATTTTATTGGTTTTAGCAGCAGCAATTAATAAGTCTGTTTGTCTACAAAGAAATGCTGGTATTTGAAGAACATCTACGTGATGAGAAACTAGGGAACATTGTTCTTCATTATGTATATCAGTAAGAACTGGTACATTAATATCTTTTTTGATTTTATCAAATACTGGCAGGGAGTTTTCTAAACCTGCTCCTCTTTTGCCTTTCAAGCTTGTTCTATTAGCCTTATCAAATGAGGTTTTATAAATAAATCCAATATTATACTTTGTAGTAATTTCTTTAATTTTACCTGCCATGTCCAAAGCGTGTTGCTCGGTTTCAAGTTGACAAGGACCGGCTATTAAACAAATTTTATTTTTGTTTGAAATTTCTATACCGTTACAATTAACTATTTTATTTTCCATTAAAAGATTTTGCAGCTTTAATAAATGATGAGAATAAAGGATGAGGATTTAAAGGTCTAGATTTAAATTCTGGATGAAATTGGACTCCAATAAACCATGGATGATTTTTAAGTTCAATAATTTCAGGTAATTGATTGTCAGGAGAAATTCCTGAAAACATCAAACCTTTTTTTTCAAATTTTTGCATTAAATTTATATTGACTTCATATCTATGTCTGTGTCTCTCCTTAATCACATTAGATTTATAGATATTTTTTATGGCAGAATTATTTCGTAGTTTTGCCTCATATAGACCTAACCTCATTGTTCCTCCAAGGTTTTTGTCGGTTCCTTTTATAATTTTTCCATCTTTGTTCCATTCATCAATTAATCCTATTACGGGAAAACAATTTTTATCTAATTCACTAGAGCCAGCTTTTTTAATTTTTAAAATATTTCTTGCAAACTCAATCATGGCCATTTGCATTCCAAAACAAATACCTAGAAAAGGTATTTTTCTCTCTCTGGCATATCTAATTGCCTCAATTTTTCCCTCTGTTCCTCTTTTGCCAAACCCTCCTGGTATCAATATTCCCGATACATTCTTTAATTTTGATTTAATTTCTTTTGATCTTAGTTTATCTGATTCAATTCTTACCAAGTTAACTTTAACTTTATTTGAAATTCCCCCATGCGTGAGAGCTTCATCAAGTGATTTATAAGCATCTTTTAAGTTTACATATTTGCCAATGATAGCAATATTTACTGTTCTTTTTGTTTTCAAAACTATATTTGTAATTTTTTTCCAAGGTAGCAAGTTTGGTCTTTTTCTAGATTTTATTTTAAAGAATTTTAAAACCTGCTTATCTAATTTTTGATTAAAGAAACTTATTGGGGCTTCATAAATAGTTTTTACATCAACTGTTTCTATAACATTAGCAATGTCCACATTACAAAATAAGGATATTTTTCTTCTTTGGTCTAAAGGAATAGACTGTTGAGATCTACAGATCACAATATCAGGTTGAATTCCTATACTTCTTAATTCTTTAACAGAATGTTGTGTTGGCTTTGTTTTAATTTCATCTGAAGATTTTAAAAAAGGAACAAATGTTAAATGAATAAATAATGATTTTGATCTTCCATTATCATTTGAAAACTGTCTTATAGCCTCTAAAAATGGTAAACTCTCAATATCACCGACTGTACCTCCAATTTCACAAATTACAAAATCTTCATTTGTTATGTCTTTTTTTATAAACTCTTTTATTCTATCTGTAACATGTGGAATTACCTGAACTGTTTTTCCGAGATAACCTCCTCTTCTCTCTTTTTTTATGATATCACTATAAATTCTACCTGTAGTAATATTGTCAGATTGCTTAGCTGAAATATTTGTGAATCTTTCGTAATGTCCCAAATCTAAATCAGTCTCAGCGCCATCGTCAGTTACAAAAACTTCACCATGCTGAAAAGGACTCATCGTTCCTGGATCTACATTTAAATATGGATCCATTTTTCTTATTCTTACCTTATAACCTTGTGATCTAAGCAAATATCCAAGCGATGCTGATGACAAACCTTTACCAAGTGATGAAACCACGCCGCCGGTGACAAATATATATCGCGCCATGGAATTATGTTATAGCTAATGATTTGTAAAAATAAAAGTATTAATTATTATTTTCTGGTAATTTAGGAGCATCATCTGCATTTTCTTCTATTTTATCAATTACAGAAGTGTTTGAAGGAAGATCTCCTCGTGAAATAATAGTTAATCCTAGACTGCAAATTATGAATAATGTTGCAACAATAGCAGTTGCTTTAGTCATAAAATTACCAGCTGACCTTGAAAACATGAAGTTATCTTGAGATACTCCAATACCCAGGGCTCCACCTTCAGATTTTTGGAACAAAACCATCAATACTAGAATTGCGGCTAATATTATATTTATAATTAATAGTATGTTTTCCACGACGCTTAATTAATTGATTTTTTCATTATATCAATAAATATTTTTTCATTAGTTGATGCTCCACCAATCAAAAAACCATCAATATTATCGATTCTCATTAAATTTTTTATATTTTTTGGGTTTACAGAGCCTCCATATAAAACCTTAGATTT
>CABYCO010000014.1 GCA_902517495.1 uncultured Pelagibacteraceae bacterium | reverse complement strand
CTTTAGTAGCAGCATCGTCTGTTGTAATTGTTTCACTTGGAATAAGACAGACTTTTGGATTATTTTTTTTTGATTTTAATACTGACCTTGATATTTCTATTTCACATTTTGGTTTTGTAATCGGATTGCAGCTTTTGATGTGGGGAGTTTTTAGTCCTGTGTTTGGTTATATAACTGATAAGTATGGAGGTGCGGCTGCAATATTCATTAGTTTTTTATTTTACTTAGCAGGATTGTTACTTTTCTATTCTGGATTAAATACAGGATATTATTTTACATTAACTATTGGTCTATTAATTGGAATAGGCCTAGGAGGAACTGCGATAAGTATTCCAGTATCTGTTGTCGCTAAACATTTTCCTGCTTCCAATAGAACAATTGCTACAGGGATTGTAACATGCGCAGGTTCATTTGGATTTTTTGTGTCACCATTGCTGGTTAGATATTCTTTAATTGAAATAGGTTGGGAAATTACTATTTTGTATTTCTGTTTTTTATTAGGTATTGGTTTAATTGTTTCATTATTTGTAAGCACTCCTAAAATTCCAGTAGGAAGTAACAATCAAGATAATAAACAAACAGCCTCAGAGGCTTTAAGAGAAGCTTTCACTAATAAAAGTTTTATATTTTTAACACTTGGATTTTTTGTCTGTGGTTGGCATATCGCATTAGTAGCTACGCACATTCCAAAATATATGATGGATAAAGGGATGCCCGATTGGACAGCTGCAATGATATTAGCATTAGTTGGAGTATTTAATATGATAGGAACTCTTGGTAGCGGTTATTTAGCAACTAGATATAGTAAAAAGAAAGTTTTAAGTGCCATTTATTTATTAAGAGGAGTCTCTTTAATTTATTTTTTATTTCTGCCACCAAGTATATTTAATTCAGTTGTATTCGGTGTAACATTTGGACTTTTATGGCTTTCAACTGTTCCACCAACGAACGGTTTAGTAGGTCACATTTTTGGAACAAAACACTTAGGTCTTTTATACGGTATTGTATTTGTTAGTCATCAGATTGGCTCTTTTCTTGGAGCTTACCTTGGGGGAGTTTTTTATGAGATGTATGGAAATTTTGATTATGCATGGTACGCATCTATCGCATTATCAATTTTTGCAGGCGTGATACATTTACCTATTATAGAGAAAACAATTGAAAGAGCTCAACCAGCATAAACTTAAATTTAATAAATATTTAGAAAAACTTTATCAGTCTAATAAACCCCTTATTATCTATAAAGTTGATGGGGGATATAATATTTATACGGATTTTTCAAAGAAGATAACGCTTAACAAAAATAATATTGCAAAATTTTTAGATAGCTTTTCTTCGAAAAAATATAAAAAAGAAACCGACCTATTTGTCGGATTTTTTGGTTATGAGATCTTATGTAGTCTTTTAAATTTATCTATAAAAAATCAAAAAAAAATGAACTTCTACAAAGGTATTTTTTATAAGCCCGAAACCTTAATCAAAATAAGAAACAAAATTAAAATTCATTCAAATTTAAAAAAAACTGAATTCAAAGAAGTTTTTCAAAAAACTAAAATTCTAAGCCCTTTCAAACTAAATATAGAATTTAATAAATACCAAAAAATATTTGATGCATTTTCTAGAAAAATTAGAGAAGGAGAAACTTATCAAATAAAAATATGTACAAAATATAAGAATAAATCGACTATTAATTCAGTAAATTTCTTTTGGAAACTAATGAAGATTAACTCATCGCCCGAGTCGTTTATGATAAGAGATAAAGATTACTCTATAGTTAGCTGCTCACCTGAGACTTTAATCAATAGAGTAGGCAATTTTATTAATACCAAACCAATTGCAGGAACATTAAAAAAAAATAAACACACAACCAAATCAAAAGCTCTGCAATTCTTCAGAAATAATAATAAAGAAACTAAAGAGCATAATATGATTGTAGATCTTGAAAGAAACGATCTATCTCGAATATGCAAACCAGGTACAGTAAAAATCAAAAAACAAAAATATGTAGAAGAATATAAACACCTATATCACTATGTAACTAGTATTATTGGAAAATTGAATAGCAATATTTCAGTCAAAGAAATAATTAAATCAATGATGCCAGGTGGATCTGTCATTGGATGTCCCAAGATACGAACTTTAGAATTGCTTAATTCGCAAGAAAAAGAAGATAGAAATATTTTTACTGGAAGTTTTGGGTATATAAAATTTAATGAGGATATGAGGTTTAACATAATTATTAGATCAATTTTAAATTTTAAAAATAGATCAGAAATATCCGCAGCTTCTGGAGTTGTGTTGGATAGTAATTCAAAGAAAGAATTCAATGAAAACTTTATCAAAGCAAAATCACTTTTGGAATTATTTAAATGATTTACATAATTGATCATCAAGATTCATTTACTTGGAATGTAGTTCATCAGTTTTCTGAATTTGATAAAGTTTATTGTTCAAACTACTTTGATATAAATGAAAAACTTTTAGAGAAATGTAAAACAATTATATTTTCTCCAGGGCCGGGTTCGCCAAAAGATTATCCTGCATCAATCAAAATTTACAACAAGTATAAAGGAAAAAAAAAAATTATAGGTATTTGTCTGGGGTATCAATTAATACTACATAGTGAAAAAGGGAAAATCATTCAGCAAAATAGAATTTATCACGGGTTTCAATCAATGGTAGAGGTAGTAAGTGATAACTCAATTTTTAAAAAAAATACAAAATTTAAAGTTGGAAGATATCATTCACTTAAATTGAAAGAGCCTTTTAATAAAAAAAACTTCAATATTACGTTTAGATGTACAAAATCTAATATTGCTATGGGTTTCGAAAATGCCAAAGATGATGTATATGGTTTTCAATTTCACCCAGAATCTTTTTTGACAAATAATGGTAAAATACTTATTAAAAAAATCTTATCAGCGTAAAAACTTAAAAGAAATTAAGTTTGATGATCTCTGGAACAAGGATGGAGTTTTTACAACAATGTGGCTTTATAACAAGCCACCAAAAATTCTATTTTTTAAATCTCATATAGACAATTTATTAAAATCCTTAAAAGCTTATCAGATAAGTGAAACAGATATAAAAAGTAAAATATTTAAATTAATAAAAGAAAACATAGATAAGAAGAAAAATTATAATCACTTACTTAGAGTTGCTTTAAATAAAAAAATCATTTCAATTTCACTTAGAGATAGAATTAAACCTAAGAATAATTTTTGCATTAAGTTAGTAAACTATGAGAGAGTAAAACCTGAATACAAAAATTTAAAATATAAAAAAATACTTAGCTATTTATCAAAAATGAATACATCAAAAGAAGACATTGCCCTATGTGTAAAAGATAGAATATTTGAAACTGGAACATCAAATTTGTTATTTGTAAAAAATAATAAAATTTATTCACCAAAAAATAAATATTATAGAGGTACTAATTTTAAATTTTATGAAAAAAAATTTAATATAATTAAAAAAGATATTTATCTAAAAGAATTAAATCAATTTGATGAAATCTTACTTATTGGCTCTGGCAAAGGTGTAGTTTCAACAAGCTATATATTAGATGGCAAGTGGAAGAGAAAAAAAACTACAGTATTTAACTCAATGTACAAAATTTTTGAAAAAGAATTTAGAAAAGAAAAATATATTTATAATTAAATATGAGAGACCCAAATAACCCATGTTTATTTTGCAATATATCTAGGAATGATTTTGAGCTAGAGAATGACTTGGCATATGCAAGTTATGATACTTATCCAGTCTCTAAATATCATGCTTTAGTTGTTCCAAAGAGGCATGTTGAAAATTATTTTGAATTAAATAATGAAGAGGTTTTAGCATGTGATGCTCTTCTTAAAGAACTTAAAAAGAAACTTGAAGATAAAGATAAAACGATTGAAGGGTTTAATGTGGGATCAAATTCTGGTAAAACTGCAGGACAATCAATCAATCATTGTCATATTCATCTGATTCCTAGACGATTAGGTGATGTTGATAATCCTCAAGGTGGTGTAAGAAGTGTAATTGCTGCTAAACAACATTATATACGTAAAACCAAATAATATTTAGGTTTATAACCTGTTAAAATGTCATTATATCGCGGTTGATCTCTCTTTATAATTATAATAAAAATCTTCAGCGGAAGGAAATCTTTAGATGATATCAACTAATCCATTTTTAATATTGGCAGAGACTGTACCACCATTTTTGATGCAATCATTTGTTATTTTAATGGGTTTACTAATTCTAGTTGGAACAGTTATGGACATCGTTCATAAAAAAAATGTGAAGTATTTCTTTAACAATGCAAAAAAAGCAAAATTATCAGCTACGAAAACCTTATCAACAGGAGAGAGAATATCTGTAATTTCAAAAACTATAGCTAGTGACATTGCTACTACATCAGAACTTGGCGCAGGCAAAAGAAGAGTTGCACATGTAATGGGCATGTACGGAACAATACTTTTTTGGGTAGGCTCAGTTGTTATGATATTCTTTTATACATCGCCGGGATCTACTACTCCAACAGTATGGCCAATGATATGGCATATTGGAGCAGCACTAACTGTATTAGGAGGATCTTGGTTTTGGTTCTTTCTAAGAGTTGATGTTTATTCTGAGGCACAACCTTGGTTTAGAATGATTAAAGCTGACTTATTTGTTTTAGCATTAATAGCATCATCTTTATTTGGTTTGATATGGTCTTACCTACAATCATTAAATCTTCTTGGAAGATATGATGATATGGTATTTTTAGTATTATTCATTGTTGCAAATCTGGTTTTATTTGGTGGAGTATATTGGTCAAAATTTGCTCATATGTTTTATAAACCTGGAGCAGCAATACAAAAAAATTTAGCGGAAGCTGATGGTTCTAGAGATAATCTACCACCTGAAGCAGATGCACCTGAGCAATTTGGCTTAGGTATAAAAAGAGAAGAGCCAAAACACTATTAATATGATAAAAATTAAAAAGGAGAAAAATTAAATTATGTCAACTTTTGTATATATGACCCGTTGCGATGGCTGCGGTCACTGTGTAGATATTTGTCCATCAGATATAATGCATATCGATGAAACAATAAGAAGAGCAAAGAATATTGAACCAAACTTTTGTTGGGAGTGCTATTCATGTGTTAAAGCATGCCCTAATCATGCAATAGATGTAAGAGGTTATGCAGATTTTGCACCAATGGGGCACAGTGTGAGGGTAAGACGTGAAGAAGAAAAAGGAACTATCTCATGGAAAATAAAATTTAGAAATGGAACTACAAAAGATTTTGTATCTCCAATCACAACTAAACCTTGGGGAAAGTTCATTCCAAAACTTGCTGAGGGAGATAAACCAAATCAAGGAGAGATAAATTCTCAAAGATTATATACTGAGCCAGAAGGACTTAACATTGATGGAGAGCTTCCGTCTGTTCCTAAAGAAACTTTCAAAAAGGGAGTTTATTATTAATGGCTAAACATAAAACACATTACGAAGATTGTGACGTTCTAGTAGTTGGTGGTGGTATGGCTGGAACAGGTGCCGCTTTTGAAGCAAGACACTGGGGAAGAGATTTAAAAATTGTTTGTGTAGAAAAAGCCAACATAGATAGAAGTGGAGCTGTTGCTCAAGGATTGTATGCAATTAACTGTTACATGGGCATGCAATGGGGCGAAAACCAACCTGAAGATCACGTAAGATACGCGCGTAATGATTTAATGGGAATGGTAAGAGAAGATTTAGGATATGACATGGCTCGTCACGTAGACTCAACAGTACACATGTTTGATGAGTGGGGTCTGCCAATGATGAAAAATGAAAAAACTGGTCGTTACTTAAGAGAGGGTAAATGGCAAATAATGATTCATGGTGAAAGTTATAAACCGATAGTAGCTGAAGCAGCTAAAAAATCAGCTGACAAAATTTACAATAGAATAATGGTAACTCATCTTTTAATGGATGAGGAAAAAGAGAATAGAGTAGGTGGAGCAGTAGGTTTTAATATGAGAACTGGAGACTTCCATGTTTTCAGAGCAAAAACAGTTATTGTTGCTGCTGGTGGAGCGTCTCATATATTTAAACCAAGAGCTGTTGGAGAAGGTATGGGAAGAACTTGGTATGCTCCTTGGAGTAATGGTTCAGCATACGCACTGCCAATTGCAGCTGGTGCTAAGATGACCCAAATGGAAAACAGAATAGTATTATGCAGATTTAAAGATGGCTATGGTCCTGTTGGAGCATATTTCTTACATTTAAAAACTTATACTCAAAATGCTAATGGAGAAAACTACGAGAAGAAATGGTATGAACAAACTAAAGAATTAGTAGGAGAATATATCGACCATCACCCAACTCCAACATGTTTAAGAAATCATGCATTTATTCAAGAAACTATGGCAGGTGGAGGTCCGATTCACATGGTCACAACAGAAGCCTTCCAAGATCCACATTTAGAAACTGTTGGCTGGGAAAATTTCTTAGGGATGACAGTCGGACAAGCTGTTGTTTGGGCGTCACAAAATATTGATCCTAAATACACAAATCCTGAGTTAACTACATCCGAGCCTTACGTTATGGGTTCTCATGCTACATGTTCAGGCGCATGGGTCAGCGGACCTGAAGATCTGTCACCACCAGAATATTTTTGGGGTTATAACAGAATGTTAACAATTCAAGGACTTTTTGGAGCTGGAGATACAGTTGGAGGAAGTGCACATAAATTTTCTTCAGGCTCATTTACTGAAGGTCGATTGGCTGCAAAAGCTGCAGTAAAATATATTGAAGATCAAAAAGCTAATGACATTAAGGTAAGTGATAAGCAATGCGAGGATTTTAAAACAGCTGTTTATAAACCACTTGAAAATTATACTGTTGGAAGAAATGAGATTACAGGTGGAACTGTTTCACCTAGCTATATATCTCCAATTCAAGGACTTCAAAGATTACAAAGAATTATGGATGAATATGTTGGTGGAATTGCAACAAATTACATGACTAATGCAAATATGCTTAAAAAAGGTCTAGAATTGTTAAAATGGCTTGAAGAGGATTTAGAAAACGTAGGAGCAGAGGATTATCATCAATTAATGAGAGCTTGGGAACTTAAACATAGAGCTTTGACATCTCAGTGTGTAACAGAGCATACCATGTTTAGAGAAGAAACTAGATGGCCAGGTTACTACTATAGAGGTGATCATATGAAACTTGACGATGATAATTGGCATTGCCTGACAGTTTCTAGACGTGATCCTAAAACTGGTAAGTTTACACTAGAAAAAGTGCCTGTTTACCATATCGTAGATGAGAACGAGAAGAAAAAAGAAGCTTCTTAATTGAATTAAATAAGAAATGGCTCTTTTAGATAAATCCGACGAGGAAATTATTAAAATTGCAGAACCTATTTGGGCTAACTTGGTTAAGTCATCTAATATCAAAGATTATGGGGGATTTACTAGGGATCTCTCTACTCAAATGATGTACGGGGCAAATGAGGTTGAGCTTGGCAAACAGTGGGCGAATAATGAACTAATTTCAAGTTTAGCTGAAGGATGTAAAGCAATAGGTTGTCTTAGAAGAGGCCTTTACATAACCGTTCTTTACAAGCAGACAAGTACAAAGATACCCGGAGATTTTCTAGGTAGACTAGTTCTTGGAGATGAAGGAGATGAAGTTAAAGTCTTCGGAGCAACAATATTTTAAATTTTAAATAAATATTATTTGCTTTTTTTACAACTTGTGGTATTCCGCAATTGTGTTTCAAATAATTAATCAAAATCTAAAAAAATTACCAATATTTATTGAAAGTCAACTAAGCAAAATTATTAAATCATTTTTATATTTATTTATCTTTTTTGCTTGGGGGATAATACTTTTAAGTACTGCTCAAAACTTCATATAAAAAATATCATTATTATTGACTTTGCATTCCTAGAGGAATAGTTACGTGTTATGGAGTATTTCCTTCCCATTGCACAAGTTGAAGTAAACATACTTTTCATTTTTGGATTAAGTTTAGTTGTTGGAATTTTGTCAGGCTTATTTGGAGTGGGTGGTGGATTTTTAATGACACCTTTTTTGATATTTCTTGGAATACCACCTGTTTATGCTGTGCCCAATGAAGCAAGTAATATATTAGGAACATCTGTTTCGGGCTCTACAACTCATTATCTTAAAGGAACACTGGATTATAAAATGGGTCTTATGATAGTGGTTGGGGGTTCAGTAGGTACAATTTTAGGAATTATAACCTTTTCTTATTTTAAAGATATTGGGAAAATTAATGTAGTGATTTCACTTGCCTATATGTACATATTGGCAATTTTAGGAACCTTTATGTTAATTCAAGGGGTATCTGAGATTGATAAAGCTAGAAAAAAAATAGCAACCAAACAAAAGCTTCATAAACATTTTTGGATACATGGCCTTCCATTAAGAATGAGATTTAAAAAATCTAAATTATATGAAAGCGCTTTTACTCCAATTATAATTGGATTGGTGGTGGGTTTTATAGCGGCCATAATGGGTGTTGGAGGCGCATTTATACTTGTTCCAGCAATGATTTATTTAATTGGAATGCCAACTAAATTAATACCTGGTACATCGCTTTTCGTAACTATATTTATAAGTGCAATTGTGACGATTCTTCACTCGTTTAACTACGGGAGCATAGATTTAATTTTAGTTTTTGTTTTAATATTAGGATCAATTATAGGAGTTCAATTTGGTCAAAAAATTGGAGAAAAAATAGACAGTTCACAATTTAAAACTATTCTTGCAATACTTCTTCTGCTTGTAGGCATAGCTATTGCTTACGATACATTTATCAAAGATGAAAAAGTTATAAGTAATGTAATAGGTAAAGAAAATATCATTGGACCTTTAAATGGTTTCATTTTAGATTTTTCAAATGATATGCCAGTATTTTATGGCTTAACTTCTGTATTACTTGCAGTCGTTTTAGGTGTTGGAGCAGCAGTTTTGAGAAATTATGTTGCTAAATGGAATGATAGAAGAATTTTAAAGTTAAAAAGTTAATTTAAAAAAAGTTTAATTAAAATAATCAAAATAACCATCAAGCAGATGTATAGAACCAATGCATACAATTCCAACAGTAATAGCTGCAATAAGTCCCATTAAAAAGGGCTTATAGCCCATCTCTTTTAATTCAATAAGATTAATCGATAATCCAACTGCTACCATTGCCATTGTTAAAAATGTAGTAGCTAAAAATTTAATAACTTTAATATAAATTAACCAATTTTCAGAGTATATAGGACTGGTTAAAAGAATCTGGTCACCAATATTTCTAACAAAAATCATACCTAAAAAACCAACTACAAATAGTGGGAAGATTTTAAATATTGAATAATTATTTTCTTTAATTTCACCTCTGTTATATAAAAAAGCAAACAAGGGTATTAAAATAACTAAACATGTATTTCTTATTAACTTTGTAACAGTTGCAACATCCAAAGTATCTGGGCTATTAAATTGCTGATCAAAGATTAACCCAGCGGCAACAACTTGTGATGTTTCGTGAATAGATGTTCCTAAAAATATTCCAGAAAAAAGATAATTTCCATCAAAATAGTAATTTGCAAAATAAGGATAAAGTAACATTGCAATTATTCCAAATAATGTAATATTAGCAATTGCATATGCAACTTCAGTTTTTTTTGCATTTACTACTGGTGCAGTAGCAACAATTGCTGTAGCACCA
Organism: uncultured Pelagibacteraceae bacterium; assembly: GCA_902517495.1. GTDB lineage: Bacteria > Pseudomonadota > Alphaproteobacteria > Pelagibacterales > Pelagibacteraceae > Pelagibacter. Next base: position 19,648 of record CABYCO010000014.1, on the reverse strand, counting down.
CAGACACTTGTACCAATAGCAATAAGGTAAGACATCTTTGAGGATACTTTAAACTTTTTATTTAAAAATTTAACTAATAATAAAACTGAACTTATACAAACTAACACAATAGGAATAGCCATAGATCCAAACTTTATTAATTCATCAAAACTTAATCTTATTCCTAAGAAAATTACTCCAAGTTTTAAAATATAATTCTGTGTAAAATCGAGACCAGCTATAAAACCAGGTCTTGGAGTAAAAGCATTACCTATTAAAATACCCAATAAAATTGCAATTAAAACAGTTGAAATAGGGCTTTTCTCTGTTCCAAATAATTCAATTCCAACAACATTATTTATACCTTCAGAAAATAAACTTAAAACTAAAGCTAAAATAATTCCTGGGATTAATTTAATAAATTTATCGAATTGCATTATGCGGCATATCTATAAATACTTTAGGCACTTCTATAAAGTTTTGTCATTACAAATTCTTTATGTCCTAAGCTTTCCGCACAAGTTAGTCTTCCGTTTGCTACTCTAATAGTTGATTTAATAAGCTCATCACCTGCTTGACTTAAATTCATTTCTCTTGATAAAATTTTTGATACATCCACATCAATATGTTCACTCATAGTTTTTGCCGTAAGTGGATTAGCTGTTAATTTAATAACGGGCTCAATAGGATTTCCTATAATATTCCCTTGTCCAGTAGGGAATAAGTGAATATTAAAACCACCTGCTGCTTGTAAAGTAACACATTCTGCTGCGGCAGATGAAGTATCCATAAAGTATAATCCTGCACCTTTTGTTGGTTCTTCAGCAGGCTCTAAAACATCAATAAACTGACATCCACCTATTTTTTGAAAATTACCAAAAGCTTTTTCTTCTATAGTTGTTAATCCACCAGCAATGTTTCCTGCTGTTGGTTGACTTTCTGACAAATCATCAGTTGCTTCTTTTAGAATAAAATCATTATAATCATTCCATGTTTTTTTAAATTTTGCTTGTGCTTCTGGTGTCTTGCCTCTTTTTTCACAAACTGTTTCAGCTCCTGTAAGCTCAGATGTCTCACCAAAACATAGATGTACACCTAAAGGTTCTAATTTATCCATAAGATTTCCAACCGTTGGATTAGAAGCTAATCCTGATGTTGTATCAGACTCTCCACATTTTACTGAAATCCATAAATCACTCATTGGACATTCTTCTCTTTGTTTTTCTGATGCCCACATTGAAAGTTCCTGTGCCTTTTTTGATACTTTTGCAATTGTGTCTATATCACCAACACCTTCAATACTAAAACCCTCAACCGGTTTTCCAGTTGTAGCAATTGCATCTACAATTCTTTTTGTCCATTTAGGTTCAATCCCAACAACTATAACAGCTGCAACGTTAGGATTTTTTCCTGTTCCAATCATTGTTCTAAAATGAAGTTCTAAGTCAGCACCAAATTGCAATCGCCCATAAGAATGAGGTAAAGCTATTGTACCTTTAATATTATTTGCTACAGCTTCTGCACATGCATTTGAAATATCATCAACTGGAAGAATTATTACGTGATTACGTGTTCCAGCACGTCCATTTTCTCTTTTATATCCTAAAAAACTTTTTGGAATTTCCATTTTTACCACTTTTTTGTTTTTACGTTATGAACATGCACATGCTCACCTTTTTTAATGGTTTTAACTACTTTCCCAATATCATGGCCATATTTTAAAATAGTGTCACCTGCATTTAGGTCTATCATTGCAATTTTATGACCTAAAGGTATTTCATCTTTTGATTGTATTGAAACAGATTTATCATTCTCCATTATCCAGCAGTTACAATCCAGATCTGGGGTTATTTTTTCAACAACAACTACACCAACGTTGTCTTTTTCATCGTGTATTATTATATCAGTATTTGACATTGTGACGATTTCTTTATTTGAAATTTTTTAAATCTTATATATTAATCGGGCTCCTTGACAATTAAAAAAAATTAAGAAAGGCTGAACTATGACTAAAATGACAACTGAAGAAGCATTTATAAAAGTTCTTCAAATGCACGGAATTGAACATTCGTTTGGAATAATAGGGTCAGCTTTTATGGCAATATCAGATTTATTTCCTAAAGCAGGAATTACATTTTGGGATGTTGCCCATGAAACTAACGGTGGTTTAATTGCAGATGGATACACAAGAGCCACTGGAAAAATGTCAATGGTGATTGCTCAAAATGGGCCAGGAATTACTGGATTAGTTACACCGATTAAAACAGCTTATTGGAACCATACACCCTTGTTGTTAGTTACTCCTCAAGCGGCAAATAAAACAATGGGTCAAGGCGGTTTTCAAGAGGTAGAGCAGATGAATTTATTTAAAGATATGGTTTGTTATCAAGAAGAAGTAAGAGATCCTTCAAGGATGGCTGAAGTACTAAATAGAGTAATTGAAAAAGCATTTAGAGGGTCAGCACCAGCACAAATAAATGTACCAAGAGATTATTGGACACAAGTAATAGATATTGATTTACCACCAATTGTAAGATTTGAAAGACAAGGTGGAGGAAAAGAAGCAATTGAAAAAGCTGCAAAACTTTTATCAGATGCCAAATTTCCAGTAATATTATCTGGAGCAGGTGTCGTAATAGGCAATGCGATTGATGAATGCAAAAATTTAGCTGAAAAGTTAGATGCCCCAGTATGTAATGGTTACCAACATAACGATAGTTTTCCAGGGAGTCATCCTTTAGCTGTAGGACCATTAGGATATAATGGATCTAAGGCTGGAATGGAGTTAATTTCAAAAGCAGATGTCGTTTTAGCCCTAGGAACAAGGTTAAATCCATTTTCAACTTTACCAGGGTATGGAATTGATTATTGGCCAAAAGATGCAACTATAATTCAAGTCGACATGAATCCTGATAGAATTGGACTCACAAAAAAAGTTACAGTCGGTATATGTGGAGATGCGAAGATGGTTTCTCAACAAATTTTAGAAAAACTCTCACCAACAGCAGGAGATAGCGGAAGAGATGAGAGAAAAAATTTAATTCATCAAACAAAATCAGCATGGTTGCAAACTCTTACAAGTTTAGATCATGAAGATGATGATCCAGGGACAGTTTGGAATAAAGAAGCTAGAGAAAGAGACTCAGATAGAATGTCTCCAAGACAAGCTTGGAGAGCAATTCAATCTGGAATGCCTGATGATGTTATTATTTCAAGTGATATTGGAAATAATTGTGCAATAGGTAATGCATATCCAACTTTTGAAAAACCAAGAAAATATTTAGCACCTGGATTATTTGGTCCATGTGGTTATGGTTTTCCATCTATACTTGGAGCAAAAATAGGATGTCCAGATACACCTGTAATTGGTTTTGCTGGCGATGGTGCATTTGGAATAAGTATGAATGAAATGAGTTCTTGTGCAAGAGAAGAATGGCCTGCAATAACAATGGTTATATTTAGAAATTACCAATGGGGAGCAGAAAAAAGAAATTCTATTTTGTGGTTTGATGATAATTTTATTGGAACAGAACTAGACCCTGAATTAAGTTATGCTAAAGTTGCTAAAGCATGTGGTTTAAAAGGTGTTGCAGTTAAAACAATGGAGGAGACTACAGCAGCAATTAAACAATCGTGTGAAGATCAAAAAAAAGGAATTACAACATTTATAGAGATAATTTTGAACCAAGAATTAGGTGAACCATTCAGAAGAGATGCTATGAAGAAACCAGTAGAGGTAGCAGGAATTGAAAAAGGTGATATGAAGCCTCAAAAATCATTGGTTGGTTAAATAAATATGTGTATGATGTTAATTCACACTCTAATTTATGGAAGTAAAACTAGATAAGTGGTTTAGACCTAATATTGATAAAGAAGTTTTAAGAGAACTAACAAAAAAATCTGATATCAAAGGATTGGCACATGTAGGCATTTACTTTAGCTTACTAATTTTTGTAGGATATTTGGCATTTTATACTTTTGGTACTTGGTGGTCAGTATTTTGGTTTTACATCTATGGAAACATTTTTTGTTTTTGCAATCCCATTTGGCATGAGACAGGTCACAAAACAGCATTCAAGACTAAATTTTTAAATGAAATATTTTATTACATCTCATGTTTCATGGCTTACTTTGAGCCCACGAGATGGAGATTCACTCATTTTGTTCACCATGGAAATACTTATTCAACAAAAAATCCTTATGACCATGAAATTGAATATGACAATAATTTAAAAGATACTCCTAAAAAATTATTAATGAATTTAATTCCTTTTGGTGAATTCTTTTTTTTCAAAAAAAGTATTGCATTTGAAGTTATAAAACATGCTTTTGGCATTAAAACAAAAGTTATGATTGATAGTATTCCTGAAAATGCAAGACCAAGAGCTATTTTGATTTCTAGGATTTATCTTTTTATATGGGCTTCAATAATTATCTGGTCTTTACTAATATCTTCATGGTTACCAGTATTGTATTTACTGTTACCGCATTATTATGGAAAAGGATTGCATAAATTAGTTGCTTTTACTCAACATGCAGGTTTAGCAAGGGATGTAAAGGATCATAGATTGTCTGCAAGAGATATGAAATTAAATCCAATACTTAGTTTCCTTTATTGGAGAATGGAATATCATTGTGTACATCATATGTTTCCAACTGTTCCAGCTTATAATTTAGAAAAATTACATTATCATTTAAAAGATCAGCTACCTGAAATTAAAAATGGTCTACTTGATACTTATAAAGAAATAATTCCAGCTCTTAAAAAACAAAGAGATCAACCAGACTATCATTTAGATATTTCCTTACCAGATCAACAACCCTCTTAATGTATAAAAATTATAAATTGTTGTTATTTTTAGGAGTAACAATTATTTTTCTTTATTTTAGTGTAGGAAAATATGAGGAATTTAGTCTTCAAAAATCTGTATCAGCATGCGTTATTGCGAAAAGTAAAATAAAAAAAAATATGAGTCCACAAGAGGCAAGAAAAGTTTGTGAAGTCGAAATAAAACAAAATAGGTAAAATTATTTACTGATGAAAAATTTTATTATTTTAAATCTATTTTTTTTACTAATTTTTAATAGTGCATATTCTGAAACAAGATTTGACAAAGATTTAAAAAAACTTTCAAAATTAAATTCTTTTGTAGATAATCAAGGCGATCATTACCAATTAAATCCAAATATTAATAAAGAAAGAACAATCATATTAATTTATACCCACGGTTCAACTGGAAAAGACAGAAAAGTTGATACTTGTAAAAATTTATGGTTTCAAATTCCACCTGTTATTTACCAATTAGACGGAAGTAAAATAAAAGATTTTACAATTAAAACCTATCAATTGTGTTCAGGTGCCAGAGGATGGACACAGAAAGAAGAAGATTTATTTTGGGATACATATGATGCAAATAATCAAGATGTTGGTAGTGTTTTAAATCTTAAAGATAAAAATGGAGTTCTTTTAATAAATAAATGGGGTGGACCCATGAAAAGAAAAGTTATGAAATTAAAAATTGACGAATTTAAAGAAAAAGGTTTTAACAATATTGTTCTTTCTGGACATTCTGCTGGTGGATGGGAGTCACTTATTTTAAAATCAACTCTTCCATCAGAAATTGATGGAGTCGTAGCACTACACCCTGCTAGATCAGGAAAATTTGCTAAAGCAAAAAAACCCCATAGTGGCTGGGTAAACTGGAGAGATTATAAAATATCTCTTATAAAAGTTGATAAATTAGAAAATGTTTTAATTTATAGTCATGACAAAGATAAATATGAAAATCCAAGAACATCAAAATTTTTATCTGACTCAGAAAATGTAACATTTATTGATGTTAGTGATACAAAATGTAAAAGCAAAATAACAACTGGTGGATGGCATGGAATAACTTTAACAAAGTGTTTTGCTGAAAAAGATTTAAGAGGTAAAGAAATAATTAAATATTTAAATGAAATCTTTTAAAGAAGACTTGGAAGCCAAGTGGAAAATATTGGAAATAAAATCATTAATATTCCATAAATAATTCCAACAATCGTAAACAATGGTACCTCTTTAAACGCATTGGCAGGATTTTCTTTTATAACTCCGGCAGCAGTATATATTCCCACACAAACCGGTGGAGTTATCATTCCTATCCCAGCAAACGCAACAAATACTACATATAAATGAAGTAAGCTTTGATCAAAAGATAATGTTAAAGCTGCAAATATTGGAACTGTTAAATAAAATACTGGAACAATTTCAATAAAAGTTCCAAGCACTAAACATACTACACCTAACATAGCCCAGAATAAATTTACACTTACACCCATATCAGTAAAGTAAGTAATAATTTTTTGAGGTGCTTGGGTGTAAGTAAGAACAACACTTAAAAAAGTTGCAGTTGCAATAATTGAAAATATAACAGCAGTAATTATTGCCGTATCTTTTAAGCAACTTAATAAAGATGAAAAAGTTAATTCTCTATAAATTAAAAAACCTATTGTCACTGCATAAACCCCTGCTATTGCCGCCGACTCTGATGGTGTTAAAAAACCCGCATATATTCCACCTAAAATTATAATTGGAGTTATTAAAGCTGGAAGTGCTGCAACAAAAGAACTTAATCTCTCTTTAAGGGTTGCCTTTTTATCTGCTCTTATATGTCTACATTTAAATAAAACTAATAGAACCATTAAAATTAAAAGTATAATTCCTGGTATTACGCCAGCTGCAAATGTTTTAGAGACAGGAACATATGTAAGTGCACTAAATAAAATAGCAGCATTTGATGGAGGTATTAAAGCTTCAAGTAGTGCAGCCGATGCAGCTAAAACCACAACAAACGGAGTAGGGTAACCCTGTTCAATCATTTTGGGCATCATAATTGTTCCCACTGCAGTAATTGCAGCTAATATCGATCCACAGAATGCAGCAAAGAATCCCATCGCAATAACCATTGCAACACCTAATCCTCCCGGCCAATGTCCAACTAAAGTTGTTGCAAATCTGACAAGTCTAAGTGCTGCACCACCTTTAAGCATCGCCATTCCACTAAAAATAAACAATGGTACTGCTATAAGTACATGTTTTGTTAGAGCGCCAAAAGATACTTGAATTAGAACAGACCAAGGAAGATTTAGTCCCCCAATAGCAGCTATAGAGCTACCTAAACCAAATACTAAAAAAATTGGAACAGAGATTATCAAAGCTAATAGAGATAATATAGATGCCAATACAAACATTTAATTTCTTATTAAATTTATAATGTTATCGAATATCAACTCTAAGGAGGTAAGAGCTAATATTAAAAAACCAACAGGAAATGCTAAAAACATCCACCATATTGGAATGCTGATTTCAATTTCCATGACTTGACCTAAATTGAAATACATTATTGTTGCATCAAGACCAGCTTTAAAGAATATACAAGCAGATATAAGTGCAACTATGTTTACAATTAAAAACAAAATTTCCTTATTTTTTTTTGAAAGTAAGGGAGTTAAAAAATCAACTTTAATATGCTGTCCTTTTTTGAGCAAAGGTCCTAATAATGGAAATACTAGCCAACTAACTAACACTGGAGGTAATTCTATAAACCAGGCAAATCCAGTCCCAGTTATGAAACGTGTGGCTGCACTAAGAAATAATGCAGCAACCATTATAAAAATGATTGACATTGCGAGAGCTAATGAAGCCGAAGCTAGATAATTATTAACTGCTCGCAACGCTTTCATTTTTTTAGATTAAGCAAAAACTTATTCTAATTATTATTTGCGTAATCTTGTGCTGCTTTTAAAGCATCAGCATCAATCATTTTAGCCATCGCAGGCATAACTTTATCTTTCATTAGCTTATCGAATTTAGCTTTTTCAGTTCCTGAAAGAGTAGTTACCACACCACCTCTGTCTTGAAATTCTTTAAGAACAGTTTCACCATGATCCATAATTCTGTCTGTTGAAAGTGTTCCCACTTCTTTACCAACATCCATTATTATTTTCTGTAAATCAGCAGGTAAACTATTAAACCAACTAGAGTTAGCCATTATGTATGCATCTGCATAGTATTGGTAAGGTTTTTGAGCGTATTTTAAAAATTCCCACCAACTGTATGCTTTTATGCTTCCGGGAGGACTATTTATCGTGTCAATCATTCCAGACTGTAAAGCATTATATACTTCTCCAGTTTTTAAAGATACACGGTTCGCTCCAAGAGCATCCCACATAGGTTCTTCACTTTTAAGCAGTCTTCTAGCTTTAAGGCCTTTCATAGCATCAATACCTGTTAACTCTCTAGCACTTGAAATTGACATTACAGGTCCAACGGGGTTGTACATGACTAAGGTTGAATTTGTTTTTTTTGTCAATTCACCCCAAATTTCTTTTCCTTTGGCAGAATTTTGAAAAAAACCTCTTTGTTGCTCCCAAGAATTAAATAATCCTGGAAAGGAGGCAACATTAAAGTTCTTATTAATTGCTGGAAAACTTACAACACCAACAATTCCTCCTAATTCAACAGCTCCTGACGTTACTGCTCCCATTACTTCTCTAATTCCAAAAAGTTGTTTAGATGGATATACCTCGATTTTAAGTTTTCCATTTGCTCTTTTATTTACTTCATCTGCAAAAATTTGAGCATGCTTTGCACTGTGATGTTTTGGGCTCCAATGAACAGATAAACGTCCAACAATCTCAGCAAAAGCTGCAGTTGAAGAAATTACAAATGAAATAACTAAGAAAAAGCTAACTAAACTTTTTGATAATATTTTTATTTTATTCATATTTTCCCTCTCTTTTTTTAAATAATCTTATTATTTTGAGTCAATTAAAACAATCAAAATAAAATAGCTTAAATTTGAATAATAAGGTCTAAATGTTATATTAGTTGAAAACATGATTTACAAATTATCAAAAAGCCTTTTAGTGCTTTTTTTTCTACTATTATTCTCAAATTATTCTTACAGCGAGACTAAAATAGATGAAGCTGTTGATAAAACTACAGATTTTTTAAAGTCTGTTTCAAAAAGGGGACTAAACAAAAATCAAACAGCTGAATTTTTAAATAATTATGCAATTACTCTTAAAGATGAAAGAACTGACGGAGAGGTAACCTATATTTTTGATAACGAGAGTTATAAAAGATATAAGGATGGTAATATCATATCTGAAGATGGATGGAGATTTTCCAAATTAGGAGCTCTAAGATTATTTAATGGCGATGTAAAACTTACTTGGAAAATAAAAATAGGAAAAGAAAATTTAATGGTTATTAAAACAAAATTTCAACCAATTGGAAAAGAATATCCTTTCACATACAAACAAAAAAAATTATTTTTTGATGAAATCCAATGAACCCAACTGATATTCTTCTAAGTATTGCAATCGTTGGGATATATACGATTATTTATGTTTATTTAAAATCTAAATATGATGATAATAAAACTATCATAAAATTATTTGTGATTGGCTTCATTTATGCAACAGCAATTACGGGTATTCTCTATTACTTAATAAAATTTATAGCTTCCTAATAAAATTCATATGAAACATAAATTGGAATTAATTTATTTCAAAATGAGAGCATTAGCAGAAGCTCCTCGTTTATTATTTCATTATACTAATATTGAGTATGAAGACGTTATGTCATGGGATTATTACGGTAAGGATTGGTCAGAGGTAAAACCAAATATACCCTTTAAACAACTACCAATGTTAATGGTAGATAGAAAATATCAAATTTGTCAAAGCATGGCAATAATGACATTTATAGAAAATTTAGCAGGGATTAACATAACTGATCCAATATTAAACGCTAAAGCAAATGCTATTATGCAAAGTTCTCAAGAGCTTTTCATGCCACTTAACCCAACAGTAAATTTTGCAACAGGAGATAAGTTTATTAAAAAAAAACATGACATGATACCATTTTTAATGTCAAGATTTGAAGATCTTGAAAAAGCTATTATAGAAAATGATAAAAAATTTTTTATTTTAGATGAGCCCAGAGCATGTGATTTTGTAACATTTCATCATTTAGATCTATCTAAAATGCTTGACTCTTCGATTATAAAAAAATTTCCAAGATTGGAGAAATTTCTTGAGGATATGATGTCAATTGAGAATATTAAAAATTATTTAAATAAAAGACCCGAACTTATAGATGTAAGTATTGATCCTAAATTAATAATTGATGGAGTACCGCATCCAACAGGCGTTAAAAAAACATAGCAAATTTCATATATTTAAAACCCAATTTGAATAGTTAGAGCAATAATTGTAATTTTTAAACATTTTTTTTAATTTTACTTTTAAATATTAAGAGTAATATAATTTATATTTATGTCAAAATACTTTTACATATTATTATTTTTTATGTCATCATTAACTTTTAGTTATGCATCATGCACCAAAGGAGATTGTAATAATAAAATAGGAACAAAGATTTTCCCTGATGGAAAAAAGTATGTTGGTGAATTTAAGAATAGCAAATTTAATGGACAAGGTGCTTTAAGTTTTTTAGACGGAAAGAAATATGTAGGACAGTTTAAGGATAACTATTTTAATGGGCAAGGAACTTTAACTTACCCTGATGGAAACAAATATGTTGGTGATTTTGCAATAATAGACACTTCATTAGTAAAATATGGGGCAAGACACGGAAAAGGAACATTATCTTATTCTGATGGAAGTAAGTATGTTGGCGAATTTGCCAATGATCAAATAAATGGCAGTGGAACAATAACATATTCTGACGGAAGAATATATGTTGGAGAATTTAAAGATAATCTTCTCAACGGTAAAGGAACTTTAAGTTACAAAGATGGAAGAAAATATTTTGGAGAATTCAAAAATAATTTTTTTAACGGTCGTGGAACACTAATATATTTAAGTGGAAAAAAATATGTTGGAGATTTTAAAGATAATTATTTTAATGGACAAGGGATCTTAACATATCCAGATGGTAGTAAGTATATCGGCGATTTTTCTGCATTTGAGGATTTTAATTCAAAATTTGGTGCCAGACATGGTCAAGGAATTTTAAGCTATAAGAATGGGAGTGTTTATAGTGGGGAATTTAAATACGACTTATATAGTGGTTATGGAACTCTTACTTTTTCTGACAAAAGTGTGTATTCTGGTGAGTTTGACAATAATCATTTTAATGGTCATGGCACTTTAAAATACAGTAATGGAAGTAAATATGATGGTGGATTTAAAAATGGCTTATATCACGGCTACGGAAAACTTACAGATAAATTTTCTAATGTTTTAGCAGGTCACTGGGACAGAGGTAAATTAATTAGTCAATAAAAAATAAATAATTTGCTTCATTTAATTTATAATTAAATTTCCCAATTTAGTTTATATTATTAATACTTAATATCATGAATTTTTTAATTTTAATATTGTTTGTATTTTTACTTAGTTGCTCTAATCAAAAAAATACTTCAATTGAAAATTGTTCTGATCAAAGATATATGAACAAACATACTAGACATTTCCTAAGTAAATTTAGTAAAAAAAAATTAGATACACTAATTATGGAAGATATAAAAACAGATAGTATAGATTATGTTAATACACTAGAAGAGTTTAAAAAAAGTTCACTTAAATCTAAAGTGGTTTTAAATCCTTATTATGACGAATATATTATATGTGCATACGAGCATTCAAAATCTCGAACTAAATTTGAAGAATTGTGGAAAGACAAATAAGACTATTGACAAAACTTGTTTGAAAAAAAAATTAAAAGTAGTATATATCAACGTGAATTTCATGGCGGGGTAGCTCAGTTGGTTAGAGCGCGGGACTCATAAGCCCGAGGTCAGTGGTTCGATCCCACTTCCCGCTACCATTTTTATTAATCAATATTTTCTACCTAAAATCTTTTTTAAAGTATGTATCATCTTGTATTTAAAACTAGCTTTTGACTCAAAGGATAGAATTTTCTTTTGATTTCCATCAATTTTTTGAGCCCAGGCTAAGGTATCATCAGTTATTTTAAAATTAGAATAATTAGGATGCTGCATTACAAGTTTATGAAAAACTTCTTTTATATTGGGTTTAGTTATTTGATCATAATCAAATTTATTAGGATTATAATCTGGCACCTTCTGATCAATCTTTTCATAATCAGACCACATATAATCATCGAAAACAATCCATCCATTTATTTTGAGTAGTTTATCAGATAAAAAAAAAGCAAATCCGTCTATAGTCCAATCTTTAGGTCCATCTATAAAAATTAAATCATAAATAGGTTTACAATTGTATGAACTATCTGAATTATTTTCTATTTCTTTGTTTAAAAACCAATTATATGATTGAACTTCCCTTTTAATTAAAACGTATTTATTTAATTTAGTTTTCTCTAAAAGTTCTTCAATATTTGGTTTTTCATATTTAGATTTAATCAAATCTACTGCGGTTATGCTTCCAGTATTTAATTCTTGAAGCGCTGCAGCAATATAGTTTGTTGCTACTCCATGGGCAAAACCAAGTTCAAGACATTTTTTTGGTTTATATTTTAAAACATGATCATAAAAGATTTTTCCTTTTGATGGACTGGTGTATGGTGTTAGTGCAAGTATATTTGCTGTATCTGAAAAATTCACTAATTATTTTAAATGTTAAATAAATTAAGTTTACTTTATTTTAATGACCTGGAAAATCCATTAATTTTTCAACTTTATAACCTTTATTTTTCAAATTTTTAGAACCACCCAAGTCAAATAAATCTATCACAAATATAAACCCCGCAACATAAGCTTTTGAAATTTTTATCAATTCTGCAGCAGCATCAGCAGTTCCACCTGTTGCTATCAAGTCATCAATAATTAAAACAGAATCGTTTTGATCAAATGAATCTTTGTGAACCTCAATAGAAGCTGCACCATATTCAAGCTGAAAATCTACAGAGTAAACATCAGCAGGGAGTTTATTTTTTTTTCTTAGCAAAATAAATGGTTTTTTTAGTATATATGAGACCGCTGATGCAAAGACAAAGCCACGTGACTCAATAGCTGCAATTTTATCTATTTTAAATTTTTTAGATTTTTCAACAATTTGATTGATAGTTTCTTCAAATGCATCTTTATTTTTTATTAAAGTTGTTATATCTCTAAATAAAATCCCTTTTTTGGGATAATCTTGGATTGATCTAATATAGTCTTTTAAATTCATGATAGTAATTTATAAATACAATATAATTAACTTACATGGCAAATAACAAATTAGCAATAATTGGAGGAAGTGGTCTGTATGATGTTGAAGACTTTAAAGAAAGAGAGTTTCTTGATATTGATACTCCTTGGGGCAAACCATCTGATCAGATTTTAAAAACAATTTATAAAAATAAGGAAGTCTACTTTTTACCAAGACATGGTAGGGGACACTTTATTTCACCGTCAAATATAAATTTTAGAGCAAATATTGACTCATTAAAACAGTTGGGTGTAACAGATATTGTCTCTGTCTCTGCGGTAGGTTCTTTGAAAGAAAATTTACCTCCCGGTAAATTTGTTATTATTGACCAATTTATAGACAGAACATTTGCTCGAAATAAAACTTTTTTCGATGAAGAAATAGTTGCTCATGTATCAATGGCACACCCAACCTCAAAGGGTTTAATGAATGCATGTGAGGATGCAATTAAAAAAGAAGGAATAGATTATCAAAGAGGAGGAACTTATGTGGTAATGGAAGGTCCACAATTTTCAACTTTGGCTGAGTCGAATCTTTACAGATCATGGAAAGCTGATGTGATAGGAATGACAAATATGCCTGAAGCCAAATTAGCAAGAGAAGCAGAAATTAGATATGCATCTGTCTCAATGGTGACTGATTATGATTGTTGGCATCCAGATCATGAAAATGTTGATGTCCAACAAGTGATAAAAGTATTATTAGATAATGCTTCTAAAGCAAAAAGTATGATTAAAAATCTTATAGATAATTTTGATACTCATATTGACCCGAATGACCCAACAAATAATTGCTTAGATGTTGCTATAATTACTGCTCCAGAAAAAAGATCACGAAAAATGAAAGACAAACTAAAAACAGTAGCTGGAAGAGTTTTAAATAAGTGACACTAAAATTATCTGATAAGCAAATTTTAAATTATAAAAAAGATGGCGTAATTTTAATCAAAGAAGTTTTTTTACCTTGGGTTGAAAAACTTAAAATTGGATTTCAAAAAGTATTAAATAACCCAAGTCCACATGGAAGAGAAAATATTTCAAAACAGCAAGGTGGGAGATTTTTTGAGGATTATTGTAACTGGGAAAGAATTGAAGAATTTAAAGATTTTATTTTTAACTCACCTGCAGCAGAAATTGTTGCGCAATCAACTCTATCTAATAAAATTCAGGTGTTTCACGATCACATTTTCTTAAAGGAACCTGGAACAAAAAAGGAAACTCCATGGCATCAAGATCTTCCATATTATTGTGTAGATGGAAATGATACAGGAAGTTTCTGGATACCATTAGATAATGTATCAAGAGATAACAGCCTGAAAGTTTTGAAAGGATCCCATAATTTGCCAATGTTAGTAAAGCCTACCAAATGGTCAAATGACACTTTTTGGTATAAAAATAACAAGAATTTTATGGATATGCCAAATTTGGATAAAAATAATATTTTTAGTACAGACATGAATATGGGAGATGCAATATTATTTAATTTTAAAGTTTTACATTCAACTTCAGGAAATAGTGACAAAAAAAGTCGTAAAGCTTTCTCTGCAAGATTTATTGGAGACGATGTAACATACATTGATAGAAAAGGAGAAACTTCTCCACCTTTTGAAGGAATAGACTTAAATTCAGGAGATAAAATGAGAAAGGATTGGTTTCCTGTGGTTTGGGGCAATTAAATGAGAATAAGCGGGAAAAAATATAGAACAATTTGGTACGAAAATAATGTAGTAAAAATAATTGACCAAACTAAACTTCCACATCAGTTTATTGTTAAAGATTTGAAGACAATAAGAGATGCAGTAAAAGCAATAAAAACTATGGAGGTAAGAGGAGCACCTCTAATTGGTGGAACTGCAGCTTACGGAATAGTATTGGCAATACAAGAAAATAAAAATTTAGATTTCATTAAAAAAAGTTCAGAAGAATTAGTAAATTCAAGACCTACAGCCATAAATTTACAATGGGCAATTCATAGAATGAATAATAAATTATCATTTGTGAAGTCTGATGAATTATTAGATGTTGCATTAAAAGAGGCAAAATCAATATGTGATGAGGATGTAAAATTTTGTGAGAATATAGGATTTAATGGACTTAAAATTATTGAAGAAATTTATAATAAAAATAATAAAACTGTTAATATCTTAACTCACTGTAATGCAGGGTGGTTAGCAACTATAGATTGGGGGACAGCTACCTCACCAATTTATCATGCACATAAAAAAGGAATTCCAATTCATGTTTGGGTTGATGAAACCAGACCAAGAAACCAAGGTGCAAACTTGACTTCATATGAATTAAATGAAGAAAATATTCCAAACACTATAATTGCAGACAATACAGGTGGAATATTAATGCAACGAGGAGAAGTAGATATGTGTATTGTTGGAACTGATAGAACTTTATCAACTGGAGATGTGTGTAATAAAATAGGAACTTATTTAAAAGCATTGGCTGCTCATGACAATAATGTACCTTTCTATGTAGCTTTACCAAGTTCTACAATAGACTGGGATATCAAAAATTACAAAGATATTCCTATTGAGGAAAGAAATTCTGAAGAACTTTCCCATATAGAGGGAAAAGACGATAAAAATAATATTAAGAAAGTTTTAATTTATCCTGAAAAAAGCAAGTCAATGAATTTAGCATTTGATATAACTCCAGCAAAATATGTGACAGGTTTAATTACTGAAAAAGGTGTATGTGATGCCTCTACTAATGGTTTAAAACAGATGTTTAATAGATAATGAATAAAGTAAAAAATATTTTATTTATAATGGCTGATCAACTTAGATTTGATTATCTTTCTTGTTATGGTCATCCACACCTTAAAACACCTCACATAGATAGTTTAGCAAAAAAAGGAGTTATATTTGAGTCGGCTTATGTTCAAGCTCCTGTTTGTGGCCCATCAAGAGCATCCTATTATACTGGAAGAACGGTATTTAGCCATGGATCAACCTGGAACCAAATACCTCTACCAATCGGTGAATTAACTATTGGAGATTATTTAAGGCAATCTGGAATTAGGACTGGAGTTGTTGGTAAAACACATATGAGACCCGATACAGATGGAATGAATAGACTTGGAATTTCAAAAGATACAGAAATAGGTTTGACAGTTAGTGAACCTGGATTTGATCCTTATGAGAGAGATGATGGACTTCATCCTAATAACCACATTAAAAATTCAACTAAAAAACTATCTTACAATGACTGGTTAAACAAACTTGGATACGAGGGTGATAATCCTTGGAATAGTTGGGCAAATTCATCAGAGGATGAAAGTGGAAATATTTTGAGCGGATGGAGGTTAAGAAATTCAAATAAACCAGCAAGAGTTAAAGAAGAACATTCTGAAACTACATTTATGACAAATAGATCAATGGAATTTATTCAAGAAAGTGGAGAAAAGCCTTGGTTTTTACATTTATCATATATTAAACCTCATTGGCCATACATTGCTCCTGCCCCTTATCATAATATGTACTCCTCAAATCAATTTTACCCAGTTCATCGAAGTAATACTGAAAAAGAAATAGATCATCCGGTCTATAAAGCTTTCATGGAAAATAATATTTCAAAGACTTTTTCAAGAGAAGAAGTGAGAAACACTGTTCTTTCAGGATACATGGGATTGATAAAACAAATAGATGATAATCTTGGGAGACTATTTAATTTTCTTGAAGAAAAAAATTATATGAAGAATACAATGATAGTTTTTACATCAGATCATGGTGACTACCAGGGCGATCATTGGCTAGGAGAAAAAGAGCTTTTTCATGAACAAATTGTTAAAGTTCCAATGATAATTTATGATCCAAGTAATTTGTCAGATAATAATAGGGGAGTAAGAGAAAAAAGATTTGTAGAGGCTATAGATTTACTCCCTACTTTTTTAGACTCTGTCGATAGCAATGTAAGCAAGCATCGCCTTGAAGGACAATCATTGTTACCAATTATTAGAGGAAACAAAGTCTCTAATTGGAAAGATAGTGTATTTAGTGAAATAGATTACTCATTTAATGAAGCAAGAAAAATTCTCAATATCGGAGCATCAGATGCACGGGCATATATGATCAGAAATAATAATTGGAAGTATATTTATTATAAAGGTTTTCCACCTCAATTATTTGACTTAAAAAACGATCCAGATGAGTTCAATGACCTGGGTCAATCTACTGATCACTTGAAAATCATTGAGGAAATGAAAGATATTTTGCTTAAAAGAATTACTGATAGAAAAAATAGAGTTGCAGCAACAGATGAATTTGTTTTGAAAGAAAGAGACTATACTAAAGACGACGGTATTATGATAGGAGTATGGTAATGAATCCATTAATATTATCTTTAATCGGTTTAGTAACAGTTGGAGTTTTCGCAAATCTAATAAAATTTATAAGAAAAAATAAAATTTTATTATTAATTGCAATAATTCCATGCGTTTATATTTTTATTTATGGTCTGTATGCAACTTTTGGGCCGATAGATTTATATAAAGATGGAACTGAAAATTTCATTGCTCAAAACCCTGGCAAAGAGCTACCTGTGGTGTTTGTCCTTTTAAAGTTTTATCAATATATTTTAATCCTTGTTGGTGCTATTTTTGGATTACTTTATTTTAATTATTTTAAAAATTTCAATCAGACTATGGACTCATCAGACTAGGCAAATATAAGCAAATTGCTGGGAAAGCTATAATTAAAGCAAGTCTAATTACATCAGTCATTAAGAAAGGAAGAGTTCCAAACCATATTGTTTGAAGAGGAGTTTTTTGCATAACACCTTTAATAACGAATAAATTCATACCCACAGGCGGTGAAATTAATCCAAATTCAACAACTATTACTGCAAATATACCAAACCATACTGGATCAATTCCAGCATCAACAATAACAGGATAAAATACTGGAATAGTTAAAAATAACATTGCTAAAGAATCCATTACTGTTCCTAGCACCAAGTATATTGCACAAATTACTAAAATTATTCCTAAAGGAGTTAGTTCTAAATAATTTATAAAATCAACTACGGCAAAAGGTAATTGAGTAACGGTAATAAGATAATTAAATATACTTGCTCCAATTACAATTAAATATAATGAACCAACTGTCTTGATTGTTGTCCACACTGCATCTTTCAATAAACTTAATTTTAATTGGCCTCTAAAAAAAATAAAAACTAAAACTAATATTACACCTACCGCAGCACTCTCAGTAGCGGTGAAAAAACCTAAATAGAGTCCACCCATCATAATTGCAAATATTAAAAATATTGGAAAAACTTTTGAGATAGCTGAAATTCTATCTTTTAATTCCATCTTAGTTCCATATCCACCTTGTGATGGGTAAATTAAAAGATAAACTCTAATTGCGATCATATAAAGTAACACTGCGATTATTCCTGGTACGAGTGCAGCAAAAAAAAGTTCTTGGACTGATTGTTCGGTTAAATAAGCATATATTACCAAAATAACACTTGGTGGAATTATTATTCCAAGTGTTCCTCCAGAGGCAATAGAACCACTAATTAGAGCATCGCTATAACCGTGCCTTCTCATTTCAGGACCTGCCATTTGAGACATTGTTGCAGCTGTTGCAATTGAAGATCCACAAATCATTCCAAATCCAGCACATGCACCAACCGTAGACATTGCCAAACCACCCTTGTAATGACCTACTATTGCATAGGCAGCATCATATAAATTTCTTGATAAATTTGAGCTATTAGCAAGATTTCCCATTAATACAAAGAGAGGCAACACTGATAATGTATATTTTGAAACTGCATCAAATGGAGCAGTGCCCAAAACAAATATTGCAGGATCAAATCCTGAAATCATTGCAAAGCCAGTAAAACCAACTACCAACATCGCAATTCCTATTGGTACATTTAGTACCATTAAAATTAATACAGCAGCGAAAGATAATCCTCCGTTAATTACAGCTTCTAAACCCATTATAATTCCTCTTCTTTTGAACTATTTTTAAAAATAGTTTTGATAAACCATATTACTATTGCAAAAACACTTAACCACATCCCGATAGAGCATATGAAATAAAATGGATAAAAATATAGTTCTAAATCAAGTGTTACTCTTTGATTATTCATAAATTTATATGATGTCAAAGTAGTCGAATATGCCATTACAGACATAATCGATATCATTAAAACAAATTTTAAAATTACCAAATAAGTTTTAAATATTCCCAAATTTAAATTATTTATAAAGTCCGCTGAAACATTGGCATTTAAATAAAATGCTCTTGGCATTGCAAGGAAAGCTACTAATGCCATCCCTATCTCAACTAACTCAATTGTACCTGTTACTGGTGAATTTAAAAATCGTCTTCCAAATACATCACAAAAAGTTAATACAGCTAATAAAAATAAAATAATACCTGAAGCTATCGCTGAATAATCAAAAACTTTACTGACTTTAGAGATCATAAAAATGTTGCTTCAAATTATCTAAACAT
>CABYCO010000013.1 GCA_902517495.1 uncultured Pelagibacteraceae bacterium | reverse complement strand
AAAAATAAAAAATTAAATATCTTAGATTCAAAATTTTCATTATTAAACAATAGTCTTGTCAAAGAAGTCTTGACTAATGAACTTTTTCAACTGACGATTCAAAAATCATTATGTAGGGATATTTTTTTAGAAAATTTTTTATACAAAGTAAGAAAAGAAATACTTATATCTATATGTACTTCAACTAAAGTTATCTCCAATTATTATTTTGATTTTATTATTTCACTTGCTGAACAATCTTTTTTAAATGAATATGTAATGTTTCAATCTGAAAAAGAAATTAAACTTATAAATAGCTTAGAGGAAAAAATATTAAAAACTAAAGAGATTGATGAGCTAGAAGTCTCTATTTTAGCTTCTTATATTCCACTTTCAAAAAGTAAAATATTGGAAAAATTACTTAATTATAAATCTAATAATATTTTATTTAATGATTTGATTAAAATGCAAATCAAAGAACCTTTAATAGAGCAGAATATTAAAAAATCAATAAATTCGCTTGAAGATATCACTGATGATATCTCAAAAAAGGTCAAAAATCAGTACGAAGAAAATCCATATCCAAGGTGGAGGTTTTGTAAAAGTATTAAAAATGCAAATTTCTCATCAGTATTAAATAATGATATTAGGCCAAATAAATTTAATGAAAAAAATAATTTTTATAACCCAAAAATACTCATTGCTGGTTGTGGAACTGGTGCCCAATTACACTCAATTTCCTGCCGCGAAAACGCAAATATACTTGCTTTTGATCTCAGTCTTTCAAGTCTAGCTTATGCTAAAAGAAAATTAGATGAAACTGGTTTCAAGCAAATAGAATTCCTACATGGCGACATTTTAAATTTACATAAATTAAATAAAAAATTTGATATTATTGAGTGTATGGGTGTACTACACCATATGAAAGATCCGAGAGAAGGACTTAGAATTTTGCTAAATTTGTTAAAAACTGATGGTGTAATAAAATTAGGTTTGTATAGTGAAATTGCTCGTGGCCATATAGTTAAGGCGAGAGAATTTATAAGAAAAAATAAATTTTCTAGTAATATTCAAGATATAAGGACTTGTAGAGAATTGATCAAGAATCATGAAGACACATTTTTAAAACAACTAATTAATAGGTATGATTTTTATTCAACCTCTAACACTAGGGATTTAATTTTTCATATTCAGGAGCACAGATTTACTATTCCTCAAATATCAAAATTATTAAAAGATTTTAATTTAGAATTTTTAGGTTTTACACAGCCAGAGATAAAAAAAAAATATATTCAAGAATTTTCGGATGATAAAAAATGTGTTTCTTTAAAAAATTGGCATGAGTTTGAAAAGAACAATCCGGATATATTTATTGGTATGTATAATTTCTGGTTAAGAAAAGTTTAATTGATGAAATCAAAAAAAAACTTTATTGTAAAAGATCTTTTTAGTAAAAAATATAAACCTAGAGTTGTAAAACCAAAAAAAGGTAAGGGTAGTTTTAAAAGAATAAAAAAATAACCTTTAAAGTCTAGCCCCAATTTGTTGAATAACTTTAGAGGACATTTCAGTTCCTTTATCCAAACTATCTTTAAGTGACATTTTATTTACATAACCATGCAAAAAGCCTGCTGCAAAAAGGTCTCCAGCTCCAGTTAAATCAACAATTTTCAGACCTTCTTTTATACCACATTCAACAACTTCATCTCCATTAATTGCAATTGCACCTTTTTCACCTCTTGTTAAAACAATTATTTTACCAAGTGATTTTGAGAAATTTATTACTTCATCAAAAGATTTTGCATCTATCAGAGACATTATCTCTTGTTCATTGGCAAAAGTTATATCTAATTTATTTTTTACCAAATCTAAAAATGAGGCTTATGTCTATCAACACAAAACTGATCAGACAATGACATTGTAACTTTTTTTGCACTCTGAATAGCTTTTTCAAAAGCTTTTTTCGGTTCTCCCTCGTCCCAAAGATAACCTTCTAGAAGTATTATATCACTTTGTTTAATTGCGTCTGAGCTAACGTCGTTTTCATTTATTTTTCCTGCAGTTCCTAAAAAAGTACACATTGTTCTTTCGGAGTCTGGTGTAACTAAAATTAAGCAAGTTCCAGTTGGTAATTCCTCTTTTTTTTTAGAATAAAAATATTCTACATTCTCTTGTTTTAGTCCATCTTCATACTTACTTCCTAGATCATCATCATTGACTTTGCCAATAAATCCAACTTTGTTTCCAAGTTGAGACAATCCTACAATTGAGTTAGCAACTGATCCACCTGAAACAGTTTTTTCTATTCTGAGATTAGATAGCAAGTCTTTAAACTCTTTATCATCAAAAATTAATTTCATGGTACTTTTAGTCAGATTATTTTTAGTTATAAAATCTTCTTCTACTTTGCAGATTACGTCTACAATTGCGTTTCCAATTCCTAATATTTTCATTATTTATGCTTTCTTAGTTATAAGTGGTTTTTTTCTTTTAGGATAACAAGTAGTACAGATTTTACAAGATAAACCATAACAATCTCTTGCCTTACAGTATTCTCTTCCGTAATAAATTATTTGAAGATGCAACTTATTCCAATACTTTTTGGGAAAAAGTCTTTTAAGATCCTCTTCTGTTTGAACAACATTCTTTCCATTAGTTAAACCCCATCTCTGTGCCAACCTATGTATATGAGTGTCTACTGGAAAAGCAGCATACCCGAATCCTTGAGACATCACTACACTAGCTGTTTTATGCCCAACACCTGGTAATTCTTCAAGTTGTTCGAAGGTTTTTGGAACTTTCCCGTTGTATTTTTCAACTAAAGTTTTTGATAAATTATAAACACTTTTTGCTTTAATTCTAAAAATACCAATACTTCGTATTAGTTTTTCAATTTTTTTTCTTCCTAATTTAACAAAGTGTTCAGGCTTATTATATTTTGGATATATATTTTTAGTAACATTGTTAACATTTACATCTGTACACTGTGCAGATAAAAGAACAGATACTAGTAAAGTAAAAATATTTCTGTGTTTAAGAGGTATTGGCGTTTTTGGATATATTTTGTTTAAAGTTTGAAAAACAATTTTTGCCCTTTGCTCCTCACTCATTTAAAATTTAAAACATCACGCATTGAATATAAACCTGGTTTTTTTTTCATTAACCATTTTCCAGCTGTCAAAGCTCCTTCGCTGTATAAAGCTCTATCAAAAGCCTCGTGATTTAATGTAATAATTTCTTTTCCACTTGAAAATTTAACTTCATGCTCACCAACTGTTTTACCTTTTCGTATTGAGTTAAAGTTTATTTTTTTTCCATAAGGAAAACTTTTTTTATTAAGATATTTTTTTCCAAATAAATTATATAAATCTTTATTTTTGCCAACAGCAATTCCTTTACCTAACATCAACGCAGTTCCAGATGGATAGTCTATTTTATGTTTATGATGAACCTCATATACTTTACTTAAAAAATTATTTCCTAATGATTTAGATGCTATTTCAGTTAAATACATTAACAAATTTATGCCTAAACTCATATTTCCAGCTTTCAGTATTGGAATTTTCTTTGAAAATTTTTTTATAAGACTTTCTTCTTTTTTGGTAAATCCAGTTGTACCAATAACAACTCTTTTTTTAAGCTTTGATGCAATTTTTAGAATCTCAAAAGTACAATTAGGGACAGTAAAATCGATAATTAAATCAACATTTTTAAAGGAATCTTCATTATTTAAACTAGGTTTAATTCCAGAAATTTTTTTTTTTATTAATCTATTTTCTGTAAGAGTTGTTAGTTTTAGATTTTTATCAACTCTAGAGGATTTTACCAGTTGTTGGCCCATTCGTCCCATGCAACCAGATATCGCTAAATTTACTTTGCTCATTAAATTTTTTTAATATATTTTTTCAACAATATACAACAATTATGGTTATTAAATACCTTTTAAAATTATTTTTGGTTCTAATTTTTTTTGTGTCTATCAATCAATCTAAAGCTGACTTTTTTAAAGATATAACATCTTTCATTGATAATAACGATTTTAGACTAAGTTATGGTGTGTCTGTAACTGATATAAATCAAGATAATAAATATGAATTTGTTGTTACTGGGTTTGGGTTTTCAAACTTAGCGTTGTCTTACCAAAATGGGAAACTTATAAATATAAATAAAAACGAAATCTTTGATGATGCTAAAAGAAAAACTATTGGGGTTGCTGCTTGCGATATTGACCAAGATGGATTTGAAGAAATTTATTTTTTAAATACTGATACCTATAGTGGAGAAAAAAAATATTCAGACAGATTGATTGATAATAGTAGTAATGGTTTAATTGATTTATTTGAAAAAGATATTAACAAAAAAAATTTAAACTTAACCGCTGGTAGGTCTGTTGTTTGTGTTGATAGAAATGGTGATGGCAAATATGGCATATATGTTGCTAATTACGGGGGTCCGACTAGGTTTTATGAACAAAATTCCGGACAAATACTAGATTTAGCAGAGCAACTGCAAGTTGATAGAATAACAGGTGGAAGAGCTGTAGTTGCAGGAAATATTTTATCAGGAAAAACTGACATATTTGCTGCAAACGAAAGAGGTAAAAATTTTTTATATTATAATTCTGATGGTTTATTTCAGGATATAGCTAAGGATTATAAAGTTGATGATCAATTTGAAAATGGAAGAGGTACAACTTTATCAGACATACTTTATAGAGGGAGATTAGATATAATCACATCCAATTGGAATGGTTATCATAGGGCTTTTGTATTAGAAGATAACAAATTTAAAGATATCGCTACTCCAACCTATAATATTCCTACTAGAATTAGAACAGTGATATCAGCAGACTTTGATAATGATGGCTATGATGAAATATTTATGAATAATATTGGCGAACCAAACAAATTATTCAAAATAAAAGAAAATGGTTTTTTTGAAGAGATAAAAATTCAGAATGCTTACGAGTCAAATGGTTTAGGAACAGGAGCAGCAGTTGCAGATATAGATGAAGATGGAATTTTAGAATTATTAATTTCCCATGGTGAATCTGGTATGCAACCATTGACGATGTATAAAGCAGATATTAAAGATGACTTCAGTTATTTAAGAATAAAACCATTAAACAAATATGGTGCACCTGCAAGAGCCGCAACAGTTATACTGAAATCAAACCTAAGAAATCATGCTAAAACCATAGATGCTGGTTCTGGATATTTATGTCAGATGGAACCTGTGGCGCATTATGGCATCAGAGATAGCGAAAAAAATTTTTCAGCAAAAATAGTTTGGACCGATGGTTCTTCGCAGACAATAAAAATAAATGAATTAAATAAAACAATAGAAGTAAATCAAAAAAAATAGGACAATAACACTCAATTTAATAGGCTAACTAATTAAAGTATTCTATATAAAAATCATGAATAAATTAAAATATTTAATAATTTTTTTTCTACTAATATCGTTTAGTTTAATAAAACCGACATATTCAAATCAATTTAATTATTATGCTGATTTGGTGAAAGATTGGCCAAAAATTTTCCCTGATCAAAATAGAAATGCAGCAGGTCCAAAATTTTTCAAACACATATTATCAAAAAAAATCACATACCAAGATTTTATAGAATATAATAAGCTATTTTGTGCTGTCTCCGGGTCGTTGATTGATCCAAACAGCAAACCAGAATTTGTTTATCTAAAAAATGCTCAAAATGATGAAAAAATGTGCGGTTTCTATTATAAATGTTGTTATCCTTGTTCATGTGATTTAATGAAATACTCTAAAGTAATAAAAATGAAATACATTTTTACAGACGGTGAAAAAGAATTTTTTGTTCTCACAATAAAAAACCCTTGTGCTAAAAAAGATTTTCCAAGGGAAGTAAACAAGAATTATTTCTGCAATCAAGATAAACTTGATGATAATCAAGTATTTGTATTAGATGATAGGCTAGTTATTGGTTTATTTCATAACGCTACAAAATGTAATTTACAAAGTATAGCTGCAATTGATAATCACCAAATAACTGGACAGTATTGTGAACTAAGGAATAATGCTCCACTAGAAGAAATTCAAGGTGGTATGGGAGATATTTTTATTAAACTAGCTAGAGATTAAATTTATTGATTTAGACTAATTTTTCTTAACTAAATTTATATAAATAGTTTCCAGTTGTTTTGTAAAATTTTTTATTTTAAATAAGGAAGAGGTCTGGCAACTATTTACAAGTTCTTCTTTTAACTCTAAAAGTTTATTTCTATTATTTCCAAAATAAGTCGCTTTTTCCTCAAATTGTTCATTTGTTTTAGCTACTAACTTACTCAAATTTACCTGCTCCAATATACTTGCGCATACTCTTGAGTGAAAAGATCTGCCAATTAAAGTAATTATTGGAATTCCCATTCTTATAGCATCACTTGCAGTTGTATGTGAACTATAGGGAAAAGTATCCAAATAAATATCTGCTAAAGTTAAACGTTCTAAATGTTCTTTTTGAGAAATTTTACTAGCGAAAATAATTCTTTCCTTTTTAATATTTCTTTTTTGTGCCTCACTCTTTAGATTTTCAACAGATTCATTATTTGATTTTAGTAACCACAAAATACTGTTTGGAACTTTTTCTAAAATATTCATCCATGAATCAAAAATTTTAGGATTAATTTTAAAATTTGATCCAAAATTGCAAAATATTACTTTATCTTCTGGAAGGCTAAAATCTCTCTTTCTTAAATCTTTAATCATTAATTTTTCATAATTCGAGTTTGGTTGGTAACAGTTAGGTAAATAAACTACTTTCTCTGAATAATTTTTTATCTCATCTTTTGGTATAACTATTTGATCTGCAATTATGTAATCCATAAAATTTGTACCAATTGAACCTGGATAACCTAAATAATTTATTTGTATGGGTGCAACTCGATTTGAAAGAAGTTTAACTCTATTAAACGCAGTGTATCCACATAGGTCAATAGCAATGTCAATGTCAATTTCTCTTGTCAATTCATAAACTTCTTTGTCAGATAAATCTTTAATCTCAATAAATTTGTTAAAATAATCTTTTATTTCTGCAGTAAATTCATCATTTTTATGTTTCTCGAATGAGAAGGCATATACCTCGAACTTTGATTTGTCATGATGCTTAAATACATCTTTTATTAAATGAAGAACTGGATGATTTCTAAAATCTGGGGAAAAATATCCAATTTTTATTTTATCTGATTTATTTTTCTTTATCTTAGATATTTCAAAATTATTTGTTAAATATTTTTCATCAAAATACATTTTAGAGGCCGATAGGTGAATTTCTGGATCATCTATAATGCTTAACAGTTCAAATGGTGTAGATACTTTTTTATTATCTTTTAGTTTAGATATTAATGCTTTCCGATAACTTTCAACGTCTGCCCATTCACAAATATACATTTTATTATGAATTAGCCTCCCAAGTACATAGTGATGATCTTGATTAATATCATATGCTTTTTTATAGTTATTTGCTGCTTCATTAAATTTTGCTGTCTCATGAAAAACATTTCCTAAATTCTCGTAAGCTGATACGTATTTATCATTTATTTCAATTGCTTTTCTGTAATTAATGATTGCTTCATCAAATTTACTTATATCCTTATAAACATTGGCTAAGTTATTAAATGCCAAAAAATATTTATTATTTAATTCAATTGATTTTTCATAATTCAAAATTGATTTTTCAAAAAGCTTTAACTCTCTATAAACGTTAGCAATATTTGAATAGGCTACGAAATTTTTAGGGTCAATTTCTATAGATTTTTTAAAATTTTCAATTGCATCTTGATGTTTATTTAGTTGAAAATAGCAATTTCCAATATTGTTGTAAGCTTCAGTAAATTTTGGATTTATGGTTAATAATTTTTTGAATACCTCTATCGACTTACTATATTTTTTTAAATTTTGGTAAGCACCTCCAAGATTATTTTGAGCACCTATATTTTTGGGATCTAATACAGTACATTTATTTAAATAAATTACAGAATTTTCAAAATCCTTTATTTGTAGGTAAGCAGTGCCTATCAGAAAAAATAAATTTGGATTTTTACTATTATTCGAAATCGCTTTTAAATATAATTCTAACGCTCTATGAACTTTTCCTTGTCGATGTAGTTCAAAACCTTGCTCAATTAGTTTTTTTATATCTTCCAAGATAATTAAATTATTCCTATTCCCTCTTTATAAAAATAAGCGCCTAATAATAGTATAGCTATTATATAAATTATGCCAAAGATTGTATATTTTAGTTTTTTTTTCATTTAATTTTTCCAAAAACTTTTTGCTTTTTTAAAGAATTTTTTTATACTTGGATTTGATTTTTCATTTTCTATTTCTCTAAATTTTTCAAGTAATTCTTTTTGTTCTTTATTGAGAGAAACAGGAACTTCCGTGTTAACTTGAACATATAAATCTCCATAGTCATTTCCCCTCATTAATGGCATACCTTTTTCCCTTAATCTAAATTGTTTTCCACTTTGTGTTCCAGCTGGAATTTTTATTTTTGCTTTTCCACCATCAATCGTTGGTATCTTTATTTCCGCTCCAAGTGCTGCATCTGCTATCGAAACTGGACATTCAAAAAATAAATTTTCTTCAGATCTTTTGAAAAGTTCATGAGAATTTACATTTATAAATAAGTAAAGATCACCATTACTAGCCCCCCTTGAACCTGCTTCCCCTTTACCAGATAATCTAATTCTAGTTCCATCGTCTACTCCTTTAGGAATAGTTACAGAAAGTCGCTTACTTGCTTGTTTTTTACCTTGACCACCACAACTTGTGCAAGGATCAGTAATTTGTTCACCTGAACCAGCACATTGAGGGCATGTTTGTTGAACTGTGAAAAAACCTTGACTAGAACGTACTTGACCGTGTCCACCACACATAGAACACGTGCTTGCACTTTGACCAGGTTTTGAGCCTGAACCGCTACATGTATCACATTTATCAGATGTCGAGAATTTAATATCTTGTTTTTTTCCGGCATAAGCTTCCTCAAGGCTTATGGAGAGATCATATCTTAAGTCAGAGCCACGGTTGTTAGATCTTCTTGATCTTCCTCCTCCTCCACCAAAACCTTCGCCAAAAAAGTCCTCAAAGATATCCGAAAACGAGCCAGAAAAGTCAAAGTTTCCAAAACCACCTTTTCCACCTCCACCACCATTTTCAAATGCGGCATGTCCAAAATTATCATAATTTTGTTTTCTCTCAGAATTTGATAGAACGTGATAGGCTTCAGATGCTTCTTTAAATTTTTCCTCAGCACCCTTATCGCCTTTATTTTTATCTGGATGATGTTTTACTGCTTGTTTTCTATAAGCTGCCTTTATTTGGTCTGGACTTGCACTTTTTTCAACACCCAAGACATCGTAGTAATCTCTTTTTGCCATAACTAGTTATAGACAAATGGTTGATATTTTAGGCGCTTTTTTCTTTATCGTCTTTTACTTCTTCAAAGTCTGCATCAACAACATTATCGTCTTTTTTCCCTTCATCTTTTGCATCTTTAGGTGCATCACCAGGTTTTGTACTTTGTTGTGATTTGTAAATAGCCTCTCCTAGTTTCATAGAAGCTTGAACCAAATCTTGAGTTTTCTTTTTTATTTCTTCTACATCAGTTCCTTTTAATGCATTTCTTACATTAGCGGATGCATCTTCGATAGCTTTTTTATCTGCATCAGAAACTTTACTACCATGCTCTTTTAAATTCTTTTCAGTAGAATGAAGAAGAGTATCAGCCTGATTTCTTGCATCTACAGCTTCTCTTTTCTTTTTGTCAGCTTC
The DNA here is from genome assembly GCA_902517495.1 of uncultured Pelagibacteraceae bacterium. Lineage (GTDB taxonomy): Bacteria > Pseudomonadota > Alphaproteobacteria > Pelagibacterales > Pelagibacteraceae > Pelagibacter. Next base: position 21,740 of record CABYCO010000013.1, on the reverse strand, counting down.
TTTATTTGTTTCAGCATCTTTAACCATTTGATTTATTTCTTCATCACTTAAACCACCAGATGCTTGAATTTGAATTTTTTGTTCCTTACCAGTTCCCTTATCTTTTGCAGAAACATTTACAATTCCATTTGCGTCAATATCAAATGTAACTTCAATTTGAGGAACTCCTCTTGGAGCTGGAGCTATACCCACAAGCTCGAAATTTCCTAAAACTTTATTGTCTGAAGCCATGTCTCTTTCACCCTGCAAAACTCTAATTGAAACTGCAGGTTGACTATCTTCAGCTGTAGAGAAAACTTGGCTTTTTTTGGTTGGTATTGTTGTATTTTTTTCTATCAATTTAGTAGAAACTCCACCTAGAGTCTCTATCCCAAGTGAAAGTGGTGTAACATCTAACAAAAGTACGTCTTTAACATCTCCTTGCAATACCCCTGCTTGAATAGCTGCACCCATTGCAACAACTTCGTCCGGATTTACAGATTTGTTTGGTTCTTTACCAAAAAAATTTTTAACTTCCTCTATTACTTTAGGCATTCTCGTCATTCCTCCAACAAGAATTATTTCATCAATTTCACTTGCGCTTAAGCCGGCATCTTTAAGAGCTGTCTCACAAGGAGGAATTGTTCTTGAAATAAGTTCTTCAACAAGGGCCTCAAGTTTTGCTCTAGTCATTTTCATATTAATGTGTTTTGGACCAGTTTTATCTGCTGTAATAAAAGGTAGATTAATCTCAGTTTGAGCAGCTGATGATAATTCAATTTTTGCTTTCTCTGCAGCTTCCTTAAGTCTTTGTAATGCTAATTTATCAGATTTTAAATCGATACCATTTTCTTTTTTAAATTCAGTTAATAAGTAATCAACAACTGTATTGTCAAAATCCTCTCCACCTAAAAAAGTATCGCCATTTGTAGACTTAACTTCAAATACTCCATCTCCTAGCTCAAGTATTGAAACATCAAAAGTACCTCCACCTAAATCATAAACTGCAATTTTATTACTTGTTTTTTTATCTAGTCCATAAGCAAGAGCTGCTGCTGTAGGCTCATTAATAATTCTTAAAACTTCTAATCCTGCAATTTTACCTGCATCTTTAGTTGCTTGTCTTTGAGCATCGTTGAAATAAGCTGGAACAGTAATTACAGCTTGAGAAACCTCCTGGCCTAAATATTTTTCAGCAGTCTCTTTCATTTTTTGAAGTGTAAAAGCAGAAATTTGAGAAGGAGAATATTTGTTACCTTTTGCTTCTATCCATGCATCTCCCTTATCAGAATTAACAATCTTAAATGGTGCAGTCTCAACATCTTTTTTGACAGAAGGATCATCAAAATTTCTTCCAATTAATCTTTTAACAGCAAATATTGTATTTTCTGGATTGGTTACTGCTTGTCTTTTTGCAGGTTGACCAATTAATTTTTCATCGTTATCAGAAAATGCAACTACAGAAGGTGTTGTTCTTGCGCCTTCAGCATTTTCCAAAACCTTTGCCTGTGTACCTTCCATTACTGATACACAAGAGTTTGTTGTACCTAAATCTATTCCTATTACTTTGCTCATAATTTAATACCTTTCCGACATATAAGTGCTAATTGCTAGACTACAACCGTCTACAAAATTAAAATTTTGCTTGTTTTTATTGGTTTTTTTCATCTTTTAACCCTTCTTCTTGCCCCTCTTTTGCTTTTTTCTTTGAAACACCAACTAAAGAAGGTCTCAATAATCTTTCTTTCAACATAAATCCTTTTTGGATTTCTTGAACGATTGTTCCAGGTTCTTTTGTATCATCCTCAACTTCCATCATTGCCTGGTGAAGATTTGGGTCAAGTTTTTCATTAATTGACTTTATAGGCTCAATATTATTTTTCTTAAATATTGAAAGCATATCATTGTTTATAATATCTAAATGTTCCACGATTTTTTTAAGTGCATCTGAATTTTTTAATTTTTCGTCATTTTCTAAGGCAGCTTTTGATCTTTCAAGATTATCTAATAAGTTTAGTGCTTCTTTAGCAAAAGAATATCCACCATATTCGTAGGCGTCGTCTCTTTCTTTTTCAAACCTTCGCCTCTGATTTTCCATTTCCGCAAATGTTCTTGCTAATTTATCTTTAAGAGTTTCTAACTCTTCTTCGGGGGTCAGTTTTTCAACTTCTTTTTTTTCAGTTTCTAAATTTTTTTCCTCATTTTCTTGATCTGCATTATCATTTTCTGTGGATTGGATGTTTAACTCCTCCTCAGAAGTATTATTGTCCATATTTTCTTTTAATTCTTCCTTATCCATATTGTTTATATGGTAAGAAAAAGTATAATTTCTAGATGTCTAAAAAAAAAATTAAAGAGATATTCATTGGCTCAAATAATAGAGGAAAACTAAAGGAAATAGCAGATATGTTACCCAAAAGTCTAAAAATTTATTCAAATTTGGACTTTAAAATACCTAGCCCAAAAGAGACAGGCACCTCATTTGAACAAAATTCTCTTTTAAAAGCAAAATATTTTTCAAAAAAAACTAATAAAATTTGTATGTCAGACGACTCAGGAATTGAGATTGATATTTTAGATAAAGCCCCTGGGATATACTCAGCTGATTGGTCAGGAAAAAAAAGAAATTTCAATTTAGCTATTAGAAGAGTCTATAGTGAAATCTCAAAAAAAGATAAAAATTGGAAAAATAAGAAATTAATTGCAAGATTTATTTGTGTACTCACTATCTTTTGGCCAAATGGTAAATTTATAAGTAAAATAGGTAAAATTGAGGGACGAATATCTAATTTAAAGAGAGGAAAAAATGGTTTTGGATATGATCCGATTTTCATTCCTAATGGAAAAAGATTAACTTTTGGCGAGATGGATCCCCATAAAAAATATAGTATAGATCATCGTTCTAATGCATTTAAAAAAATTAAAAAATTTTTTTAAATTTATTATCTTCGATACTGTAGAAGTTTAGTTGATGAGTAATAGTGTTTTTACTTATTTCAAAAATTCCAATTTTTCCCTTAAATTTATTATTTTTATAAAATATTTTTTTTGAAATTTTGAAATTATTTTCATAAATTAAAAAATATACCAATCCAATTAAATCATAACTTAAAAATGAAAGTTGATCTCCATTTAGACCATAAACATTTTTGAATTCATTCATAAAAAGTTCATAATTAACTTTATTTATTGATGGAAAATATATTGGATGAAGAGAATTTTCCTTTAACAAGCTTTCATCAAACCATTGATTTAAAGTAATATATGAAATTCTTTTTGATGAGACATCTGTATATAAAAGAGATGTAGCTACACTTTTCAAATTTTCATCAAAATCAGCAATTATAACTGAGTCAAAATCTATATTTCCTAATGTATCTTTCTTTTTTAAATTTTGTATCCTTCTCTCTTTATCTTTAAATGACAAACCTTCTATTCTTTTTATTTCATATTTAAGATTATTTTTTCTTATTTGATATTTCGTCAAATCCTCAATTTGTTTAGTAAGTTTTGTTGGTTCTCTGTCATAATAAAATACTTTTTTGTGTTTAATTTTTGTCTTATTAATTGCTTCTTCTATTTCTTTTTTAAACTGTGATTTTGGAATTAAAAGAATACTTTTTGATAAATTATTTTTATCATTAAATTTTTTTATTGTTTGTAATTGAGATATAGCATTTACACCAGCGCTAATAACATTTTTTGGGTTGTCGATTAATTTGTTAGTAAAAGATATAAAAGTTATATCTTTTAGGTCATCTAGATATCTAGTACTTTCATTAAATACAGGTCCAATAACTATTTTAATACCTTCTTTATACAATTCTTTTGATACTTTTAAGGCATCAATAGGATTTGATTTTGTATCTTTTGGAATTATTTCAATTCTGTCGTCATTTATTTTGTTTATAGCCATTCTTATTGATTTAATAATTTTTTCACCAATTAAAGAATTGTCTCCACTTAAAGGAACAATTAATCCAATTCTAATTTTTTCAGATGCAAATATATTTTGATTAAATATTGAGAAACTTAATAGTAAAAATAATAATAATTTAATTAAAGTTTTCATTTAAGTTCTAATAATATATTTAATTAAATAATTCATATGAATTTGAACAATAATAAATTTAAACCTGGGCTATATTGTGTTGCCACACCAATTGGAAATATGGGTGATATTACATTTAGAGCCATCAAAATCCTTCAAGAATCTGATTTAATCTTATGTGAAGATACTAGAGTTACAAAAAAAATACTTCAGAAGTTCGAAATAAATAAAAAACTTATTTCAAATCATAAATTTAATGAAAAAAAAAATTTAGAGAAAGTATTGGAAATTCTAAAAAATAATAAAATAGTGTCCCTAGTTTCAGATGCTGGAACACCTGCTGTTTCCGATCCTGGAAGAATACTAGTTAAAGAGTGTATAAAAAATGGAATTGATATTTTTCCACTTCCAGGAGCGTCTGCAGTTAGTGCTGCAATATCAATAAGTGGGTTTTCTGATAACTTTTATTTTTGTGGATTTCTTCCTGAAAAACAAAGTCAAATTAAAAAATTATTTAAAAATTTATCATTACTTGAGAGTTCGATTATATTTTTCATATCACCAAATAAACTCCACAAAAGAATCGATGATATAAAAGAATTTTTTTTTAACAGAGATATTATTATTTGTAGAGAAATTTCAAAATATCATGAAGAATATATTAGAACTTCAGTAAGAGAGTTATCAAATGTTAATTTTTCAAGGAAAGGTGAAATAACAGTTATTATTTCTGAACCAAGAAAAGAAAAATTAAGTTTTAACGAGCTTAAAGAATCAGATAAGAGAGAGATAAATCAATTAATTAAAAAAATGTCAATAAAAGATATAGTAAAAAAAATTTCTAATAATAAAGAAGTTTCCAAAAAGCTTATTTATAATTATTGTCTTGAAAAAAAAAATGAAAATTAAAAAGATTTTTTTATTATTTATATTTGTAATAATTTCAGGGTGTGTTGGATATTCATCGACAGGAGTCCTAGGAACTGGAGTCTCTGTTGCTCTAGACCCAAGGAGTCTAGGTACTCAAATTGATGACTCGATTATGCAGCAAAATTTGAGAGCAAGGCTATTATCTGCAGATAAAAGTTATATAATTTCTGTTAAAACAAAAATTCTTGATGGAAGAATTTTTCTTACAGGAAAAGTAAACGCAGTAGAAGATAAACTTAAAATTACTAAGTTAGCGTGGGAAATAAAGGGTGCAAGATCAGTAAAAAATGATTTACAAATAAAAGAGGGATTTAATTTTAAAAGATCTGCAAAAGATCTCTTAATAACTTCACAACTTAGAGCAGCTTTAATTGGAAGTAAAAAAATAAAAGCAGTAAATTATAATATCGATACCTACAAAAAAAAAATTTATATTTATGGAATCGCTCAAAATGAGACAGAAAGAGATGAGGTTATTAAGGAAGCTAAACAAATTTTAGATGTTGAAGATGTAATTACTAGTATTTTTTTAGTTGACGATCTAAGAGTTGTTAAAAAGTAATAAGTATTCAACTTATTTATATTTAATTACACCAGCAGAATAAGCAGCGACGGAAGCTAAATCTAGTATTTCAGAAGTAGAGGATCTTAATGGTGCAATTTCTATTGGTTGAGCCAGTCCAATCAATAATGGACCAATAACTTTAGCTCCACCAAGTGTTTTCATAATTTTATTAGAAATCGCTGCACTATGCTGACCAGGCATTATTAAAATATTAGCATTTCCTACTATTTCTGAAAATGGATATAAATCTGAGTATTCGCCATTAAGAGCAACATCAGGTTGCATGTCACCATCAAACTTAAAGTCCACTTTTTTTTCTTTTAATATTTCTACAGCATCTCTTATATGTTTTGTTCTGCTAGTTACTGGTTGGCCAAATGTTGAATGAGATAAAAACGCAACTTTAGGATCAAATCCAAATAATCTACCAACCCTTGCAGATGATATTGCTATATCAGCTAATTCTTCAGATGAGGGATATTCATTAACAGATGTATCTCCAATAAATACAGTTTTACCTTTACTAACTAACATATTTAATCCAAACATTATTTCTCCTTTCCTAGGAGGAATTACTTTTTTAATTTTTTCTAATGATTGAGAATATCTTCTAGTATTGCCTGTAACCATTGCATTTGCATCTCCACATTCCACCATACAACATGCCCAAATTACTCTATCATTTCTAATCATTCTATCACAATCTCTCTCAAGCAAACCTTGGTCTCTGTGCATTTTTTTAAAAAGAAATTTTACATATTTTGCTCTTAATTTTTTATCTGTAGAATTTACAATTTTTATATCTAGGTTTTCTCCGTAACCAATTTCTTTTAGTCTTTGCTTAACAACATTCTCTTTTGCAACAATTATTGGAGTTCCTAGTCCACCATTTTTAAATGCAATCGCAGCCTTAAGCGTATTTTCATCCTCACCATCTGCAAACACTACAGTTTTTGGATTTTTTTTAACTTTAGAATTTATCCCTTGCAGAATTGTTACTGATGGGTCTAATCTTTGTTTCAATTGCTCAGAGTATTGATTAAAATTTTCTATATTTTTTCTAGCAACTCCACTTTTTATGGCGGCTTTTGCTACTGCTACTGGAATTACACTTATTAGCCTTGGATCAAATGTGGATGGAATAATATAATCTTTACCATATTTGGGCCTGTCTCCTCCCATTGCCGCCGCTACCTCATCTGGAACTCTTTCTCTAGCTAACTTAGCAATTGCATTAGCTGCGGAAATTTTCATTTCCTCATTTATTGTTTTTGCTCTTACATCGAGTGCCCCTCTAAATATATATGGAAAACCAATTAAATTATTAACTTGGTTTGCATAATCCGATCTACCAGTTGCTATAATTGCGTCCTTTCTAATCTTGTAAGCTTCCTCTGGTAAAATTTCTGGATCAGGGTTAGCACATGCAAATATAATTGGATTTTTTGCCATTTGTTTAATCATTTCTTTTTTTAAAATCCCTGCTGAGGATAATCCTAGAAAAACATCTGCATTTTTTAATGCATCACTTAGAGTTTTATCTTTTGTTTTTTTTGCATACTTTAATTTCCACTTATTTAATCCTTTTCTATCAAAACTAATTACTCCTTTGCTATCTATCATTGTTAAATTATTTTTTTTTACACCTAATTTCAAAAATAAATCTGAGCACGCCATGGCAGATGCTCCTGCACCATTAACAACAACTTTTACTTTAGAAATATTTTTTTTAGTAATATGAATTGAATTAATAAGTGCTGCAGACGTAATAATCGCAGTCCCATGTTGGTCATCATGAAATACTGGTATATCAAGTATTTTTTTTAAATTTTCCTCTATTATAAAACATTCTGGTGCAGCAATATCTTCAAGATTTATACCTCCAAAACTAACAGCAAAATTTTTTATACTATTAACTATTTCTTTGGGATCTTTGCTGTCGATTTCTAAATCAATAGCATCTATATCTGCAAATCTTTTAAATAATACTGCTTTCCCTTCCATTACAGGTTTTGATGCAATTGCTCCTAAGTTACCTAACCCTAAAATTGCGGATCCATTACTAATTACTGCAACCAAGTTACCTTTAGTAGTATAATCGTATGCTTTTTCTGGATTTTTATAAATTTCTTTAACTGGTGCTGCCACACCTGGAGAATATGCTAAAGCTAAGTCTCTTTTTGATGTCATCGGTTTAGATGAATTTATCTCAATCTTGCCAGATTTATTTGAATTATGAAATTCGAGCGCCTCTTTATCAGAATAATGTTCAATTTTATTTTTTTTCATTAGATAAATTAAATATACTATTAAGGTAAAATTAGGACTAATATGATTTATGAACCTTATTAAGTCAACAAGCACATTTAGTCTATTTGTTTTGTTAAGCAGGGTTCTTGGTTACATTAGAGATTTTTTTATAGCAATATACCTAGGATCTGGGACTTTAGCAGATGCTTTTTTTGTAGCATTTAGAATTCCAAATACCTTCAGAAGATTATTTTCAGAAGGAACCTTTAATGCAGCTTTTGTTCCTTCTTATTCCTCAGCACTTTCTAAAGGAAAAAAAAATGCAAATTCATTTGCAAATACTATTTTTAATTTATTGTTATTAGGATTATTCTTCACAATCTTAATAATTGAAATTTTCATGCCAGTATTTATTAAAATCATTGCGCCTGGATTTATAAATGACCCTGAAAAATTAAATATTGCGATTAATTTAACCAGAATTACTTTTCCATTTTTATTCTTTATTAGTTTAGCATCTTTTTTTTCAGCGATTTTAAACACACATAATAAATTTGCAGCTGCCGCTGCGGCTCCAATAATTCTTAATATAATGTTAATAATTTGTTTGCTATATGCTGAAAATTTAAACGATAATTTAGTTTATTACTTATCTTTTATAGTCACTCTCGCTGGGTTTCTTCAATTTATTTTTTTGTTAATATTTGTTAAAAAATATTTTGTAATAAACATAAATTTTAATTTTAAAATTAACGATAAAGTTAAAATTTTTTTCAGTAAACTTTTACCAAGTATATTTTCATCTGGTGTAACTCAAATAAATATCTTAGTGGGAACAATTATAGCATCTTTTCAGGCAAGTGCCGTTTCATATTTGTATTATGCTGATAGAATTTATCAGATAAATCTTGCAATAGCTGGAATTTCAATAGGTACTGTGATACTACCAAATCTAAGCAGACATATTAAAAGTAATAATTCTATAAAAACTATTGAACTACAAAATAAAGCTTTAGAGCTTAGTTTATTTTTAAGTTTACCTGCAGCTTTTGCTCTTATGGTAGGTTCGGAACAAATAACATCTGCTTTATTTGGCTATGGCTCTTTTGACAAGTTGAGCGTAAGTAACTCCGCAAAAGCTTTGTTCTATTTTTCTTTTGGGCTTCCAGCATTTTCTTTGATTAAAATATTTTCAACATTTTTATTTGCAAGAAATGATACTAAAACACCATTTAAGTACTCTTTAATATCTGTAATTTTAAATATTGTAATTAGTTTGATGTTCTTTTCTAAAGTTGGTTTTATTATAATACCAATCGCAACTACAATTTCATCCTGGTTTAATGGGATTATTTTACTGGTTTTTGTAATTAATAAAAACTACTTTAAATTTAATAAAAAATTTATTCCTCAAATATCAAAAATTATTATCTCAAATATTGTTACAATATTTATATTTTATATTTTAATAAATTTTTTTCAGAGCTCATTAGATTATGTAAATAATTATAAATTTATTTTGATGGTTTTAATAGTTTTATTAACTTCAATTTTATACATTGGAGTTTCAATTATTATAAAAGTCTTTAAAATCTCAGATATTAATTTAAAGTATTGAATAATGCCCAAAAAAATATTTTCCGGCGTTCAGCCTACAGGTAATCTTCATTTAGGTAATTACCTAGGTGCCATAAAAAATTTTGTTGATTTAAATAATGATGATCAAAATGAATGTATTTTTTGTGTAGTAGATTTACATGCAATTACTATTAAGCAGGATAAAGATTTATTAAGTAAAAATATTCGTGAAACTGCTGCAACATTTATAGCTAGTGGTATTGATCCAAGCAAAAGTATTATTTTTAATCAATCAAAAGTTCATGCACATGCAGAAGGTTCTTGGATGTTAAGTTGTATGGCTCCAATGGGCTGGTTAAATAGAATGACACAATTTAAAGAAAAAGCAGGGAAAGATAAGGAAAAAGCTTCTGTTGGTTTGTATATTTATCCTATATTAATGGCTAGTGACATATTACTTTATGATGCTACTCATGTTCCTGTTGGAGAAGATCAGAAACAACACTTAGAATTAACAAGAGATATTGCTCAAAAATTTAATAAAGATTTTAATTGTGAAGATTTTTTAAAAATTCCAGAACCATTAATAAAAAAAAAATTTTCAAGAATAATGAGTTTAAAAGACGGTCTAAAAAAAATGAGTAAGTCTGATCCATCAGATCTTAGTAGAATTAATTTAACTGATACCAAAGATGAAATAATCAATAAAATTAAAAAAGCAAAAACTGATTCTTTACCTATTCCTAATCAAGAGCAAAATTTAAAAGATAGACCTGAAGCTGAAAATCTTCTTGGTATTTACTCCAGTATTTCAAATCAAACTTTAGACGAAACTTTAAATGAATTTGGTGGTAAAAATTTTTCAGATCTTAAGAGTCAGTTAGCTGATGTCTTATCAAGCAAAATTTCCCCAATTTCTGATGAGATAAAAAAATTGATTAATGATCAAAATTATTTAGATGAAGTTCTTGTAGATGGAGCAAATAAGGCTGAAGAAATTGCAGGAAAAAAGATAAAAGAAATGAAGAAAATAATAGGTTTTTAGTTTCTTTAAATTTAGAAATTTATGGCTATATAAGAAGTATGTTTATTCAAACCCAGGAAACTCCAAATCCAAATTCTCTTAAATTTCTTCCAGGTAAAAGAGTATCAAACGATGGACCTTATGAATTTTTAAATGAAAGCCAAACAGAAATTCCTGTATTAAAAAATATTTTATCAATTAATGGTGTTACAGGAATATTCTTAAGTGAAGATTTTTTATCAATTAATAAAACTCAAGATGAAAAATGGGAAAATATAATGCATATAGTTATTTCGCATTTGAACGAATTCTATGATGAAGGAAATGAATTTATTATAAATAAAAAGTCAGAATTAGAAAATAATTATGATTACGGAGAAATTGAAAATAAAATTATTAAAATATTAGAAACTAAAATTAGGCCAGCTGTTGCAAGAGATGGCGGAGATATAACATTTAAAGAATTTAAAGATGGAAAAGTTACAGTTATGTTAAAAGGTAGCTGCTCAGGGTGCCCATCTTCAACCTTAACTTTAAAACAAGGAGTCCAAAACCTTCTTTGTCATTATATTCCTGAAGTTAAAGAAGTTTTAGCTGTATAAAATTTCAACTATCAATTATAAGAAATTTAATTAGATATGAAAAAAGAAAATTTTAAAAAAAAACATGATCATAGTAATTTAAATTTTTTTAAAACCTTATTAACAAGTTTAGTAATAATTCTAATATTTTCAGTTTTACCAAACTCAGTCAGTTTTATAAAAAATAATTTAAAATCAAATGAAGTTGTTTTTAATTCTTCAAAACAAAGTTTTGATAAAATATTAGTTGATCAGAAAAAAATTAATGAAAAAAACAAAGACTTAGTTAAAAATAGACTTACATGGAATATTTTTGATGATATTGACGTTTTTGGAAAAGATGAGGATGATCAAGATCCTCAGAGATTAAGTGCTTCAACAATTGAAGAGTTATTTAAAGAAAATGGATACAACCTTGAAACTGTTAAAAAAACTAAATTAGTTAATGTCGGTAATCAGTTAACAAAACTTCCCAAAGAGCTTAAAAATATTGAAAGTCCAAAAAAAAGAAAAAAATTATTTATTAAAATTGTATTACCTTTAATTATTGAAGAAAATCTTAAAATAAGATTTGACCGTAAAAAACTTTTTAAAATTTTAAATAAAAATAATACCACACAACGTGATAAAGATTGGCTGGGTCTGAAATTTAAACAATATGGAATAAAACAAAAAGATCTTGTTAAACTTAAAATAAGAATGGATGAAATTCCAGTCTCATTAGCAATCGCTCAAGCTGCTAAAGAAACTGGATGGGGAAGTTCGAGATTTGCACAAGAGGGAAATGCATTATTTGGTCAATGGACTTGGTCAGGTGAAGGTATTAAGCCTTTAGATTTAGAAAAGGATAAAAAACATAAGGTTGCAAAATTTAAAATTCTTAAGGCCTCAGTTAGAGCTTATCAAAGAAATCTAAATACACACTCTAGTTATGAAGAATTTAGAATTGAGCGAGCAATTCAAAGAGATAATGAAGAAAAACTAGATAGTCTTAAATTAGTGGATTATTTACAAAAGTATGCTGAAACAGGAAAAGAATATACAGAAGTACTAAAAAAAATTATTAATCAGAATTCGTTAACTGATTTTGATGATGTAGATATTTTACCAACAAGTCTAAAAATGAAAAATTTAATTTAAAGTAAATTGAGTTCCAAACCATCTCCACCCATCCTTATCTTGCATTGAGCAGTTTATTCTTCCCCTTCTTGTTAAGAACTTTTCAGTAAAAATAACTTCAATTCTATTATTTTCATATTTTAGTTTAGAATTTTTCCATTTACCACCTTCATTTGAAAAACAATTTATTTTTTTTAAATTTGTTTGATCTCTAAAAAACTCTATTGTTAATGCCGGTGGGTTGTTAATATCTGATAAAAATTTATCTTCTGGAGTTATTAATTTATATTGAATTGGTAAAAGATTTATCAAAAAATTAAATCTTTCTAAATCTCCATACTTTTCATTTATTGGAAATCTAGGTAATTCATATTTATCTTTATTTAAATCTATAACACCAGAATGCTGACCAAACGCATAATCAAATTTTTTAGTAATATATTTTTTTTGTTCTAAACTATATTCACCAAATGGGTATGAAAAAAACTTTGAATTATAACCAAGTTTTGTCTCAAATATTTTCATTGATTTGTTAATATCTTCTTTAAATTCAGCAAATTTATAATTTACTAAGTATTCATGAGAATGTGAGTGATTACCAATAAAAACAAAATCTTCTTTGGAGATTTCGATTAATTCGTTCCAGCTCATGTAGCCTTTTTTTCCAACAGCTTCAGTAGAAACAAATAAAATAAATGGAATTTTATTTTTTTTTAAAATTGGCCATGCTTTAAGATAAAACGAAGAAAATGCATCGTCAATTGTAAGTAAAATTTTTTTTTCTTTACTTACTCGAAAGAATTCTTCTTCAAAATTTTTTGGGTTAAGAAAAGAAAAATTATTTTTTTTAATAATATTTATATGTTTTTTAAATACATCAATTTTTATATTTGTTGAAGGATATTTATTTTCTTCAAATCTATGATACATTAAAGCCAATATTCCTTTCTCACTAGGCTCATATTTTTTGTTTACAGTTTCACCGTAAGCATTTAAAAAAAATAGGTAAATGATAATAAATTTAATAATTGATGCGGCTAATGAAAAAATTGTTTTTACGATCATCGCTGATAAACAATCATATACTAGGAGTCATATAAACAGTAGAGAAAATTTTGATAAATTTATGGAACTACTTTTAAAATTTTTAGATAAAATAAAAATTGAAATATCTGATATTGAAAGAATTTTTGTCAATTTAGGACCTGGTAAATTTACAAGTTTAAGAATTTCCCTATCAATAGCAAAAGCAATTTCTTTAGCTAATAAAGCTACTTTGCTTGGTTTCAAATCAAAGGATCTAACAAGTAAAAATTACAGAAAATTAATTAAATTAGATAAAAAAAAATTATCAAATAAAGGTTTGATAAAACCTATATATTCGAGTTAAAATAAATTATGTCGGAAACTATAGAACAAATTTGTCAAAATAAAGGTGTCAAACTTACTGATCAAAGAAAAATAATTGCTAAGGTTTTATCAGAATCAAAAGAAGTTTATGGTGAGTCAGATCATCCTGATGTTGATGAATTATACCAAAGAGTTTCTAAGTTAGATTCTAAAATAAGCATAGCTACTGTCTACAGAACTGTTAAACTTTTTGAGGAAGCTGGTATACTTGCAAAGCATGATTTTAAAGGTGGAAAGGCACGGTATGAAACATTAGTAGAAAGTCACCATGATCACTTAATAGATATTAAATCTGGTGAAATTATAGAATTTGTAGATGAAGAAATAGAAAAACTTCAAAAAAAAGTTGCTGAGAAGTATGGTTATACTTTAGTTGATCATAAACTAGAGCTATATGGTATTAAAAAAAAATGAGCGATATTCAAATACTAAGACCTTTTGGTCCTTCAATAGTTAAACTAACCATACCACAAGATATGATTAGTAAAATAAATGATTATGTTGATAGAATTATTATTAATGATAATAAAGTTGCTGAGCTTGATCATTCAAGTCAACTTGCTGGCAAAGTTCAACAAGAATTTCTTTTAGAAAATAGTTTTATGGAAGAAATAAAATGGGGCCAATTCTTAGGAAAAGCTGTCAAGACATGGGTGCAACAGGATTCACAAAAGCAACTAAAAACTTTTGAAATAATTAAATGTTGGATAGTCAGACAGTTTGAAAATGAATATAATCCTGTACATCATCACTCAGGACATGTCTCAGGGGTCGGATACTTAAAAGTACCAAAAAGCTTGGGTGAAATAACTGAAAAAAAAAAAGTAAACGATAAAGGCCGGCTAACTTTAATACATGGTTCAGTAAATCTTTTTTCCAAGGCGACTTATGTGATTAAGCCTGAAGTGGGAGACTTTTATTTGTTTCCAAACTATCTACTTCACACAGTTTACCCTTTTTCAGATACAGATGAGGAAAGAAGATCAATTTCTTTTAATGCTAACTTAGATAGATATTCAGCAAGTTATTCAAGTTAATCAATGGTTACAAATAATAGAAAAATTTATATTAAAACATTTGGTTGCCAAATGAATGAATATGATTCTAACAGAATGTACGATTCTGTAAGCAAATTGGGATTTGTTAAAACTGCTGATCAATCAAATGCAGATTGTTATATTTTAAATACATGTCATATACGGGATAAAGCCAAAGAAAAAGTTTACCATGAAATTGGTAGAGTTAAAAAACTATATAGAAATAAAAAAAAACCAATAATGGTTGTTGCAGGCTGTGTTGCACAGGCAGAAAATGAAGAAATGGTGAGAAGAGAACCATATATAGATATTGTCTTAGGACCTCAATCTTATCATAAAGTAAATGATTTATTAAAAAATCATATTGTGAACTTAAAACAAGAAGAAACAGAATTTGATACTATCTCTAAGTTTGGATATTTTGATCAAATTAAAAATAATGACAATAAAATATCAGTTTTTTTAACTATTCAAGAAGGATGTGATAAGTTTTGCAATTTTTGTGTAGTGCCTTACACTAGGGGACCAGAGTACTCTAGACCATTCAATAAAATAATATCAGAAGCAGAGCAATTAATAGAAAATGGAGCAAAAGAGATTACATTGCTCGGTCAAAATGTTAATGCTTATTCATATACAGAAAATTCTAAAGAATTTAGAATTTCTAATTTAATAAATCATTTAGACCAATTTTCAGAATTAGAGAGAGTAAGATATACCACCTCACACCCGAGAGATATGACCGATGATTTAATTGATTGCTATTCCTCTAGTCATAAATTAATGCCTTTTGTTCATTTACCTATTCAAAGTGGCTCTAATAAGATATTAGAATTAATGAATAGAAAACATACTGTAGATGATTATTTAAAAATTTATGAAAGATTAAAAAAAATTAATAAAGAGATAGAATTTTCTAGTGATTTTATTATTGGTTACCCTGGAGAAACTCAAAAAGATTTTGAAAATACTTTTGACCTCATAAAAAAAATAAAATTTATTAATTCTTTTTCCTTTATTTTTAATCCTAGACCAGGGACAAAAGCATCAAAATTAGAGATGATTGACAAAAATTTAGCTAAAGAAAGACTTTCTTTAATCCAGAAAAAATTATTTAATAACCAAAAAGAAAAAAATAAATCATTAGAAAATTGTATGATTGATGTACTAGTTGAAAATAAAATGGAAAAACAAAATAAATTATTTGGAAGAAATAAATATATTTCGCCTGTAATTTTTGATGGAAACGAAAGTAATATTGGCAAAATTGTAAAAGTAAAAGTTCAAAGTAGTAATCAAAATAGCTTATTTGGTATACTAGATAAAAAAATGAAAGCTGCTTGAGTTGATTTATTCAAATAAAAAAAATATTACCTCAGAATTAAAATATGTATATTCTGAAAATAATACCTTAAGTATAATATTTCAAAATAACGATTTGTTACTTGGTGTAGCAGGCGAGTTTAATAATAATTTAAAAGAATTAGAGAAAATTACAAAAACTAGCTTGTACTCAAGAGGAAATTCAATTCTAGTAAAAAGTGATCCAGAAAAGAATGATATAATCAAAAATGCTATACAATTTTTGACTGAACAATTTTTAAATAATGGAACAATTGAAAAAAAAGATATAATTTCTTCCATAAATGAATTTATGATAGATGAAAAAAATAACTCTGAAAAAAAAGTAGAATATATAATTAAAACTCCAAAAAAATCTGTAATTCCAAGGTCTGAAAGACAGAAAGATTATGTTAGAGCTTTAAGGGAATCAGACATAATTATTTCAGCTGGACCTGCTGGAACTGGTAAAACTTTTTTGGCAGTTGCTGTGGCACTCACCATGTTGTTGGATAAAAAAATAGAAAGAATTATTTTGTCAAGACCAGCTGTAGAGGCTGGTGAGAGACTCGGTTTTTTACCTGGAGATATGAGGGAAAAGGTGGATCCATATTTAAGACCATTGTACGATTCTTTGTATGATTTGTTAGATTTTGAAAAGATACAAAAAAAAATTGAAGTAGGTGACATAGAAATAGCTCCTCTAGCTTTTATGAGAGGTAGAACTTTAAAAAACTCTTTTGCGATACTTGATGAGGCACAAAACGCAACAGATACGCAGATTAAAATGTTTTTAACTAGAATTGGAGAGAATTCCAAGATAGTTATTAATGGGGATCCTTCCCAAATAGATTTACCTAATAAATTACTTTCAGGTTTATATAGATCAAAAAAATTACTAAGGCATTTAAAAGAAATTACTGTGGTTGATTTCGATCATAAAGATGTAGTTAGACATCCACTTGTGTCCAAAATCGTTAAGGCATACTCTGATCAAAGTTCTGACGGATGATAAAAGCCAATGTAATATCTGATAATTTAAATTGGAAAAAAATTATTAAAAAACCGAATAATTATTTAAAGAAAAGACTTAAAATATTATCCAAAGCACCTTTATTTAAAAAAAAAAATCATGAATTTTCGATACTTTTAACTAATGATAAGAAAATGAAATATTTTAATCTTAAATTTAGAAAAAAAAATAAAACTACTGATGTTTTATCCTTTCCAATGAAAATTAAAGAGAAAAAAAGACTATATGTAGGCGACATAGCAATTAGCTATGAAATTATTAAAGAACGATCAAAAAAAACAAATTTCTCTTTAGAATTTGATAAAATTTGGATACATGGATATCTTCATTTAATTGGTCATGATCATAAGAAATTAAATGATTTTAAAAAAATGTTTAAAAAAGAAAAATTAATATTGAATTATTTTCATAAAGTAAATTGACTTTACTTAACAAAAATAAAATTCTATTATACTCATTTGCATTTTTGCTTGGTCTAATATCTTCTTTTAGCCTTCCACCTTACAATTTATTTTACATAAATTTCTTTTCATACCCAGCTCTTCTGTGGACATTGCTATATTATTCAAAAGATAAAATAGTTTCATTTAATATTGGGTGGATATTTGGATTTGGTTATTTTATTTCCAATTTATATTGGATAACAAATTCCTTAACTTTCGAAGATATCTTTAAACCTTTGATACCATTTGCTCTAATTTTAATTCCATTATTTTTAGGATTATTTTATGGTTTTTCAACTTTAGTTTTTTCATTTTTAAATCCACAAAAAAATCTTTTGTCAATTTTAATTTTAGCTACCACTATGTCTATATTTGAATATATCAGAAGTTTCTTATTTGGTGGTTTTCCATGGAACTTAATTGCTTTTAGCTTTGTAAATTATTTAGAATTTATTCAAATACTTTCTATAACAGGGACTTATGCTTTTAATTCAATAGTTATTTTAATATTTTTATTTCCAACTATTTTATTCTTTAATTACAAAAAAAAAATAAAAATAAGTATATTTATTTTTTCTCTGACAGCTCTTTTCACAAATTATTTTTGGGGTAACTCAAATTTGAAACAGTTTGAAATGACTGATAAAAAAGATTTAGGTTTTAACATTAAGATAATTTCTCCTAAAATTAATATTAATAGATATTTTCAAAATGAAAATCCTAGTGAATTTATCCTTGAATTGATTAATATTTCTAATCCCAATCCATCAATCGAAACACTATTTATTTTACCTGAAGGCATTTTTTCAAGTATGAATTTTGAGGATCTTAACAAATTTAAATCTCTTTTCTCAAATAATTTTTCAAAAAAACATAAAATTATTTTAGGTATGAATATAAATGAAAAACAAAAGATTTATAATTCACTTTTAGTGGTGAATAATGATCTTAATGTCTTACAAAAATACTACAAAAATAAATTAGTACCATTTGGAGAGTTCTTGCCATTTGAAAAAGCATTAAGTAATTTGGGATTTAAAAAAATCACCCAAGGTTACCAATCTTTCTCTGCAGATAATCGAAGAGATCTAATTAGATTCAATAATTACAGCTTTATCCCACTTATTTGTTATGAAATTATTTATTCTGGCCAAATAAATAATAGCAAAAAAAATTATGATTTTATATTAAATATCTCCGAGGATGGTTGGTTTGGAAATTCTATTGGTCCATATCAGCATTACTCACACTCAATTTTCAGATCCATTGAGGAAGGTAAACCGGTCATCCGCTCATCAAACAATGGGATTTCAGCTTTTATTAATCCAAAAGGACAGGTAATTGATAAAATCTTAACAACCAACAAGGGATTTATTGAAATTCAGTCTTTCAAAAAGTCCAATAAAACAATCTTTAACTCTCACGGTAATAAGATCTTCTTTTATTTTCTATCTATTTATATTAGTTTAATTTTTTTTTTTAAAACACGGGAGAATTAATGAAGAAAAATTTTTTATTTACTAGTGAGTCAGTGTCAGAAGGACACCCAGATAAAGTTTGTGACAGAATTTCAGATATGGTTGTGGACAGTTTTTTAGCTTCCGAACCCCAAGCAAGAGTTGCTTGCGAAACTTTAACAACAACAAATAAAGTTGTATTAGCTGGAGAAGTAAGAGGTCCAGAACTTAAAGAAGATGAATTAATTTCAAAAGTAAGAGATTGCATTAAAGACATAGGTTATGATCAAGACGGTTTTTCTTGGAGAGATCAAACTAAAATTGAAACACATTTACACTCTCAATCAGCAGATATTGCAATGGGTGTAGACTCAGCTGGAAATAAAGATGAGGGCGCCGGAGATCAAGGAATTATGTTTGGTTATGCTTGTAATGAAACAGATGTTTTAATGCCAGCTCCAATTCATTATTCTCATAAAATTTTAAGACTGATGGCTGAGGATAGAAAATCAGGAAAGTTGAATGGAATAGAGCCAGACTCAAAAAGTCAAATTACTATTGAATATAAAGATGGTATGCCTTCAGCTGTAACATCAGTAGTTATTTCTACACAACATTCTAAAGATGTTAGCTTAGCTCAGGTTAAAGAACTTTGTATGCCCTATATAGAGAGATCAATCCCTAAAAATTTATTGGGAAGTCTTGATGAAAAAGAGATTTACATCAACCCTACTGGAAATTTTGTAATTGGTGGTCCAGATGGAGATAGCGGTTTAACTGGAAGAAAAATTATTGTTGATACATACGGTGGAGCTGCACCACATGGTGGAGGTGCATTTTCTGGAAAAGATCCTACAAAAGTTGATAGATCAGCTGCTTACGCATCAAGATATTTAGCTAAAAATGTTGTAGCGTCAAAAATTGCTGATAAGTGTTTAATTCAATTAGCCTACGCTATTGGAGTATCTAAACCATTATCAATCTATGTAGATTTGTTTGATAATGACGAAGAAAAGAATATGCACGTTGAAAAACTTATTAAAGAAAACTTTGATCTAAGCCCAAGAGGAATTAGAGAAATGTTAGGTTTAAACAAACCTATTTATGAAAAAACTGCTGCCTATGGACACTTCGGAAGAATTCCAGAGGATGATGGATCATTTTCATGGGAAAAAACAGATAAATCTGGAGTTTTTAGTAAGTAAATAATGTTGTAAATCAACAAAAAATAACTATATTTCAAGGACATTGTTGAAATTTCAAAAATGGGCTTAGGCCCATTTTTTTTTGGCTAAAACATTATGTTAAACAGAAGAGCAGACAAACTTGAATTGTTAAGGATCGCAGAAGCGGTTGCTTTAGAGAAATCTATTGATAAAGAACTTATCATTGGTTCAATGGAAACTGGTATTGCAAAAGCAGCAAAATCAAAATTTGGATCTGATAATGAAATTAAAGTAGAAATTAACAGAGAAAATGGGGACATAGGAATATTTAGAAAACTTGTAATCGTTGAAAACCCTGAAAATTCAAATATCGAAATCACCCTGAAAGATGCAATTAGGTTAAATGAAATAAATAAAGATAAACAAATTGGAGACGAAGTTTTGCAACCTTTGCCGTCATTTGATTTTGGCAGAATCGCAGCTCAGACGGCGAAACAAGTTATAAGTTTTAATGTTAGAGAGGCAGAAAGAGAAAGACAATTCAATGATTTTATAGATAAGAAAGATACGATTTTAAGTGGAATAGTTAAGAGATTAGAATTTGGTAATGTAATAGTAGATCTTGGAAGAACAGAGGCAATAATTCAGAAAAATGAAATGATACCTAGGGAAAATATTAAAGCAGGTGATAGAGTTAAGGCATATTGTTTAGATGTAAGAAGAGAGCCAAGAGGTCAACAAATTTTCCTATCTAGGGCTCACCCAAAATTTATGGATAAATTATTTGTTCAGGAGGTACCAGAAATTTACGATGGATTAATAGAAATCAAATCTTCGTCAAGAGATCCAGGTAGCAGAGCAAAAATTTGTGTTAAAGCTATAGATACATCATTAGATCCTGTTGGAGCATGTGTTGGTATGAGAGGAAGTAGAGTTCAAGCAGTAGTAAATGAACTTCAAGGAGAGAAAATAGACATAGTAAATTGGTCTGAAGATCCAGCAATTGTAGTAGCTAATGCACTTTCTCCTGCTGAAGTTCAAAGGGTAAATGTTGATAATGAAGCAAAAAAACTTGATGTCATACTTACAGAAGAAAATTTAAGTAAAGCTATTGGAAGAAGAGGTCAAAACGTCCGATTAGCAACAAAATTACTTAATTATGAAATTAATATAATGACAGAGCAAGAAGACTCGGAGAGAAGACAAATAGAATTTAAGGAGAAAACTGATAATATTGTAAAAAATTTAGAACTGGATGAAACACTAGGCCAACTATTAGTAGCCGAAGGTTTTTCAACAATAGACGATATTAAAGATAGTGTTCCCGATGCTTTAGTTAAAATTGAAGGTATCGAGGAAGATACTGCAAAAGAATTAATAGAAAGAGCAAAAGAATTCTATGAAAAAGATCAAGAGGAAATATCAAACAGAATAAAGGATTTAGGTTTGGAAAATGATTTAATAAATCTTGAGGGACTTACCCCAGGTATGTTAATGACTTTAGGAGAACAGAAAATTTTAACCTTAAATGACCTAGCAGATCTGGCTTCAGATGAGCTAACAGGTACGTACGATGTGATCAAAGGTGAAAGAGTAAAAATTAGAGGTTATCTAGAAGATTTTGCGTTATCAAAACAAGAAGCTGACAACTTAATTATGTCAGCAAGAGATAAAGTTTACAAAGATTGAGAGATGAAGGATGGAAAAAAAAAAATTAAAGTTGTCAATATCAGGAAGTTCACAAAAAACCTTTAGTAGTATAGAACAAGCTAAGTC
>CABYCO010000012.1 GCA_902517495.1 uncultured Pelagibacteraceae bacterium | reverse complement strand
ATACAAAGTGACAAATCATTAATGACAAAATGAAAATTAAAAATTTAGTAGATAAAACCACTAGTTTTCTCTTTAAAAGGCTATCTGAACTTATAGGTTTAGCCTTACTTTGCTTATCTGTTTTATTGCTTACATCATTAATTAGCTACTCACCTGAGGACCCTAACTTTATTTTTCCTGAAGATGCAGAGATAAAGAATTTATTGGGTGCAAAAGGTAGCTATGCCTCTGATATTTTATATCAATCAGTCGGTTTAATCTCATTGCTAGTCCCAATTTCTTTATTATTTATATCTTTATCAGTTATAATTGATAAAAAAATTTTACATATTATTGAAAGCTTATTTTTTATAATTCTATACTCAATAACAGGTACATTATTTTTCACAGTTTTCCATACTGAGTCATATTGGCTTACAATTAATGGAAATAATGGATTTATAGGTAATCTATTTGAGGAAACTTTTTTAATAAATTTAGTCAACTTAAATAATCAAATAAGTTATATAATTTTAATTATTTTAATATTATTCTTATTTTTTTTAAGTGTAAATTTTAAGTTTAAATACTTTAAATTTATTTTTAAAATTTTTATCAAGACTAGAAAAACACCTAGCAAGAGTATTATAGAGGGCTACAATGAAAATATAATCAGTGAAAATAACTTCATTAATACTGGAACAAGAGTCCAGGAAAATTTCTCATTTGATCAAAATATTAAATACTCTGACAAAAAAGTTGTAAAATATAAATTACCTTCAATAGATTTTTTAAAAGCTCTCTCAAAAAAAGATAAGAATTCATCAGAAAATAAAATTGATGAAAAAATTTTAGAAAAAATTTTATTAGATTTTGGCGTTGAGGGAGAAGTAAAAAAAGTAAGCCAAGGTCCTGTTGTTACATTGTATGAGTTTGAACCTGCGCCAGGTGTAAAAGTATCAAAAATAATTAATCTCTCTGAAGATATTGCAAGAAACACTAGTTCGGAGTCCGCTAGGATTGCAACAATACCAGGAAGTAATACTATAGGAATTGAATTACCTAAACCTCATAGAGAGAATGTTTTCTTGAGTGAAATAATTTCTGATCCTAGTTATAAAAAGAAAGACATAAAACTACCAATAGCTCTTGGAAAAAGTATTTCTGGACTTCCAATAACAGGAGACTTAAGCAGTATGCCTCATTTACTTATAGCAGGTACAACAGGGTCAGGAAAATCGGTTTGTATTAATACAATTATTTTATCACTTTTATACAAACACTCTCCGGAAAAATGTAAATTTATATTGATTGACCCTAAAATGTTAGAACTATCTACATATGAGGGAATTCCACATTTGTTATGTCCAGTGATTACAGAAGCAAAAAGAGCTGCTTCAGTTTTGGGCTGGGTAGTTAAAGAAATGGAAAATCGTTACAAATTAATGACCAAAGTTGGGGTGAGAAATATTGACGGATACAATGAGAAACACAAGATTTCTATGCCATATATCGTTGTAATTGTTGACGAAATGTCAGATTTAATGCTGGTTGCTGGTAAAGATATAGAAAATTATATTCAAAAGCTTTCACAAATGGCTAGAGCAGCAGGTATTCATATTATAATGGCAACACAGAGACCAAGTGTAGACGTAATCACAGGAACAATTAAAGCTAACTTTCCAACTAGAATATCATTTCAAGTTACATCTAAAATAGATAGTAGAACAATTCTTGGTGAACAAGGTGCTGAGCAACTACTTGGAAAAGGTGATATGCTTTATATGACTTCTGCAAACAGAATGACTAGAATACATGCACCATTTGTATCAGAGGGAGAAATAGAAAAAATAAATAATTTTTTGAGAAATCAAGCTGAACCAGATTATGTAGACGAGATCCTTAATTTTGTAGATGAAAAAGAAAGTAATAATGATTCAAAAGATAATGAAAATCTAGATGAATTGTATAATACAGCTCTTGAAATAGTTAAGTCTGAGAGAAAAGCATCAACATCTTTCTTACAAAGAAAGTTACAAATTGGTTATAATAGGGCAGCAAGGATAGTTGATCAAATGGAGGCAAATGGAGAGGTAAGTCAGGCTAATCACGTTGGTAAAAGAGAAGTACTTAAATGAAAAAATACTTAATTTTTTTTTTTATTTTTTTTTTTATTTTAAATGCTAACAGTTCTTCAAATCAAAAAATTATAGATCACTTGGAAAATATAAATTCTTTACAATTCAAATTTACCCAAAGGATAGATAATAATAATATTGAGAAAGGAGAGTGTATTATTTTATATCCCAAGAAAATTTTTTGTGAATATCATGATGTTTATAACAAAATACTTGTTTCTAATGGTAAATCACTAGTTATCAATTCAGATAAAATCAAAAATTACTACAGATATCCACTAGATAAAACACCTTTAAATTTTATACTCGATAAAAAATTTTTAATTTCGAAAATAAATGAAGTTGAAGATAACAAGAATTACCCTTTTTATTATGTCTTTGATTTTGAGTATGAAAGTAACTTAATTAAGGTTTTTTTTAATAAAGAAAGTTTAGACTTAATGGGTTGGGAAACTAAAGATATCTATCAAAATATAATACAAACTTTTTTAAGTGATATAAGTATTAATGTTGAAGTTGAAGAAGAAATGTTTTCAATACAAAAATATACTAAGTAAGATCAACATTTATTTTTTCAGATTTAAATACCTGCATTCCTCTAGCTAAATAATTTTTAATTGCATTTTCATGATCCAGTGAACAGGTATGTAGCCAAACTCTTGACATTCCCTCCTTAAATAACTTTTTAATAGCCTCAGAAAGAAGATAACCACCACATTTTTTTCCAAAATATTCCTCTAAGATGCCAAAATATGCAATTTCTGAATGATTATTATCAAGATCATGGATAGTTTCATAATATCCAGCTAAGTTATTATTATCTTTTAAAATAAAGGTTTTTATTCTTGGATTTTCAACATACTCAATCCATTTTTTGTCACCCCAGGCTAATCTGTCTATCCATCTATGTTTTCTTCCGATTTGTTTATAAAAAAACTTATTTAATTGGAAATCTGGTGGATCTACTTGAATGATTTTAAAGTTTGGTCCAGGACTCTTTGAGCTGTTTAAATCTTTTACAGAATTTATTTCTAAGAAACTTCTGTCTACATTAATTTTCACGAGACCATTTTACCAATTTTCTCTCCACCAAACAAATGGAAATGCAAATGAGGAACTTCTTGTCCGCCATCCTCACTTACATTCACTAGAGCTCTATAGCCTTTTCCAGTATCAACAGATATATTTAATTTCTTTGCAACAATATTTATACCCTTGAGTAATCCAACCATTTCTTCAGGAGAAGCGTTTTGACTAAAATCATCTAAATCAACATATTTCCCTTTTGGAATTACTAAAGCATGGATTTTTTTTTGAGGATTTATATCATGAAAGGATAAAACAAATTCATCCTCATAAATTTTATTACATGGTATCTCATTTCTTAATATTTTTGCAAATATATTGTTATCATCGTAACTCATGATTACATTTTTTCTATAACTGATTTTACTGTATCACCCATAACAGATGGATTTTTAGAAATTGTAATTCCACACTCTTTTAAAATTTCAACTTTTTCAATTGCGCTTTCACCATAAGCTGAAACTATTGCTCCTGCATGGCCCATCACTCTCCCTTTTGGTGCGGTTAATCCAGCTATGTAGGCAATAACTGGCTTCTTCATATTTTCTTTTGCAAATTCTCCTGCAGCTACTTCCTGGGGACCGCCAATTTCACCAATCATTAATATTGCATCGGTCTCATCATCTGTTTCAAACTTTTCAATTATATCTCTAAAAGAACTTCCGTTTATGGGATCACCTCCGATTCCTACACTTGTTGAAACACCTATATTTAAATTTTTAAGTTGCTGTGCAGCTTCATAGCCTAATGTACCTGATCTACTAATAATTCCAACTCTTCCTTCTTTGTAAATATGACCTGGCATAATACCCAACATTGATTTTCCAGGACTAATAATTCCAGCACAGTTTGGTCCAACTAACGTCATCTTAGAACTTTTAGTGTATCTCCTCATGTATCTTTTTATTCTGATCATGTCGTGAGAAGGTATTCCGTCAACTATAGCTACACATATTTTAATTCCGGCATCAGCTGCTTCCATTGCTGAATCGGCTGCAAAAGCTGGGGGTACAAATAAAATAGATGCATCAGCCCCTGTTTCATTCACAGCATCTTTAACTGTGTTAAATACTGGCAAATCTAAATGCTTAGAGCCCCCTTTTCCTGGTGTTACTCCACCAACAACATTAGAACCGTATTTAATCATCTCATCTGCATGAAAAGAGCCCATTTTACCAGTAAAACCTTGAATAATTATCTTACTATTTTTATCAACCAGTACAGTCATGATTTATTTA
The DNA here is from genome assembly GCA_902517495.1 of uncultured Pelagibacteraceae bacterium. Taxonomy (GTDB): domain Bacteria; phylum Pseudomonadota; class Alphaproteobacteria; order Pelagibacterales; family Pelagibacteraceae; genus Pelagibacter. The sequence goes on along the minus strand of CABYCO010000012.1, from coordinate 29,655 downwards.
TTTAGTGCTGCAACTGCTTTATTAGCTGCATCCTCTAAAGTATTTGCCTCTATATAATTTATTTTACTCTCTTTTAAGATTTTATTCCCTTTTTCGACATTAGTACCTGCTAAACGAATAACTAATGGAACTTTAATTTGAATTTTTTTTAATGCATCTACAATTCCTTCTGCAACCCAATCACATCTATTGATACCAGCAAAAATATTTACAAGAATTACTTTAACTTTTTCGTCCATTGTAACTAATTTAAAAGCTTTAACTATTTTTTCTGGCGTTGCACCTCCTCCTACATCTAAAAAATTTGCAGGAGCCCCTCCAGCCAATTTAATCATGTCCATAGATGCCATCGCAAGACCTGCTCCGTTAATAATATTACCTATATTTCCATCTAAACTGACATAGTTTAAACCTCTGTCTGATGCAAAAATTTCTTTTGAATCCTCTTGTGTTTTATCTCTTAGCTCAGAAACTTGACTTCTTCTAAACATTGCGTTGTTATCAAAACTCATTTTGCAGTCTAATGCTAAAATTTGTTTTTGTTTTGAAATGACCAATGGATTAACTTCAACCATTGTTGCATCTAATTCACTAAAAGCTTTATAACATCCAATAATAGTATCAGAAGCTCTTCTAATTAAATCTGGCTCTATACCAAGACCAAATGCTAATTCTCTAGCTTGAAAATTTTGCATACCAACTGCAACTTCAATTTTAGATCTAATAATTGTTTCTGGTTTTTCCTTTGAAATTTCTTCAACACTCATTCCTCCTTCGGTAGATGCAACAACCATAATACTTTCTGAGCTTCTATCAAAAACCAATCCTAAATATAATTCCTTTTCAATATCTGTAGCTTCTTCAATATAAATTCTATTTACAATTTTACCTTCAGGCCCTGTTTGATTTGTTACTAATTTTTTTCCTAATAATTTATCTGTTGCTTGAGCAACTTCTAATGGTGTATTACAAACAATTATCCCTCCAGCTTTTCCTCTAGCACCAGAATGAATTTGTGCTTTTACTACCCATCTTGATCCACCAATTTCTCTAGCTTTATTCTCAGCATTCTCTGGACTGTAAACAATTCCACCTCTAGGAATTGTTACCCCAAAGTTTGAAAGTATTTTTTTTGCTTGGTATTCGTGAATATCCATAATTTTATTTATTTATTATGGATTAACTTGTCTATATTTACAATATTTTCAGCCATTCTAGCTGATGCAGCATCTATCATTCTGCCATCAAGCTGAGCAGCTCCTTTGCCCTCTTTAGCAGCCTTTTCTAACTCTTCTAAGATCCTTTTAGCCTTAGTTACCTCTGCTTCTGGTGGAGAGAATACATTATTTGCTAGTTCAATTTGTGAAGGATGTATTGCCCATTTACCCTCAATACCGATTGCAGCACCCCTTTTTGCAGCTGCTGTATAAGCATGTGGATCATTAAAATCTCCAAAGGGTCCATCTATTGGCCTTAGTCCGTAAGCTCTACAGGTCATAACTAATTCAGATAAGCCATGATGCCACTGGTCTCCTGGATAATTTTCATTAAGCCCACCTATAACTGTAGTTCGCGCTCTTAAACTTGCTGCATAATCTGCTACACCAAAATGTAATGCCTCTAATCTTTCACTTGATGTTGCAATTTCTTTAATATTCGACATTCCTAAAGCAGTCTCAATTAAGCACTCAATTCCAATTTTATTTTTTAATTTTTTATTTGTTTCAATTTGAGTCAATAAACAATCAACCATATAAACATCGCTTGCTGTTCCTGCTTTTGGAACTAAAATTGTATCTACATTTTCTCCAGCTTGTTCAACAATCTCAATTAAATCTGAATACATGTAATGAGTATCTAAACTATTTATTCGTACAGAAATAGTTTTACCACTTCCTCTCCAATCCATTTCATTTAAAGATTTAATAACATTTGCTCTAGCAGTAATTTTATCATTAGGAGAAACTGCATCTTCCAAATCTAAAAAAACATAATCTGCTGCAGAACTAAGAGCTTTTTCAAACATTTTAGGTGATGAACCTGGAACTGCTAATTCACTTCTTTGTAATCTTGATCTTGCAGGTTTGTAAAATTTATGGCTCATTTTTTTCTTTTATCTAATTCACTCATTACATCTTCAATTTTAATATTATTTGCTTCAAGGTACATAGCTAGATGATAAAACACATCTGCAGCTTCATGAATTTTATTTGTATCTACTTCTACTGCCTCTATCAATTCATTTATTTCTTCTAAAACTTTTGCTTTACTCAAAGATTTATCAGTCAAAAGCTTATTGGTATACGATCCATCAACTGGTGAAGATTTTCTTTCTCTTGCAAGTTTAAATAGGCTCTCAAGGGTATTTAGCATCTCAAATCCTAACAGGTATTCCTTTTGAGTCCAAATATTCTTTAGCCTCCTTCACAGAATATTTTCCATAGTGAAATATAGATGCTGCCAAAACCGCACTAGCATTGCCTAATTTGATGCCATCGACTAAGTGATCAAGATCACCAACTCCTCCTGACGCTATTGTGGGTATATTTACCATTGAAGAAATTTTAGACATCAGATCAATGTCGTAACCTACCTGAGTACCGTCTCTATCCATTGAAGTGACTAACAACTCGCCTGCTCCACTCTCTTCCATCTTTTTTGCAAATTCTAAAGCATCAATTCCAGTATTATTTCTACCTCCATGAGTAAATACTTCCCATTTCTTACCTTTTTTCTTAGCATCAATTGCAACAACAATACATTGGGAACCAAACTTTTTTGAACTTTGAACAACAACATCGGCATTTTGAACTGCAGCTGTATTAATTGAAACTTTATCAGCTCCACAATTTAAAAGTTTACTAATATCTTCTACACTTCTTACGCCACCACCAACAGTTAAAGGTACAAAACATTTTTTAGAAGTATCTTTTACAACTTCATAAATTGTATCCCTATTTTCATTAGAAGCTGTAATGTCTAAAAAACAAATTTCATCTGCACCACCATCACTATAAATCTTTGCTTGTTCAACTGGATCACCTGCATCTTGTAAATCAACAAAGTTTATACCTTTTACAACTCTTCCATTTTTTACATCTAAGCAAGGTATAATTCTATTCTTAAGCATCTATCTCTTTTGCAAGTTCATCTAATTTAATATCACCATCATATATAGCTTTACCAACTATAATACCTTCAATATTTTTATTTCCTATTTCTTTTGCTTTTCTAATATCATTAATTGAAGAAACTCCTCCAGAAATAATCACTGGACAATTTGAATTATTAGCTACATTTTCTGTTTCCTCAAAATTTGGGCTTAGCTTCATACCATCTCTATTTATATCAGTATAAATTAATCTGCTAGCTCCATAATCATTTGCTTCTTTTAAAAAATCCAAAGTCTTTAAATTAGAACTTTCTTTCCATCCAGATACAGATAAATAACCATTTTTAGCATCTAGACCTAAAGCAATTTTACCTGGAAATTTTTCACATGCTTCTTTTAAAAAATTTTTATCTTTGATTGCAGCGCTTCCTAAAATTACTTTCTCAACTCCTGCATCAACATACTTTTGAATACTTTCAAAATTTCTTACGCCTCCACCTATTTCAATTTTAAGATCGAATTTACCTACAATTTCCTCAATAATTTCAATGTTTACAGTCTCTCCTGTTAATGCTCCATCCAAATCAACTATGTGTAAATTTTTAAATCCATGGTCTTTATACTTTCCAGCTTGTTCGACTGGGGATATGTCATATTCAGTTTTATTATCAAAGTCTCCTTTAACTAACCTCACGCACTTTTTATCTTTAATATCTATTGCTGGAAATATTTTCATTTTTACAGACTAATAAAGTTTTCTATAATTTTAAGACCAATTTTATCACTTTTTTCAGGGTGAAATTGAGAACCAAATATGTTTTCTTTTTCTGCAGCACAAACAATGTTAGATGAATAATCAGTTGTTGCTGAAATTACAGATTTATCCTCAGGTACAAATTCATAACTATGAACGAAGTACATGTGGGATTTGTTTTCTATGCCTTTAAAAATCTTACTTTCTTTCTTAATATTAATTTCATTCCAACCAATGTGTGGAAGCTTAAATTTACCGCCTTGGTTGTCAATTTTAGATACTTTACCTGGGATCCACCCAAGTCCTTTAGTCTCAACTTCTTCGTAACCAACATCTGCAAACATTTGAAGCCCAACACAAATTCCAAGAAGTGGTTTTTTGCTTTCTAATGTGAATTCGTTAAGAGTGTCTATCAAACCATTTATACTATTGAGACCGTCAATACAGCTTTTAAAAGATCCTTGCCCAGGTAATACAACTTTATCGCTAGTTTTTATGGTTGAAAGATCTGATGTTACTTCAATGTTTACTTTATCTTTTGCAACTTCTTTAAACGAATTTATTACAGAACTTATATTGCCTGAATTGTAGTCAACAATTGTGACATTCATTAAATTTATAAAGAACCTTTTGTAGAAGGTATTGTAGTTTTATTTCTTAGATCCATTTCTAAAGCAGCTCTTAAAGATCTTGCTAAACCTTTAAAGCAGGACTCGATAATGTGGTGACTGTTATCTCCATAAATATTTTCAACGTGCAAAGTAATTCCTGCAGCCTGTGAAAAGGCTTGGAACCATTCTTTAAATAGTTCTGTATCCATCTCACCTAATTTTTCTACTTTCAATTTTACTTTCCAAATTAAATAAGGTCTATTTGAAACATCAATTGCAACTCTAGTTAATGTTTCATCCATTGGTATCATTGCATGAGCATATCTTTTAATGCCAACAAATTTTTTAGAGGCTTTTTTTAAACATTCACCAATTGCAATTCCTGTATCTTCAGTTGTGTGGTGAAGATCAATGTGCGTATCACCTTTAGCTTTAATATTCATATCCATTGATGAGTGTTTCGATAATTGCTCAAGCATGTGATCTAGAAATCCTATACCTGTGTCAACTTTGTATTTACCCTTACCATCAATATTTAAATCTACACTGATGTTGGTCTCTTTTGTTTTTCTACTTATTTTGGCTTTACGTTTCATAGTTTGAAAAAGGTATATATCTATTATTCAATTATGGCAATAATTCTAGCCTTGGTCTTGAACTATAAGATTTAATATCCATCTATATCCCATGACAACAATAGTTTTAGTAAGAAAAAACAATGAAGTAGTAGTTGCTGGTGATGGCCAAGTTAGCATGGGAAATACAGTAATTAAGAAAACTGCTAACAAAGTTCGTAAGATTGAGAAAAGAAATGTGATCGCAGGATTTGCAGGTTCTACTGCAGATGCTTTAACATTATTTGAAAGATTAGAGTCTAAACTTGAAAAACATGCTGGAAATTTAGCAAGAGCAGCTGTTGAATTAGCCAAGGATTGGCGGACTGATAAATATTTAAGAAGATTAGAGGCCTTAATGGCAGTTGGTGATAAAGAAAATAGTTTCATTATTTCAGGAACTGGGGATGTTTTAGAGCCTGAAGGTGATGTTATTGGAATAGGATCAGGTGGAAATTATGCATTGGCTTCAGCAAAAGTATTAATGGATACTGATTTATCCGCAGAAGAAATTGCAAAGAAGGCAATTAAAGTTGCTTCTGAAATATGTGTTTTTACAAATGATAATTTAAATATAGAAAAAATTTAATATGGAAAAATCAAACGTCACAACACTTCCAAACGCTAAATCAAAAAAAGAAAAAAGTAATATTCAAAACTCATTAACTCCAAGAGAAATAGTTTCTGAACTAGATAGATTTGTGGTTGGGCAAAATAATGCGAAAAGAGCAGTTGCTATTGCTTTAAGAAATAGATGGAGAAGACAAGCTTTAGAAGGTGATATGAAAGATGAAGTTCTACCAAAAAATATTTTAATGATGGGACCAACAGGTGTTGGTAAAACAGAAATATCTAGAAGATTATCAAAATTAGCTGAAGCACCATTTGTGAAAGTTGAAGCAACAAGATTTACCGAAGTAGGTTACGTTGGAAGAGATGTTGAACAAATAATTAGAGATCTTTTAGAAATTGCTATTGCAATGGAAAAAGTGAAAAAAAGAAAAGAAGTTCATTCAAAAGCACAGAAACTAGCAGAAGACAGAGTTCTTGATGCAATTGTTGGTAATAAAGCAAGTGTAGCAACAAGAGAAAGTTTTAGAAAAAGATTAAGAGATGGTGATTTAGATGATAATGAAATTGAGGTAGCTGTTACTGAAAGTGGTGGTGGTATGCCATCATTTGAAATCCCAGGAATGCCTGGAGCTAATGTTGGTATGATTAATATTTCAGACATGCTTGGTAAATCAATGGGTCAAAAAGCTAAGAAAAAGAAAATGTCAGTAAAAGAATCTCATGAGATATTACTTAACGAAGAAGCTGATAAATTAATAGAACAAGACAAAATTATTAAATCAGCAAAAAATACAACTGAAAATAATGGTATCGTATTTTTAGATGAGATAGATAAAATTTCAGCACGAACTGATAGAGTTGGTGGAGATGTTTCAAGAGAAGGTGTTCAAAGAGACTTGCTACCTCTAATTGAAGGAACGACAGTGAGTACAAAATACGGTCCAATAAAAACAGATCACATATTATTCATAGCGTCTGGAGCTTTCCAGTTAGCGAAACCATCAGATCTATTGCCTGAGCTTCAGGGAAGATTGCCGATCAGAGTCGAGCTGGATGCATTGAATAGTGAAGATTTTAAGCGAATTTTAAAAGAGCCAGACAATAGTTTAATTAAACAATACAAAGCTTTACTTAAAACCGAAAACGTTGATTTAGAATTTACTGAAGATGGGATTGACACAATTGCAACAATTGCAAGCGAAGTAAACACAACAGTTGAAAATATTGGCGCTAGAAGATTACATACCATAATTGAAAGAGTTTTAGATGAAATTAGTTTTACAGCAACAGATAGGGCTGGTGAAAAGATCAGTATAAACTCAGATTATATTAAGAAAAATATTGGTGAGCTTGTTAAGGACGCAGACCTGTCAAAGTTTATTTTGTAAATATTACTTTTTTTTTCTTAAAAAAATATCAAAGTTTCCAACAGATGGGTTTTCAACAGCCTCGAAATCAATACTTATAATTCTTTCCATTAAATGATCACTACCTTTAATAAAATTAGGTACTGAGTGTTTTAATATACTCAAATTTCTAGATTGATATGGATCATTTAAATTTTTAGATCTAAGACCTTTTCCTGTAATGACACTAATTTTGTTAACTCCATTTGCATAACATTCTTCGATGTAAGAAGTCATCTTTAGATTTGCTTCCTCTAAGGTATAACCATGCAAATCAATAGATCTTTCAATATATCTTTTACGTGTCGAAGAAATTTTTTGGTCTTTATTTTCTAATTTATCAGTACTATTTAAGAAATCTTGCCAATCTTGTTTATCTTTATCTGATATTTTTTTATTCAACTAAGCCTGGGTGTCTACTATTAGCCAGTTAGGATTTTTTGAAGTACTATCTTTTGTAAATTTCCAAGTATCTAAAACTTTTTTAACTTTCTGTGCGTCACCAGATAAAACTTTATTATCTTTATCTTTAATGCAAGATATAATTTCACTTACAAATTCAACGCTTACTTCAAGCATATTTTTATTTTGAGTATGCTCTTTTATTTCTGCAGAATTAATACCAATGAAAGTGGTTTCAGAAGTTACATTTCTTGCCTTTTTATCTTTTATTGCTTCATCAAATTGATCATATACGTTTTTTGCTAAAAGATTTTTTATTGATTTTAGATCTCCTTTAGAGAAACTAGTAATAATACTCTCATAAGCTATTTTGGCGCCATTCAAGAAGTCTTTTTTTGCTGCATCATCAAATGTTTCAGCATTTAAAATAGGGGAACTTTTCGTTTCTGGAACCTCTTCATGTGGAAAACTTGAATTGATATTTTCCTCAAAACCCGTTTTTTTACCTAAAATTCCTCTTAATCTAAGGAAAATAAAACCCGCAATCATTGCTAATAATATTATATCGATGTACTCAAAGCTGTAACTCATATAGTAATAATATTTACTATGTTGATTAATTTCAACCTGCAATTTACATTATAGACAAATGAACACAGCATTAATTCTTATTTTAGGGATACCAATTATCGAAATCTACTTATTTATAAAGGTTGGATCAGAAATAGGGGCATTAAATACCATTTTATTAATACTTACAACCGCGGTCGTGGGTATTTGGTACGCGAGATACGAGGGATTTAATACATTGCGCTCAGGTATGTCCCAATTGGTTAAAAATGAACTACCACTTTATGAAATAGTTTCAGGAGCAGCAATAGCTTTTGCAGCAGTGTTATTAATCCTTCCGGGGTTTGCAACTGACATAGTAGGAATTTTATTAGTTTTCCCACTGACTAGAAAAATAATTTTTAGCAAATATTCAACAAAATATTCATCAAAGAAAAGAAATAACCAGAAGAATAAAAATTACATTGAAGGTGAATTTGAAGATATAGAAGATAAAGATGAAAAATAAATATAAAATAGTTGTAAGTTATATTCAAGATTTGTCAGTTGAAATACCAAATCCAGAAACTCTCGTTACAATTCGAAATACAATTCCAGAATATAAAATGAAAGTCAATATAAGCTCCAAGCCTTCTAAAATGAAGATGATAGAGGTTTTAACTACCCTTAGGTATGAAAATCCTGATAAAAAAAAAGTAAGTGGTTTTTTTGAAATTAAATATGCAACGGTCATTGATATTTTGGATATACAAATTAAGAAAGATGAGTTAGAGCAAATAGTACTATGTGATTTACAAATAAAAATTTATCCAGAATTAGAAAAAAAATTCTTAACTATTCTGAAAAGTTCAGGTCTCCCTGATTTAAAATTTGGTAAAAAAATTGATTTTGAGAAATTATATAAAGCAAGATTAAATTAAAAATAATTTTTTTTTAAATATTTCTTAAGAAATTCTTTGTGGCTCGATAATTCTTCTTCATTTGGAGTCACAACTCTTTTAAAATAATCCAATCTACCTCTGCCAATAAATGTCCTGGATTCATTGTTTTCAACTAAATTTAAAGTTGGTTCTTTTTGATCAATCAAATTTATGTAGACCCTGGCAAGTAATTCACAATCTATTAAAGCTGTATGTTTCTGTCTTTTAGAGTTATCAATTCTAAATCTTTTACATAATGCATCTAAGCTAATGCCTGAACCTGGAAATTTATTTCTAGCAAGTTCTAATGTATCAATAACATTTGCACTATTAATTTTTTGCCTTCCAATCAATGATAATTCATTGTTTAGATGTCCGATGTCAAACTCTGCATTGTGAATTATAATTTTTTTTTCTTTAATAAATTCTAAAAAACTATCAGCTATTTCTATAAATTTTTGCTTTGTTGCTAAAAATTCATCAGAATAACCATGAACTTCAAAGGCTTTCGCTGATACTTTTCTTTCAGGGTTTAAATAAAAATGAAATATATTTTTTGTTGGTACTAGATCATCTAACTCTATGCACCCAATTTCAACAATACGATGACCATCCTTAACGGATAATCCAGTTGTTTCAGTATCAAGAACTATTTCTTTCATTTAAAATTTCTTTTTTAATTAGTTTAACTTTTTTTTTCATCACATTTGCTGAAAAATTATTATTAATGACATAGTCAGCTAATTTTTCTTTTTTAGATAAGATAACCTGGTTTTCTTTAAGATTCTTTATCAATTTTTCATTGAAGTTAGGCCTCTTTTTTAATCTGTTTAAAACATTTGTTTTTTTAGATTTTATGAAAATTATTATATCTTTTTTTTTATTTAGATTATTTTCAATTAGTAAAGGGATATCAAAAATAATCATTTCACTCTTTTTATTTTTTATTATAAATTTTTTCATTCTTTTTCTAACCAATGGATGAACAATAGAAGAAATTATTTTTAGATTTTTTTTATTTAAGCTAATAGCTGATATTAACTCCTTTTTTCTAATAGGAAATGTTTTTATAAATTTTGGTAATTTTTTTTTTAATTTATTAAAACAACCTTTATTTTTTTTATAAATATATTTTACTTCATCATCTGCATTAAATACTGGATATCCAAAAAGCTTTGAAATAAAAGATTTCCCTGAACCTATACCACCAATTATTCCAACTCTAATCATGTTTAATTTTAAATCTCATAGTTTCAATTTTTTAGAAATTCTATTAATTCTTTATTAATTTCTGGTTCAACATTATGCCAAATATTAAAAGCTTTTTGGCCCTGAAATAAAAACATATCTAAACCATTTTCAATTGAATTACCCTTCGCATTGCCCGCCTCTGAAAACTCTGTTTGAAATGGTGCGTATATAACATCATAAAAGAGCTTATTTTTACCAGCCTGAAAAAAGTCTATGCCAAATTTATCTACTTTATTTAAACCTAAAGTAGTGGCATTTATTATCATATCAAAGTTTGGTAAATCACCCCATTCTACAACATTAATCTCATTGAACAAATTTTTTAAATATTCAGCTTTTTTTTTAGTTCTGTTACTCAAAAATATTTTTGATGCTTTCATCCTTAACAGGGAATAAATAATTGATGGTACAACACCACCAGCACCTAATATTAGAACTGTCTTGTCACTAACCTCATAATTCAATTTTCTAATACTTAATTCAAACCCATTAATATCAGTGTTGTCCCCAATTAAATGACCTTTATTTAACGAGATAGTATTTACAGATTGTGTCCTTAGTGCATTACTACTTAAAATATCAAGGTGAGGTATTATTGATTTTTTAAAAGGGACAGTAACATTTAAACCATCCAAATCTCCATTTTTGATAGATTTACATAGTTCAGACAAATCATTGTCATAAGTTTCCAATTTTCCGTAAATTGCATCTAAATTATTTTTCTTTATCCAATAATTATGTAGCTTTGGAGACAAAGAATGTTCAATAGGATTACCTATTACTAAAAATTTTTTCATTTTTGAAGTTCCAAATATTCCTTAATTTTTTTGATAGGTAAGCCCATTATAGTATCTTCATCGCCATCAATATTTGAGAATAAGACTCTCCCTTCTCCTTCAATTTGATAAACATTATAAGCATATAAAGTTTCATCACTTATTTTATTTAGATATGTGGATAATTCATTTTCAGAAAAATCCTTCATGGTCAGGTAAGCTTTGTCGGTATAGTTCCAAATCATAGATCCATTTTTAGATATACAAACTGAACTGATCAAAGAATGTTTTTTTCCATTGAGTTTTTTTAAAATATTCAAAGCCTCTTCTCTACTTTCTGGTTTTGAAATTAATTCTCCAGCTAAATCGATGACACTATCTGCTCCTAATACTAGAGCATTATTAATTTTTTGACTTACCTTGTTTGCTTTTAATTCTGCTAGATTCTTAGAAATAATTTCTGGTGAAGCTCCCTCTTTTAATAAACTTTCTTTTATAGGGCCCTCATCAACATTTGAAGCCTCAACTTTACTATTAATTTTATGATAATCTAGTATTTCTTTTCTAACTTTACTTTTTGAAGCTAAAATTATATTAGGCATTTTTTTTGTTCTTTATCTCAAAAATTTTTATTACTGACGCTGCTGTTTCCTCAACTGATTTTCTTGTTACATCTATAGTTGGCCAATTATTCTCTTTGAATAATTTTCTAGCACTATTAAGTTCATCTTTAATCTTATCAATATTTACATATTCACTATTTTGATCTTCTTTCAATGAATTCAATCTATTTTTTCTCAAATCATATAATCTTTCTGCTTCTGTAATTAAACCAACAACGCATGGTCTAAAATTTCTTTCAGTAACTTTAGATGGTATAGAATTTTTATTTACCAACGGAATATTTGAAGTTTTGTACCCTCTATTAGCTAGATAAATGGAAGTAGGTGTTTTACTGGTTCTGCTTACACCTAATAAAATAATATCTGATTTTTCTATATCATCAGTTTGATTACCATCATCATGGTTCATCGTAAATTGAATAGCTTCAATTCTATCATAATATTCTTCATTTAAAATATGTTGTCCGCTCGGTTGGTGAGAAGCTTTTTGATTTAAAACTTTAGAGAAATTTAAAATCAGGTCTCCTAAAACTCCAAAACAAGGTATCTTTCTTTCGTATGCTTTTTCTGTGAGATATTTTGCTAATTTACTATTAACAATAGTATATAAAATAATTGAGTTTTTATCTTCTTTTGCCTGTTTTAGTATACTAAGAGTTTGACTTTCAGTACGTGTAAAAGAAAAATGATTTGTTTCGTATTCGAAATTAGGAAATTGTGCTTTCAAAGCTAAAAAAATTCTATCAAGTGTTTCGCCAGTAGAATCTGATATTAAATAAATTTGATATAAGTTTCTCATGTATAAGATGTTTATAAACTATTAGTAAAATAAGAAAAATGCAGATTTATTCCTCTGAGGACTTAAAGTTAGTTTTCCTTCCATTTAATTAACTAAATTATAAAATGTTAACAAAGTTATACATAATATACATAAAATATGAGAAACCTTAATTAATGCCTTAAATATGGGACTAATTTTAGATACAAGTTGTTAATAAATAGTTAAACAAGTGTGATAATTGACTAATTTACGTTATTCACAATACATAATACTAATACAGTAAATAATATATATCTATTTATATGAGTCCCATAACTAACTGTATTAAAAATAAAGATACTAAAACTAATCCTATATGGTTAATGAGACAAGCGGGTAGATATCTTCCAGAGTTTAGAGAAATTAGAAAAGAAAACCAAGATTTTATAAAACTTTGCCTAAATAGTGATTTAGCATCTGAAATTACTCTACAACCAATTAAAAGGTTTGGATTTGATGGGGCGGTAATATTTTCAGATATTTTAATGTTACCGTACGGACTTGGCCAAAAAGTAGAATTTAAAAAAAATTTTGGTCCTAAATTGGGAGATATAAATTTAGAAACAATAAAAAATGTTGATGAAATAAGTTTTACTGAAAAAATTTATAAAGTTTATAAAGCAATCGAAAAAACCTCTAAAGACCCTTTAATGAATAATAGAGATATGATTGGATTTGTTGGAGCTCCATGGACAATACTAGTTTACATGATTAATAAATCTTCTCCCAAGAAAGGTTTGTCAAATGAATTTTTTAAAGATGATTTTTTAATTAATAGATTTTTAGGAATTATAGAAAAATTTTTAAAACTTCATATAAAAAATCAAATTGAAGCAGGAGCTCAAGTCATTCAAATTTTCGATAGTTGGGCTGGATTATTAGAGGATAAAATTCCAGAATATATTTATATACCTACACTAAGCATTGTAGAGTATGTAAAAAAATTAGGAGTTCCCGTTATTTGTTTTCCTAGAGGCATTAAAGACTATAAAAATTTCTGTGAAATCGTAAAACCTGATGCTGTAAATATAGATTACGATGTCGACCCAAATAAAATAGTGCATGAAATAAATATACCCATCCAAGGCGGCATGGATCCCAAAATCCTCCTAGCTGATAAGGCAACTCTCGCAAGAGAGACAAAAAGATATCTGGATATATTTAAGGATCACCCTTATATATTTAATCTAGGACATGGTATAATGCCCCAAACTGACCCTAGTATGGTAGATTATTTAGTGAAAATGGTAAGAGATTATTAGTAATGAGTCAAGATTACATACCACCAAAAAGAAAGACGAAAGTTGTTTTTGTACAACTTGGATCTCCTTCTGAACCTACACCAAAAGCTCTAAGAAAATATTTAAGAGCCTTTTTAGGGGATCCTAGAGTTATAGATATTAATCCATGGTTGTGGAAAATAATTTTAAATTTTTTTGTATTGCCATTTAGACCAAGGAAGTCTGCAAAACTCTATGCTAGAATTTGGGACGGTCAAAGTTTTCCTTTAATAACGAATACAAGAGACTTTACTGAAAATGTTAGTGAAGAATTAAAGAAAATTGACCCAAATGGACATGTGGAGGTTAACTATGCCTTTTTATTATCCCCACCTTATGTAAATGAAGTTTACGATAGCTGGGAAGAGGATTTAAGAAAAGGAGTTGGCGCAACAAAGCTACTTGTTATACCAATGTTTCCCCAATATTCTGAAAGTACAATAGCTTCAGGCATAGATGCTTTAGCAAAAGAATTATCAAAAAGAGTAAAAATACCAACCTTTGAAGTTATAACAAATTTCCACAGAACTCATGCTTTTATAGACAATTCTGTAAAGCAAGTTGATTCGAAGTTAAACGAATTAATTAATCAAGGCAAAAATATTGATGGTTTAATAATAACTTTTCATGGAATGCAAAAAAGGAGAATAGTAAACAAAGGAGATGATTATTATAGGCACTGTTATGAAACATTTTGTCTTATTACTAATAAACTCAAAAACATTGAACCAGACAAATGTATGATGAGTTTTCAAAGTCGTTTCGGCTCAGAAGAATGGATAACACCCTATACAGAAGATGTAGTTAAAAATTTAATTGACAATGGAAAAAAAGAAATTGTAATTTATTCTCCAAGTTTCGTTGCAGATTGTTTAGAGACAACAGACGAATTAGGGCATGAACTTGTAAATGAAGCAAAAGAATGGGGTGGAAATATTCATCCTGTAGAGTGTCTTAATACCAACAAAAATTGGTGTAAAGATTTTGCAAAATACACTTTTACACAAGCAGAGGGTTCGGCACAAGAAAAAGAGGATATTGAATATAAACTAGAGCAAAAATACTATCAAAAAATGCCCCAACAAATAATGAATAAAAAATAATTATTATTCAAGAATGTCTAGTTCCTTAATAATTTACTCAACTGTAGATGGCCATACAAAATCTATTTGTGAACACATAAAGAATAATTTTAAAAGTGATGAAAATATAAAAATTGTCTCTTTAGACGATATGCAAGATCTTAATTTATCTAATTTTGATAAAATTATAATTGGAGCAAGCATTAGATATGGAAGACATAGAAAAAAAGTTTTAGATTTTGTTAAAAAAAATATAGATGTGTTACATTTTAAAAAATCAGCTTTTTTTTCAGTTAATGTTGTTGCAAGAAAATTAGAAAAAAGTAAAGCTGAAACTAATCCCTATGTAATAAAATTTCTAAAAAAAACAAAGTGGAAACCAGACAAAGTCGATGTATTTGCTGGAAAAGTAGATTATCCAAATTATAATTTTATAAATAAAATTATTATCAAATTAATTATGAGGATTACCAATGGTCCAACTGATACCAATAATTCTTATGAGTTTACTGACTGGCAGAGAGTAGAAAGATTTGCTCAAGAAGTAAAAGACTTATAAATTATTTATTTTCCTTGCAAATTTAAATGAACTAAAACAATAATAAACAAACAAGCCCCCAGTAATTAACATCATTAATTTTGATAAGTCAGCCCAGAAATTACCAAACAAATTTCCTTTTAACATTGTTCTTAGAATATCTAGGCCACCAAGCATTGTTATTAAACCAACAGTAGCAGCAATATGCATGAAAAGTTTTTTTTTGTTTACAAATTTGAGAGATAGGTATGAAAATATAAAAATTATTACTCCGAGATAACTTGGTATATAGGATGTATACGAAGAACTTCCAGACAAAAGGCTTATAACTACTCCCCAGACAATAAGAAAAATACCATAATATAAAGAAAACTCTTCAATAGTTCTCCCAAATACAGTGAATAAATTATTTTTTTGGTCCATAAACCTTATTTTACAGAATTTTTTTAGTATTTAAACAAATCTAGGGTTGAAATTTTATAATCTGCATATATATTTATTGTATCTTATAACAATCTCCCAACATGAACATTCAAGAACTAAAAGAAAAAAGCTCTGAAAAATTAATCACTGAAGCTGAAAGGCTAGGTATAGAGAATGCTAGCACACTACGTAGACAAGAAATTTATTTTGCAATTTTAAAAAAACTTGCCGAAAAAGGTGAAGAGATTACTGGTGGAGGTGTTTTACAATTACTGCAAGATGGTTTTGGTTTCCTTAGGGCAATGGAGTCAAATTATTTACCTGGAGCTGATGATATATATGTTAGTCCTAGTCAAATAAGAAGATTTGGTCTACGAACAGGGGATACAGTTGAAGGTCCAATAAGATCCCCGAAAGATGGAGAGAGATATTTTGCACTTTTACAAGTAAGTAAAATAAATTTTGAAGAGCCAGATAAATTCAAACACAAAATTGCATTTGACAACTTAACTCCTCTTTACCCCAACAAACAATTAGGTATGGAAGTTGAAACAAATAAAATTGAAAAAAAAACCAGATTTGACCCCAAGATTAATTGATTTGGTCAGCCCGATTGGAAAGGGTCAAAGGTCGTTAATTATTTCACCACCGAAAGCAGGTAAAACTATGATTTTACAAAGCATAGCTAATTCTATAACTGCAAATCATCCAGAATGCTATTTAATGGTCTTACTGATTGATGAAAGACCTGAAGAAGTTACAGACATGCAAAGAACTGTAAAGGGTGAAGTAATAAGTTCAACCTTTGATGAGCCAGCCCAACGCCATGTAGCTGTTGCCGAGATGGTAATTGAAAAAGCCAAAAGATTGACTGAACATAAAAAAGATGTTGTAATTTTATTAGATTCCATCACAAGATTAGGAAGAGCTTATAATGCTGTTGTTCCAAGTTCTGGTAAAGTTTTGACAGGAGGGGTAGATGCAAATGCTCTTCAAAGACCCAAAAGATTTTTTGGAGCTGCAAGAAATATCGAAGAGGGTGGCTCACTTACCATAATAGCAACAGCTTTAATTGATACAGGAAGCAGAATGGATGAAGTAATTTTTGAAGAGTTTAAAGGAACAGGTAACAGTGAAACCATTTTAGATAGAAAAATTTCAGAAAAAAGAATTTATCCTGCAATAGACATAACTAAATCAGGGACAAGACGTGAAGAATTAATTTTTGATAAAAATGATCTGCAAAAAATGAATGTTTTAAGAAGAATTATTGCTCCCATGGGATCGATGGATGCTATCGATTTTATTAATTCCAAATTAAAGACAACAAAAAATAATGCTGAGTTTTTTAACTCTATGAATAAACCTTCTTAGTTACAAATACCCTAGCTCTTTCATTTCTACTTTAAAAACTTCCTCAATGTTATTACTGATCTTAGAATCTAATATATCTTGCCATTTATTTTTTGGTCCTAAGTAAAAAAATTTATTTTTACCTCCTTTTTTATTAATCGCGCTCTCTATAAAACCGTACTCTTTCTCCATAGCCTCAAGTTTTTCAAAAGAACTTAATTTCATTGCATTATTTATCTGCTTATCATCAAACTTAATATTAGTTAAACTACTTATAAAACTTGCTATCTTAGTAAATTCTGTTTTTGGGTTTTTAATAAGATTTTCATATTTCACCAAAAGATAGTTTTTACGCATTTTTTTCCATGAAATATAATTTGTTTTCCATGAACCAATCATTTGGGGAAGTGAATGTTTATTTTTATATTTTTTAAATTTTTTTTGCTCTTTTACTGATAGTGTTAAAATTTGTTTATCATTAAACATCAATTTTTTTGTTTCATCGTATGTTTCTAAAGACCAATGATTTTTTAGAGATGTAATAATATTTCTAGGGTCTCTTACAATATGAATAGCTGCAAGCGTGTTCTCGTAGTTTGTAAAAGAAAATCCATTTAATTTTCCAAGCATATTATGTGTTTTAAAAAATTTAAAACTTTTATCAGAATTAATTTTTTCTTGAGCATTAATCCAATTTTTAGAAACTTCTTTTAAATCTGAGAATTCAGATATCAGTCCTTCAAATTGTTTAATGTTAGGAAAGTCTAATATAGCATTTAAATGATTAAGATTTAATTTTGTTTTATCGCCTATTAATAACGAAATAATAAAAAATCTTACCCATGTATTTCCACTTTTAGGATATGACGCCAACCAAATAATCAATAAAAAGATATCCTCAACTCTTTAAAAATTTATATTCAATTAATTTAATTTAATTATAATAGTCTTGTGACTATTTTCGCATTATCTACTGGATCCGGAATTTCTGGAATAGCAGTAATTAGAATATCAGGTATAGAGAGTTCGCATGCTATCAAAGCTTTGACTAATAGTTCACTTCCTAAACCAAAGACAGCAACTTTAAAAAAATTCAATAAAATCAATACTTCTGAGCTAATTGATGAGGGTATATTGATATGGTTTCCTGGCCCAGGGAGCTACACAGGTGAGGATATGGCCGAAATACATGTTCATGGTAGCATTGCTGTTGTGAGAGCAATTTTAGATCAATTATCAAAAATTGAAAATTGTCGACTTGCAGAGCCTGGCGAATTTACAAAAAAAGCCTTTCAAAATGGTAAAATAAATCTTTTAAAAGCTGAAAGTATCTCAGATTTAATTTCCGCTGAAACAGAAATTCAAAGGCAACAAGCTATCAAAATAATGAGTGGACGAAGTTCTGAAAAATTTAATTCAATTAGAGAAAAACTTTTAAAAATTTTATCAAACGTTGAAGCTAAAATTGATTTTCCTGAAGAGGACCTCCCAGAAAATGTGATTAAAAATATAAAAATAGATTCTGAAAAAATAAGAAATGAAATTGAAAAAATTTTAAATGATGAAAAAGTTGGAGAAAGAATTAGAGAAGGTTTTAAGATTGCAATTATTGGACCGGCAAATGCAGGAAAATCTTCTTTGTTAAATTATCTTTCTAACAGAGATGTGGCTATCGTTTCAGAAATTGCAGGAACAACAAGAGATGTTATCGAAGCTCATTTAAATTTGGATGGTTATCCAGTTGTGATTTCTGATACTGCTGGAATAAGAGAGTCTGAAGATGAGATTGAAAGAAAAGGAATTAAATTAGCCCTTAAACGTGCTGATGATGCCGATTTAAACATAATAGTAATTGAGCCAAAAAGTATTGATTTTACTGGATTTTTGAACGATTTGGTTAGTGAAAAATCAATAATTGTAATCAATAAAATAGATCTTGGTCATAAAAATATAAATCAACAAATTGAAAAGTTTAATCCAATTTTTTTATCAATTAAAAATGAAACAAATTTAGATGAGTTAATAAATAGAATTAAAGATAAATTAAAAAATAAATTTGTTAATTCAAACGAAACTCTGATTACCAGAGAGAGACATAGACAAAGTTTAGAAGCTTGTGTTCAAAATTTAAAAAATTTTGAAGAAAAAAATTCCCAAGAAGATTTCGATAAAGCTGCAGAGGATTTAAGGTTAGCAACAAGACACTTAGGTATGATTGTAGGAAAAGTAGATGTTGAAGAAATATTAGGCTCCATTTTTAGTGATTTTTGTATAGGCAAATAAGTATTAAATTTGCTTATTTTTTGTGCATTTTTAAGTGTTTTCTTGTAAATTTTAAGATCAATAATAAATTAAAGTTATGAAAAACGAGTTATCATTTGATGTAGTTGTAATTGGTGGTGGTCATTCTGGTTGTGAAGCAGCAGCAGCATCTGCTAGATTGGGTGTAAATACTGCCTTATTCACTCATAAATTTGATACAATTGGCGAAATGTCATGTAACCCAGCAATTGGAGGATTAGGCAAAGGGCACCTTGTTAGAGAGATAGATGCACTAGATGGCGTAATGGGTGAAGTTGCAGATAAATCAGGGATACAATTTAGATTATTAAATAGAAGCAGAGGCCCTGCAGTGCGTGGACCCCGTACACAAAGTGATAGATCATTATACAAGAAATATATGCAAGAAAAACTTGTAAATTATTGTAATTTAAGCATTTTTTCTGATCCTGTAATAGAGTTCATTTTTACAAAAAACAATATAATTGGTTTTATTACACAGGAAGGTAAAAAAGTACTATCATCTAAAGTAATTCTAACAACTGGAACTTTTTTAAACGGTTTAATTCACATTGGTAAAGAAAAAACACCTGCAGGAAGATTTAATGAAAAACCTTCAACAGGTTTAAGTGAGCAATTAGAAAAATATGATTTTAAAATTGGAAGATTAAAAACAGGAACACCACCCAGATTGGATGCAACGACAATTAATTTCGAAAGACTCGAAGAGCAGCACGCAGACGAAGATCCATATTTTTTTTCTTTCCTTACAAAAAAAAATATCAATAGACAAATTTCATGTAGGATGACATATACTAATCGTGCAGTTCATGAGATCATATCTAAAAACATTAAAAGTAGTGCTATGTACTCAGGAAGTATCCAAGGTGTTGGCCCTAGATATTGTCCTTCCATAGAAGATAAAATTGTAAAGTTTGCTGATAAGCAAAAACATCAAATATTTTTAGAGCCTGAAGGTCTAAATGATAAAACAATCTACCCTAATGGAATTTCAACTTCCCTACCTGCTGAAATACAGCAAGAAATATGCAATAATATCAATGGTTTAGAAAATGTAAACATTTTAAGACCTGGATACGCAATAGAATATGATTTTGTGGACCCAAGGGAGTTATTTTTAACTTTAGAGACAAAAAAAATTAAAAACCTTTACCTTGCAGGACAAATAAATGGAACAACAGGATATGAAGAAGCTGCAGCACAAGGATTGATAGCCGGAATAAATGCTGCTCTCTCTATTAAAGGTAAAGAACCATTTATACTTGATAGATCTGAGGCATACATAGGTGTTATGATAGATGATCTAGTTACAAAAGGAGTTGCAGAGCCTTATAGAATGTTCACTTCAAGGGCAGAATATAGGCTATCTTTGAGATCTGATAATGCAGATATAAGACTTACCCAAAAAGGAATTGATATAGGTTTAATATTAAATGAAAGGAAATTTATATATAAAGAGAAAGCTTCTAAATTGGAAAAAAATCTTAAAAATATGGAAAATTCTTTAATTTCCCCCTCAAAAGTATCTAAATTTGGAATTAACATTGCCAAAGATGGGGTTAAAAGAAATGCATTAGAAATACTGAGCCAAAAGTCAGTAAATATGAGTAAAATTAGGGAAATTTGGCCTGAAATTAAATATGTTTCACGTGAAATCGATGAGCAAATTGAGATAAAAGCTCACTATAAAGGATATTTAAAGAAGCAAGATGCAGACATTTTAGCATTTAAAAGAGATGAAAACCTCAAAATCCCAGAAAATCTAAATTATGATCAATTTTCAGGATTATCAAATGAGGTTAAGTCAAAATTTAAAAAAATAAAGCCAAAAACACTTGGTCAAGCACTTAGAATAGATGGGATTACTCCAGCTGCAGTATATATTTTGTTGTCTCATGTCAAAAGAAAGTCTATTAAGCATATAGCTTGATTGATTCGAAAATAATAAAAACTGATAAAATTTATCTGCCAAATGTTTCACGTGAAACACTTAAGGAGTTAGGGGACTATTCTCAGTCAATATTGAGCACAAATAAGAAAATAAATTTGATAAGCTCAAGCACTGAAAAGTCAATAAATACAAGGCATATTTATGATAGCGCACAAACCATTGAATTTATTGATAAAAATGATATTAAGGTATGTACTGATCTTGGCTCAGGTGCAGGGCTTCCTAGTATAGTTTTGGGTATTTTGATGAAATCCAAAAAGCAAGGTTTTAAGCTAATTTTTTATGAGAAGAGCTATCATAAGAGTAATTTTTTAAAAGAGATGGTAAAAAAGTTTAAATTGGAAGCAAAAATTCACCAAAAAAATATATTTGATGAGAAAAATTTAGTTACAGACGTAATAATTTGTCGAGCATTTAAACCTTTACCTGTGATTTTTGAGATAGCAACAAAGAATTTTAAAAATTTTAAATATATAGTCATGTATTTAGGCAAGAGTGGAAAAAAGATTTTGGAAGATGTTTCAAAAAAATGGAAATTTGACTTGGAGGAAATGAAAAGTCTAACAAGTGATGAGTCATCAGTAGTAAAAATTTCAAACTTAAAAAAAAAACATGAGTAGAAAAATTATATCGGTCATAAATCAGAAAGGTGGAGTGGGTAAGACCACAACAGTCATCAATCTTGCAGCTGGTTTAACGATGAAAGAAAAAAAAATTCTTGTAATTGATCTTGATCCGCAAGGGAATGCTACAACAGGCCTTGGATTATCCAATGCAACAAGCTCTGATCAAACAATTTACAATGTATTAAATGGAAATAAAAAAATTTCAGATGTTATCCAGTCTACAAGTTTCAAAAATTTAGATTTGATTTCATCAAATGTTGATTTGTCTGGACTAGAGGTGGAGACAGCCAGTGATAGCCGGAGAGCTTTCAAATTAAAAGATGAATTAGCCTTAATTTTAAACAATTCTGAGCTATCTTATGATTATGTCATAATTGACTGCCCACCATCCTTAAGCCTTCTTACAATTATGGCATTGGTAGCTTCTGATGCTCTTGTGGTACCACTTCAGACAGAATTTTTTGCTTTAGAGGGACTTACTCAGCTGATGAAAACAATTGATAGGATAAAGTCGAACCTAAATCCATCTTTAGATATAAGAGGAATACTTCTGACAATGTATGACAAGAGAAATAAATTATCTGGTGAGGTTGAGACTGAGGCTAGAAACTATTTTAAAGATAAAGTTTATACTACAGCGGTTCCAAGAAATGTCAGATTATCAGAAGCGCCATCACACGGTGTCCCAGTTTTAATTTATGATAAGTCATGTCCAGGTAGTAGAGCATATTTTAATTTCACAGAAGAATTTTTAAACCAAGATAAACCAGTGGAGAGTGCAGCATGATTAATCCGTTTAAATCAAAAAAAGGGTTAGGAAGAGGATTGTCTAGCTTAATAGGCGATAGTGAGAAAATTGAAGATAAAAAGAATGTTTCAATAAGCTCACTAGTTAGAAATAAGTATCAACCTAGAAAAAAATTTGACGAAACTAGTTTAGAGGAATTAACAAATTCTATAAGAGAGCTAGGTATTATCCAGCCTATAATTGTTAGACCTTCTTCTGATGAAGAAAATAGATTTGAAATAATTGCAGGAGAAAGGAGATGGCAGGCAGCCCAGTTTGCTGGACTTCATGAAGTACCAGTAGTCGTAATCAACGTAGATAATCTTAAATCATTAGAATTTGCAATTGTTGAAAATGTTCAAAGGAAAGATTTAAATCCAATAGAAGAAGCTGAAGGTTATAAAAGATTAATCGATGAATTTGCTTATGATCAGGACAAAGTATCAAAATTCATAGGTAAAAGTAGAGCGCACATATCAAATTGTTTACGACTTCTGTCTCTACCACAAGAGATTATAAAGTTAATAATTGATGAAAAATTATCACAGGGTCATGCAAAAATTTTAGTTGGTTTAGATAATGCCATATTTTTAGCAAAAAAAATTATCTCAAAAAAACTATCAGTTAGGCAAGCTGAAAGTTTAGTACGTATGTTGAAATCTAATTATAATAGTTCTTCTAAGAAAAAAGATCCAAATATTGTAAGTCTTGAGGAAGAGTTAACAGATAAGATTGGAATGAGAGTTTTTGTTAAAAATAAAAGAAACAATTCCGGAACTATTAGTTTGGAGTATAAAGGGACTGATCAGCTTGATAGGTTAGTGGAGATTATTAAGCAAAATTATTAATAATTGCTTACAAAATTAGACACAAATAGCATAGAATTTGTTGTATTTTTCTTAACTAAAGCTTCTAAGTTATTAATCTTAAAAATAATTTCTTTTACCTCATTAGTCGACCATGACTGAGCTTGTTTTTTAACTGTATCTTTCTCTTTCCAAAATATAGGTGGTTTAATGCTGGATATAGCCTGATCAATGTTTGCATGATTGTCAATTTCATTTCTTATTTTCAAAAGTCTTTTAGATTTGCTCAATATTGTTCTTATTATAAGTATACAATCCTCAGATGAATAATTATTTTCATTAAGAATATTAGAAACTTTCTTTGAATTTTTAGCTAAATAATTGTCAGATAGTTCGAACACACTATAATTTTCTGCAAGATTTGAAAGTTTAATTACATCATCGATGCTTAATTTGTTCTTACTAACTGACAAATTTTTCAATTTTAATAACTCATTTCTTAAATTAATTCTGTCTCCTTTTGATCTTTCGATGAGAATATTTTTAATTTCTTGCGACAAATTTAATTTATATTCTCTTAGAAAATTGTTAATAATTATACCTAGTGATTTATTGTCATCTTCATAAACGGGTGTACAGATCATCTGATCTCCTTTTTCGAATAAACTTCTAAGTTTAGATCTTTTTTCTAGAGTAGAGGATTTTATTATAATTCTAGCCTCTAAATTTCTTTCTAATATATATTTAATAGTCTCAATCATTTTATCAGTTGCTCTTGAAATTATAATCAACTTACTAGTTTCAAAAAGGGACTCCATTAACAAACTTGAAATGAATTCATCTTTATTATTTAAAATTTCCTGTTCATCATATTTTAATAATTCTCCAGTGAAGTTTTTAAGGTAAAATTTATCAATAATATCTTCTTTAATCCCTTCGTTATTTCCATAAATTAAATGAAAATTAGATTTATTAGATTTAAGTTTTTCAAATTCAAAGCTTTTAATTATCATTTAAATTAATAATTGAAGAAATTATAATATCACTTATATTCCCTGAAATATTCTGTAAAATTATTTTTTCGCTTTGCTCAAGCTTAAACTGATCAGAATCATTATTATAAATATTATTTTTTTCTATTTCTTTAAGAATCAGTAATTTGTTCTCATGCATTAATTTATATTCAACTTTAATCAACATTTCAAACTTTAAAGGATCACCTTTAGAGTCTTTTGAAATAATATTTCTCTTTTTTTCTGAATCTATTATTAGAATGTATTTTTTTTTGTTTGGATCACCTGTACTTTTAATAAGTCCTAGCTTATTATCGATAATTTTGCCAACATCTTTTTCACCAATCAAAACTATTTCCTTGATTTCAAAATTATAATTTTTTTCAGAGAAAATAGGTTTATAAGTGCACGATGTTAAAATAAAAATTAGAAATGGTATAAATGTTTTTATAAAAATTTTATTCATTTATTAAAATATTGATTAATTTATTTTTTATAAAAATAATTTTATCAATAGATTTACCTTTTAGATACTTTTCTGACAATTTATCTGATTTTATTGCACTAATAAGTGTGTCTTGATCTATATCTCTACTTTTGTTCAAAATAGCCCTTTTTTTTCCATTTATCTGAATTACATAATCAACTTTGTCTTCATCCAATAGTTCTTTTTTTATTTTCGGCCACTTCACTAAGTCTGTATATCCTAAATCCTCTAAGCATTCTGACGCAAAGTGTGGAATTGCAGGAGAAAATAATAACAAAATATCCTTATAATTCTTCTCAAGAACATTGCTATCTATATTTTTTTCTATTTCTTTATTAATAAAATTATAAGTTTCATAAATATTTGCAATAATTACATTGTAATTAAAATTTTCTAAGTTATGAGTTATTTTACTTATCATTTGGTTTGTAAATTTCTCAAAATTTAAATTTTCTTTACTTGCTTTAATATTTTTTTTTATTTTTTCTTTTACCTTGCCGTGCAGTATCCACAACTTTTGTAAAAATTTATAAGATGCAGACATTCCTTGTTCTGACCATTGAACATCTTTTTGGGGAGGGCTATCTGATAGTATAAATAATCTAACTGCGTCAGCTCCATAATTATTAATTATATTTTCAGGGTCAATTACATTCTTTTTAGATTTAGACATAGATTCCGATGGCCCAACTTTTATTTTTTGACTTGAGTCTCCCTTCTTTTGGTAATATTTTCCACTCCATTCTATTTCATCTGGGCTAAGCCAATTATTATCTTGGTCCTTGTATGTTTCATGGCAAACCATTCCTTGTGTAAACAATCCTTTAAATGGCTCATTAAATTTAAAAGTTTTGTTTTTATAACCTAAAGCTTTCATAAAAAAACGAGAATATAGTAAATGAAGTATTGCATGTTCTACGCCACCTATGTATTGATCGACTGGCATCCAATAATCAACGTCTTCCTTCTTAAATCCGTAATCATTATTATTTGGAGAGCAAAATCTTAAATAATACCAGGAAGAACATACAAAGGTATCTAAAGTATCAGTTTCTCTGACGTATTTTTTTCCTCCAATATTTATATTTTTCCAATCGTTTTGACCATCCAACGGATTTCCTTTGGAACTTAAATTAACATTTTCTGGAAGTTTTACAGGTAGATCTTTTTTTGGGATTGAAATCACATTTCCATCTTCGTCATAAGCCATAGGTATTGGGCATCCCCAATATCTCTGTCTTGATACACCCCAATCTTTTAATCTAAAATTAATCTTTTTTTTTCCTATTTTCTCTCTCTCTAATATATCAATTGTTTTAAGAATCGATTCCTCGGGCACTTTAAGTTCGTTTAAAAATTCTGAATTTATTAGTACCCCAGGCCCCGAATAAGCTTCATTTTTGACTTCAAAATCATTTTTTTCATTATCAGGCTTAACTACAGTTTTAATAACAAGATCATATTTTTTTGCAAAGTCAAAGTCTCTTTGATCATGTGCAGGACAACCAAAGACTGCTCCAAATCCATAATCCATTAATACAAAATTAGCAAAGAAAACAGGTACTTTTTGGCTTGGATTTAGTGGATTTATTGCCATTATGTTTGTTCTAAAACCAATTTTTTCTCCAATCGCAATCGCTTCTTCAGTAGTTCCTGTTTTAGAGCATTCTTTTTTAAATTCTTGAAATTTTTTATCTTCTGAAAAGTACTTAGAAATCTCATGATCTACTGATAATGCTAAAAATGAAAATCCAAAAAGTGTATCTGGTCTCGTAGTGAAACATTTTATTTCTTTTATAGGAAGATCTCCCTCTGTCTTAAATGCAATTTCACATCCAAAAGATTTTCCAATCCAATTTTTTTGCATGACTTTTACTTTATTAGGCCATTGATTTAGATCATCTAAACCATCAAGAAGTTCCTGAGAGAATTTTGAAATATTAAAAAACCACTGATTCAATTTTTTTCGTTCAACTACTGCACCCGATCTCCATCCTTTACCATCAATTACTTGTTCATTCGCAAGAACAGTTTGGTCTACAGGATCCCAATTCACATAATTTTCTTTTCTATAAACTAATCCTTTTTCATAAAGCTCTAAAAAAAATAATTGCTGATGTTTATAATACTCTTCTGAACACGTAGAAATTTCTCTATCCCAATCAATTGAAAGGCCAAGGCGTTTTAATTGCTCTTTCATTGTTGATATATTTTTGTTTGTCCATTCTTTTGGATTTAGATTATTCTCTCTTGCAGCATTTTCAGCAGGCATTCCAAAAGCATCCCATCCCATAGGATGCATAACATTAAAACCTTTTAAATATTTATACCGAGATAAAACATCACCAATTGTATAGTTCCTAACATGACCCATGTGTATTTTACCTGATGGATAGGGAAACATCTCAAGACAATAAAATTTTTCTTTAGAATGATCTACTCTAGCTTCAAAAACCTTTGATTTTAACCACTTTTCTTGCCATTTTGGTTCAATTTTTTTAAAGTTGTATCTTTCTGTTGAATTCACTGAATTTATTTATTAGTTATTTAGGTCGCCAGTCTTACCTTCATAAGGCCTAAAATTTTTATCTTTATTTTGTTTTTTATAAATTGTTGCCTTATTTAAAATTTCCTTTTTAAGTTCAGCTGAAAGTGGTCCTACTTTCTGAGAAACTTTACAGCTCATTACTTGATTACATTTTTTATAAAAAATCTTTATATCAAGAGCATCTGCTCTCACTTCATTTGTTAAAAAACGAATTGATATTTTTACTGACTCATCTAGATTATCACCATCAGAATACCAATCAGTTATAATAATACCGCCACTATAATTAACCGACAATAAAGGCATAAAATCTAAAGTGTCTAATGACGCTCTCCAAAGTTCATTAGCGCTAGCAAACATAAAATCTCCACCTTTACCTTGATTTCCTTTGATTGCATCTCCTAATCTAAATCCTCTTCCTTCCTCTAGATTTTTTTTAACTCTTGCTTTTGGATCTGGTGGATATTTTCTTGCATCAGCACCTGGCATTCCTCCACATGAACTTAATGCAATTAAAACAAATCCTAAAAATACTATTATTTTCGAATTCTTTAATTTTGACATAATAAATCTTTAAAGCTTACTAATAGAGGAAAAATTGTGATAATTAAAAGGATATTTTCAAAAAGGGTTAAAATATCAATTAATTCAACATTTTTAGTGATGTAAAAATACAACACAATAGTAAAATTTGGCCTCAAAAAATAATATTAAAGATAATTATTAAATTTTATTGGTAAATATGACTTGTTTAATATTAAACAATTAACGAAAGGTAATAATATGGACAATCTAAAAAAAATAGGATTGACAGCACTAGGTACAGCATTAGTTGCGAGCTCTGCTCATGCAGCTACTATGGATGTAACTGGTGCTACGTCACTCTTTTTTAATGGTGAAGACAATAGTGATAAGGGTAACGGTTGGTCAATGACTGACTCTATTTTCTTTAAAGCAAGTGGAGAAATGGACAACGGTTTCACAGTTTCAACTAGCATTGAGCTAGATGCTGCTGGTACTAACGGAACTGGTGCAGGTGCAGACAGAAGTATCGCTATTGACTTCGGTGATATGGGTAAATTAACTTTCTCAGGTGACGGTGGATCAGGACCTATCGGTGCGTGGGATGATGTAACTCCAAGTGCAAACGAAGAGGCACATGGTGTTGCTACTGCTGGAACTGCTACTGGAGCAACTTCTGATGCTGCAGATGATAACATTTTCATCTTTGACTATACAGCAATGGACGGTCTTGCTCTTAAAGCATCATACACTCCATCAAACACTACAGCTTCAATTGATAGCTCATCTGAAATTGGTGCATTGTACACAGGTATTGATGGTTTATCAGTATACGCTGCAATGGGTGAAAATAACGATGCTTCTAACAGCGCTGACTTATCAAACTTTGCAATTAAATATGCAATGGGTGCAATCACAGTTGGATACCAAAACAATGAAGTTGATTTTGGTACAGGTACTTCAGACAGAGACTTTACTGCTGCGGGTGTATCTTATGCGGTAAGTGATGATCTTTCAGTATCTTACAACATATCAGAGGTTGACTACGAATCTTCAACTTTACAAAATCAAGAAGCAACAGGTGTAAGTTTCTCTTATACTTCTGGCGGATTGACTGTTTCTGCAACTCATTCAGTTATTGACAATGTAGCTGGTGCTGCTGCTGCAGATAACACAGGATACGAAGTAAACTTTATATTTGCATTCTAATTGAATAGTTAAATATTTAAAAAAAAGGCCTCTTTTTAGGGGCCTTTTTTTATGAAAAAAAAGAAATTCCTGCAAATCCTCTAGATTTAGTAAGATTTATTAATTTTATATTTTTTTTAGAGATACCCCCTAAAGCTATAATTTTTTTACTTGAGTGATTTGATAATAATTTAAACTTTTTTAAACCTAGAAAATTACTATTTTTTTTAAAAATTGAAGACAAAAAAATTTCTTCAACTTTTTGCTTTTCTTTAATTCTAATTTCTTTCAAATTGTGAGCTGATCCAAGTAACAGAA
>CABYCO010000011.1 GCA_902517495.1 uncultured Pelagibacteraceae bacterium | reverse complement strand
TAAGTTTTTTATTAAATGAGAAAAGATATAAATTTAGATTTATTTTATTAGATAATTATAACCACATCGGAACTTTAAATGAGTATAATGAAATAAAATATTGGGAAAAATATTTTCGAAATGAGATTAAATAAAATTTTAGAACATAAATCTTTACCATCATTTTGTACATCAAATATGGATGTTATTAAAATAATATTAATTTATTGTAAGATAAATAATTTTCCCTGTTTAATCGAATGTACATCAAATCAAGTTAATCAAGAGGGTGGGTATACAAAAATGACACCCAAAATTTTTTGTAAAAAATTAGGAATACTTAAAAAAAAGATTAATTTTACTAATAAAGTTTTTTTAGGAGGAGATCATCTTGGACCTTTGCCTTGGAAGGATGATGTATCAAAAATATCGCTCAGGAAATCAATCTCTTTGATAAATTCTTATATAGAAAATGGTTTTTGTAAAATTCATATTGATACATCTATTAAGTGTGCAGATGATAAAACCTTTAATATTAAAAAAGTTTTCGTGAGAACAAAAAAATTATTTCAAAAAATAATAATTAAGAAAAGTTCTTTAATTTTTTTTGTTGTTGGTTCTGAAGTCCCCATTGCTGGAAGCGATAAAAAAGAAAAGATTAAAAAAACTTCATTAAATAAAATTATCAATGAATTCAATTTTTATACAAAAATTTTTAATAAAAAAGCACCATATAAAAATAAATTTGGACTAGTGGTCGAGGCTGGGATGAAATATTTAAATAAATCAGCGATTATTCCTGATTTAGGTACTTTTAAAAAGAAAAAAAAATTTAGTATTAAAAATAATTTTGTTTATGAGGCTCACTCTACTGATTACCAATCCTTAAAGACTTTAAAACAATTGGTAGATAATAATTTTAAATTTTTAAAAGTTGGTCCTGAATTGACTTATTCTTATTCAAGATCAGTTATCTTAATGCAAAGTATTGAAAAAAAAAATAAATTCAAAAATAAATCTAATTTTAAAAAAGTATTAATGAATGAAATGATTATAAATAGTAAATACTGGAATAAACATTATGATTCCTCTAAAGAAAAATTTTTACTACATAGTCGATATGATAGGATGAGATATTATTTAAATAATGATAGTGTTAAGAATTCAATACAAATATTAGAAAAAAATATTAATAATTTAAGTCATTCTCAAATATATAAATTTTTGACTCCAAAAATAAAACATAGTTTTAAAAATTCTTTAAAATACAAATTATCAAATTTCGAAACTTTTAACATAATATATTTAATGACATCTCTTAATAAATATTATAAAGCGTGTGGGCATTAAAAAAGTAGATTAAATTTTTTTTTTAAGTCTCTTTTTCATAAAATTATATCTAAATTTGTGTGGTAAAGCATATAATAGCTTGAATTTAAGTAATCCAAAAAAGAAAGTCAATTTTTGTAATAACTTTCTTTTTTTTATTTTTTTTATAATTTTTTTTTTCAATATAATTTTTGGCAAAAAAGGAATTAATAAATCTTTATTAATAATTTCGTAATAATAAAAATTAACAAAGTTAGTAGAAAAAATTGTACTTTTTCTGTGTTTATAAGAATTATTTATTTCAAAACTCCATGGATTTTTTGAATTTTTAAGACAACATTTAAGAAATGATTTATTCCAAATTGAAATTTGTAAATTTATCTTATGAAATGCATAATCTGGAACCAAGTATATATTTTTATCGCTTTGAATATTGTCATAAGGAAATGGTGATAACCTTAAGTATTTGATTTTATTTTTAGAAAAAAAATTTAAAGAATTTGAGAGATTTGAATAATTCGTTTGTTGATATAATAAAAAATCATCAAGTAACAAAATTATATTTTTTTCCTTTATTTTACTAAGATTATTTATATTTCTTTTAGACCAGTTTTTATCTTGATCACTTGCTAATATTTGAAAACCGTTAAGAAATTTTTTTTTTGAATAATTGCTAAAAATATATTTTTTAATTTTGACTTTTTTGTTATACCGGTTCCAATACAATGAAATATCATGCCACAAATATGATCTTTCATATGAAGAGATAATTACCAAGGCTATTGAATTATTTTTAATTATATTATTTAAAGAAGAAATTTTCATAATTTAAACATATATATTTAATTTGCATAAAATTTGATTAATAATTATATACTAACTAATCAATAAGTTTTTTAAAATAAATTATAAATAAATATTGATATGGCTGTAAACTACTCAAAAAAACAAGAAGAATTTGCAAATAAAAATTATTATGGACAATTATATAATCAAAAAAATTTAGTACTAAATAAAATTTTAAAAAATATTAAATATACTAAAAATAAATTTTATAACTTTTATAATAAAGTAAAAAAAAAATTTATTCGTGCTGAAAATGAACATGAAATAAGTTTTAATCTTAAAGAAATTAATAATTTAATCACAAGAAAGCAATTTAAAGATTCAGGTTATTTTTTTATTGAAAATTTTCTTACAGATAAATGTTATAAGCATATAAATAATTATTGGCCAAATAATTGTTTTTTTTATGCAGCAGATAGTCCGTTAAAAAACTATAATTTTGGTTTTAGATATTTGAATAAACAATTTACAAATTCTTATGATTTTAAAAAAAATCTAGCTATTACAAAATTTTATAATTTTATAATTTCCAAAGAATTTGAAATTCAAATTAATAAATCTCTTGGTGAAACCGGATATAAAGTTTTTTCGATTGTTGCTTCCTCGGCTAAAAAAGATTCATTTTTGATTCCTCATCAAGATACTACAGTGGATGATATCCACGTTCGAAATCTTGTTAACATAATATATTTTGTAGATGGGTCTGAGAATGCAGAAGAATCTGGTTCAACAGGAATCTACGATGATCCTGATTTTAAAAAATTAATATTTGTACCTAAGACAATAAAAAATTCTGCTTTGATATATAACAGTAAGATGAATTTTTTTCACGGTTTTAAAAAAATGAGTTTTGAGAGCTATCGTAAGGCAATTAGTTTCCAGCTAGAAAAAAATTAAATCCATCCCCTTAAGAAGTTATAAGAAATAGCTAAATATTCGTAAAGTATAATAAAACCATTAATATCTTTTTTATTATTTAAAATATTTGAATTATAAAAATATATTTTTATTTGTTTATCTTTTTTTTTCCACAACATTTCAATTCTTTTGTAAAGTAATGGTGAGCTAAAAAATACTATTTCTTTTACGTCGATCTTATCTAATTCTCTTTTCACAAGATTAACGTTTTCCATGGTATTATTGAGTTTATCGTTAATTAAAATTAAATTATTCTTATATCCTTTTTTGACTAAAAAACTTGCAATAATTTCATTTTCATTAATAATTTTATTTCTCCCATAAATTAAAATATTTTCTACATTATTTTTCGTAAGATAATCTTCAACATCTTTAATTCTTTGTCTGTACTCAAAATTATGATATTTTGAATTTCCATATCCACTAAATACAACAATCGTATCAGATTTAAAATCTTTGTTATCTACAATTAAATTTTTTGCAGCTAATAATTTAATACTTTCATTTGTAAATATAAAGATACTCATGGCAAATATTAAAAAAAATCTTAAAAAATACTTTTGATATTTTTTAGTTTTTAAAGAAATATAGTTGTCCCAATCTATTTGTTTTTTTTTTATTTTTTCATCTAGTTTACTTTCAATTATTTCAAATCTTTTATTCCAGTCATTATTTTGTGCAATTTCTTTTCTTAATTTAATTTTATGCTCATCTTTGACTAGAATTTTTTTTATCTGATCTTCTATGTTATGGCCTAAGTCAAGAAAGTTAATAATATCAAAGTTTTCTTTACTAAATTTATTTACCTCGTATATTGGAATTGATACTATTGGTTTTCCAAGACTTAAATATTCATTAATCTTTGTAGGATAAATAGCATCTGTAAAATCATTTTTCTGATATGGTATAAGGCAAATATCAAATTTACTGATGTATGACGGAATTTGGTTATGATTTTTTTGTCCTATAAAAAATACATTTGACATAACTTGGATTTCTTTAGGTGGCTCAGTAATTATCGGCCCAACAAAAACAAAATAAGAGTTTTTTGTTTCTTTGATTATTTTTTTTATATAATTATAATCTATTATATCTCTTATGGCTCCAACATACCCAAAAACTGTGCCTTTAAGATTTTCAAAGAATAGTTTTTCGGCAATATTTATATTATCTTCATAAAAGTTTAATTTTTTATAATTAACTCCGCTTGGTACATAAATTACATTATTACTAAATTTTTTTGCATTTTTTTCTAAAATACGTGAGGTACAAATTACTAGATTTGCGATTTTAAAAAGGTTATTTTCGTACTTTTTAAATATTTCATAGTTAGAAGATTTTAAGGCTAAATTATCAATACAATAGTATATTAAACTTTTTGGTTTTAACTTTTTAATTAGATTTTGGATTAACGGTGTAGGCAAAAAAGATACACAACTAAAATTAGAAATATTATTTCCTTTAACCCAGATTGATATAAAAAAATTTATTATAAATGAATTTAGAAAAACCATTAAACTCGAATACTGAAAAAAAGGTACATAAATAGGCCTAAATATTGTTATATTATCATCTACCTTATAAAATAAATTTCGTAACTTAAAAAAATTCTTAATAGCTCTTCCAAGTCTTCTGCTATCTTTAAGTTCAAAAGATCTTACGCCAGTATTTTCAATAAATAGAACGTTAATTTTTTTTTTTGCAAGATACTCACAATATTCGTGGACCACTTGCCTTTGAGTATTCCATTCTAAAGAAGAGAAAAAAATTACATTATTATCCATATATTGTTCTTTTTAAAAAAAAATATTTGTTAATTATAAAATTCAATATAATCAAATAAAATATCTCAATTATTATTAAACTAAATACAGCTCCTATTAAATCAAAAAATGAAATTAATAAAATCATTAGGGGTATTTTAAATGATGTAATTATCAACATTGCGACTGTATTATATAATGATTTTTTAATCGTAATAACTAATAAAGATAGATTCGTTGCTATAAGCTTAAGAGGTATAATAAAAATTAATATTTTTAAAATTTTAGAAGAGTATTTATAATTTTCTCCATATAAAATATTTATTATCAATTCTGAAAAAAAAAATACAAATATACACATGGGAATTGAAATATTGAGTAAGAATAAAATATTTTTTTTAAGAAAAATTTTTAATTTATTTTTGTTAAATTTACTTTTTTTGAAGTACTGGTATGAAAATGTTCTGACTGTTGCTTCACTAAACAACTGCATACCCAGAATAATTGAAAATGAAGCAAAGAAAATACCTGCATGAAAATCTGACAAAAAATATTTTATAACTAATATATCTGTACTGATGAAGATAAAATAAAGAATATTACTAGAAAAATAAAATTTAATATTAATTAATGAATTTTTTAAACTTCTTAAAATATTTTTTTCAAACTTAAAAAAATTTGATAAATTAATATTAAAATAATTAAAAAAAATATAAATAGAAATAAAGAATGGAATTACAGTTGAAGCTACAAAAACATAGCTCACGTTTAATAAATTTAAAAATTTTGAAAAATATAAAACTAAGAAAATTAGTAATAAAAATCTTAATAAATTTATCAAAAAATTAAGAATTGATAATTTTTTAAATTGAGAGTCAATTTGGAGCAATGCTTTTGACATTTCGATAAATGGTTGAAAGATGATTAAAAAAGAAAAAATATATAATATTAAAATATTCAAGTTGTCGTTTGGACCATAAAAAATCCATAAAAAATAAAACGAATAATAAATGGCAGAAAATAATAAAATTATTAATAATAAAATCTTTCCATAATATGAGTTTTTTTTAAATATATTTTTACTTATTAGATCCTGTAAATAAAGCGGAATTCCAGATACATTTAAATTTGCAAATAACATAGCTAAAGTTAGCAATGAAAAAAATAGACCATATTCCTCGGGTTTAAAATTTCTAGCTAGTAATACGTTGGAAGAAAAAGATAATATTGCTGAAGCAAAAAGTCCTACCAAAACATAATAATAACTTTTATTGCTTGAAAATAGATAAATTATTTTTTTTATCACTGGTGAATATTATTATAAAAATATAAAATATGAATGATAATGTGATTAAATAAATTGAGTACTTATATTCTGTAATTACATTAATCACTAATGGTATCCCAATCGAAATAAAAGTCGTTAGAATTGCAAATCTTAGATTCTTTTTTCTCATTAATCTGTGGTGAATGTGATCATTATCACCAACAAATGGATGTTTCCCTTTAATTATCCTCTTAAATGTTAATCTTATCATGTCCATAACTGGAAAAATTGTGAAAGAAAATATTATATCACTTTTTATAAAAAGAATATTGTGGGATTTTATCAGTATGTAACCTAATAAAAAAGCTAGTACCAGTGTCCCACTATCTCCTAAAAATATTTTTGATTTATAGTTGTAATAGGAAAAATGTAACAAGAATAAAATAATTGTAAACAGAAGAGGATCAAATCTATTAATAGATATTTGAAAAATAAGCAAAATCAAGATTACATTCAATGAAGTCTGTAAGTTGATACCATCAAACATATTTATACAATTCAAATAAGCTAACAAACACAGAACAGAAAAAATAGTTGATGTTCTATTAAGAGTTAATTCAAAAGAATTAAAAGTGAATGATAAGGTATCAACCTTTAATCCCTCATCTACATAAACAATTAAAAATAATAATGGTATTAAAAATACTAATTTTGTATTTGCATAAAGATTATATTTATCATCATACAACCCTATTAAAAAAATGGAGATTAATAAAATTAAAAAAATTAATAGCTGTTTTAAGTCATATATAAAATAAGTATCTGCAAATATTCTAAAATCAATAAAAGAAAAATATAAAATTGCTAAAATTAAATTTATGAATAAGTACAAACCTCCTATTGATGGTACTTTTATTTTTTGATGTTTTATTTTAGATGGTTTATCAAAAATATTTAATTTTTTTGCAATGATTTCAGTGTTATAAAATAATAAAAAATTGATAAAAAATATAATCAAAAAGAAAAAAAAATAGTTAACCATTTTATCTATCTACTTTGATATTTACTATTTTATTTTTAAATAAACCCAAAGGAAAAAAATAAATAATTGAGAGCCAATTATTATAAAAACTTCCAGTTGTGGCTAGAGGCCAAATAGTAATTAAAACTGCACACATTAAGCATAGTTCATATTTATTTATAAATTTTTTGTTAAACAAGTTTAAAATTAAATTCTTCACAAGTATTAAAAAAATTGAAAAAACTATTATAAATGTAAAAATACCCGTCTCAGCTAATAACTGAATATATGTATTATGAGGATGAGTTGAGCAACTTTCTTTATTCACACTGTATTTTTTATCAAGACATTTTATTCTAAAAGATTTTAAACCATGGCCTGTAAATGGTTTATCCTTGAACATATTAAATGCAGTTTTGTAGTAAGATTGATGTGCTGGGGAAACAAAATATATCCCATTAAAAATGGGATCCTCAACTGCAAAATTTTTTTGATAACTTTTGTCATCAGACAAACCCATTTCATCGAAGGTCTGATTAATTATCCTATTTTTTAGATCTTTATTTATAAATATAATTAGTGATAAAGATAATATTAAAATAGATGAAATAAAAATATTTAATTTTGATTTATCAATAATAAATATGAAAGAGTAAACACTAACAAAAATCCCAAATATTAAAGACATTCTCTCCCCAGATATCGTTATAATTACTATAGAAAATATAAACAATAGAAATGTAAAAAATTTGAGATTTGTTACTTTGCTATAATAAAAATAGTAGCATGATAAAAAAATTGGTAAAAATCTTGTGGTGAAGCTTCCCATAACAAGTTCTTCGCCAAATACACTTGATATTCTTGGATGATCAATTGATACTATATCAAAAAGGTTAATTTTATAAATAAATTGATGCATTCCGTCTATAAATAGAAAAGTGATGATGGCGGAGAGTGAAATAAATATATATTTATAAATTTTATCATTTTTAGTTACGAAATACTGAATTGAAATAAAGAATAAACCAAATCTTAGATAAGAGAGACTTTTGTAAAAGCTTGTTAAATTTAAATTGATTAAGGATATTAAAATTAAAATTGCCCAAAATATTATAAAAATTTTAAAGTATAAACTTGTAAAAAATATTTTTTTTTCTTTATAAGAACTTAAATAAAAAAAAAGAATTATTAAGAAAAATAATGATAACTCTGGAAGAAGAGGTCCTGTCATCAACAGTAAGGGTATAGACGCAATTAATAAACTTGCTAAGTTTATTAAATAATTATTCATAAAATTTTCAAATTAGCTCGTTAAGTTTTTTTTTCTTGTCAAATAAATAGGTTAATAAAGGAAATTTTGGTTCAGTAAAATATTGTCTGTTAGAAATTTTTTCATTCATTTTCCATTCATTTGAGGGGTTTAATTGAAACATAATTTGTTTTCTTATTAGTTTACTGTCAGGATTTCCGGCTTTGTGATAACATCTATTAGGAAAGAAGGCTAATAAATCCCGTGTTTTTGACACCATTTTAAAAAAATCGACATCATTTTTTTTTTTTTTGATTTCAATCCCACCATGGGACTCCGTTATTGTCTCCATTGGAATTATAATTTTAAGAGTATTTTTAGAAAATGGTTTATCTCTATGCCAGTGATTTGCAAACCATCTATATTTCTGGTCATCCATATCAATATGTCTTGTCTCATAAGCTGTACAAAAATCTATTGAATATTTGTATCCAGTTTCAGAATAAATTAGGTTACATAAATCATTTTTTACAAATATTTGATAAATAATATCTCTTATATCTTTTTCACTAAAAATAAATTTTGATAAATATTTATTAGAATTAATTTTTTCTGTTTTGAATTTTTTAATCTCAAAATCGTGGATATTAAAATACATATTAAAACCATCAATTAATAATTTTTTATTAACAATATTTTTTCTAAAAAAAATATTTTCAATATTTGATGAAAAAAAGCAGTATATATTTGATACAAATTCTATAAATAAATTTTTTTTAAAATATTTTTTTAAAATCATAAATATATCCGTTTTCATTACACAATTTTTTTATATTTGTCATACCCATCTTAATAAAATAGTTATGCTTCACTGCTAAAAAAATACCCTCAAATTTCATACCTTTTGTCGAATATAAAATATTATTTTTTAATATCTTCTTTAGATCTTTAGGATTTGCAACTGGATCAAATACATAAATATTTGGATTGTTTTTCGCTAAATATTTGATCAATTCAACAGCCTTGCTATTTCTTAAATCTTTGCAGTCCTCTTTAAATGTAGCTCCCATAACTAATATTTTAGAACTTCTAGGTTGTTTTATTTTTTTTAAAAATCTTTTTGCTTCGTATTTAGACATTTTATCATTAATTTCTCTTCCAGATAAAATTACTTTTGGATTATGATTATTTTTTTCCGCAATATAAGATAGATAGTAAGGATCCACACCAATACAATGGCCTCCAACTAAACCTGGGGAAAAATTTAAAAAATTCCACTTTGTTCTTGATGCTTTTAAGACTTCAAATATATCAAGATTCAATTTATCAAAAATTATTTTTATTTCATTTATAAAAGCAATATTGATGTCTCTTTGTGCATTTTCTATTACTTTAGCTGCTTCTGCAATTTTAATACTCTTAGCTTTGTAAGTGCCAACTTTGCTTATTTTTCTATAAATTTTATCTACAAAATTTAAAGTTTTCAGATTGGATCCTGAGGTAATTTTAATAATATTTTCTATAGTATTTTTTTTATCTCCAGGATTAATTCTTTCAGGTGAATATCCACAATAAAAACCATGATTTAATTTCAATTTAGAAATCTTTTCGATAATTGGAACACATACATCCTCGGTTACTCCAGGATATACTGTAGACTCATATATTATTGTATCATTCTGAGAAAGAACTCTAGATACATTTTTAGTTGCAGTTTTGAGTAAAATTAAATTTGGCTTATTTTTTCTTCCAACTGGTGTTGGCACAGCAATTATATATGTATTACATTTTTTTAAAGACATTATGTCTTCAAAAAATTTTATTTTTTTACAATTTTTTAATTCTCTTTTTGAAAATTGTCCATTTCTGTCATGATTATTGTTTAATTCATTAATTTTAGATTTATCTTTATCATAAGCATATACTTCAAAGTGTTTTTGTAAAGATATGGAGAGAGGTAGGCCAACATAACCTAGTCCTATTACTCCAATACAAATTTTTTTCATTTTTTAAATTTTAAAGTAATTTTTTATTAAATTAAAAGACTCCTTTATATGAATTTTATCTGCATTTTGATCAACATTCATCGAGGTAAATAAGTATCCGTTTTGGTCATGTATACCATTTTTAATTGCTACAAAAACAAAATCATCATAAATGTCAATTAACTTATCATTATAGAAAAATTTATCATCTTTTTTTACTTCATTTGCATAAGTTAAAGTTATAAATAAAGAATTACCTCTATTATCAATTGTACCAAATAATTTTTCTCCGTCTGAAGTTAAGAATTTAGAAATTTTTTCTTCTGCAGATTTAGCTTGTTCATTATTTTCAAAAATCATTGTGAAATCTCTAGTCATTCTGGGCAATATTTCTTTAAAAGTTATATTAAATTTACTAAAAAATTTTTTATGGTCTTTTAACCTGTAATAAATTGATGGTTTTAGGCATGGGTCTTGACTTAAGCCTGTGAGTACTAATAAATCATATTTATCTGCTAAAGCTAAATGATTCTCTAAAATTTTATCATAAATTTTAAAAAGATCCTGAGAGGGATCCTTTTTACTATCAATATACCATTTTGGATTTAAATTAGATTTTCCTACCATATTTAAAAAATAATGGTGTTGAATATGTGCGCCAGCATTAAAAAAAATACTTGAGAAATCTGGATTAAATTTTTTTAAATTATAAACATGAAAATCGTTTAAAAATAAATCAAAGATTAAGGATTTGTTCCAACTTTTCTTTAAAAAAATAATACCAAATAATAATTTTACATAACTAGTTAAATTTTTAAATTGCATAAAATAAATTAAATAAAATAAAAATATGAAGAAAGATTTAAAAGTTATTTTGTTTTGTGAGTTATTGTTAACTAAATGAGACAATGTGTTATATAACTTTGAGTAAAATTTAATTCCATCAGAGGGTGTATCTGACCATGGGTCAGGAAAAAAGTATTTTGGATCCTCGAGATCATTATAAGCATTCATAGGGCAAATAGCGCCAACTTTATAATTTTGCTCCTCTAATAATTTAAATATTTGTTTATTGTCAAAACTATAGTCTCCTAATCTAAATATTTTATGGTTTTTAGCATCTTTACCTGTATAGACTGACACCCACTGTATCCAGGGCTCCAACAGATCATAACTTTCTTCTGAAAAAGTTTTTAATTTATTTAGGTTTGTCACTTTTGTGAAATTTGTAAGACCTTTTAATTTTTCTTTGAATATATGAAAATTAATTTCGTTAAGTTGAATTAAAATAAGTTTTTTTTTACTCATAGCATTTTATATATAAATCTATAATATCTTTATTGATTTTCGATACCTCAAAATTTTTTTTCACAAAATTATGTGCGTTCTTACCAAACTTATATCTTAATTGCTTGTTTTTAATTAGTATTTCTAATTTTAAAGATAAATCTTTGTGATCTTTAACTTTAAATAAATATCCAGTTTTTCCATCTAAGATTCCCTCCTGACACCCAGGTATTTTTGAGGCTACTATTGGCAAACTTGCGGCACCTGCTTCTAATATAACTTTTGAAAAACCTTCTCTGTGAGAGGGCAAGCATACAATTGAAGCATTTTGATAAATTTGTCTAATGTTATTTTTATAACTTTCCCACTTTATATAACCCTTTCTTTGCCAATTATTTAGTTCACTGACTGGTACAGAAGTCGGATTATTATAGTCCTCTGCTCCAATTAATTTGAAAGTCCAATTTTTATATTTTTTCTTTAATATTTTGGCTGCCCTGAAATATTCGCTAACTCCTTTGTCATAAAGGATTCTTGATGGCATTATAACTAAATTAGTTTTTTTTTTTTCAAACTTAAATTTTTTTAGATCTACACCCGAACTAGGTATTAAAACGATTTTACCTTTCCCAAATTTATTTTTAAAATAATTAAAATCAGCTTTATTTTGAAGTATGAAACAAATATTTTTTTTTTTTTTTAAAATAAAATATAATAAATTATAAAAATTTTTTAAAATTACTTCGATCATTTTTTTTTTATTTTTGGTAAAAAGATATCCCATGCCTGAAACTGAGAAAATATAAAACCTTGAGTCTAACAAAATAGACAGTAAGCCTGTGAGAAAATTTGCTTTTGGAGAGGCAGAGTGAACAATATCTGGCTTTATTTTTTTTAAAATTTTGTATATCTGGTATAAAGACTTTATATCTGCTATTATGCCATTATAAGAACTCACAAATGAGGTCTGAAAATACTTTACTTTTTTTTTTTTCAAATACTTAAGCGCATGTTTTTCCATTTTGTTACTTCCAGCTTTACCTATAATTAAATATACTTCAGCATTGATTAATTTTTTTGCTTTTAGTAATAATTCGATTCTATGCGAAACGAAGAAGGATGCATGATTTATTATATATACAATCTTTAAATTTTTAGCTTTGAGCATGTGTAATTAATATAAAAGATATAATAAGATAAAATCTCTATTTTCCATCTTGAAAGTGTGCCAGCATTAAACACTGTGCTACCAATCACAAACATACCAATTAAGAAAAAAGATGTCCAAAATACAGCCTTAAATTTGTTCAATCGATAACAAAATGCAAAATTGAAACAAAGCAATACTAATACAAATAAATTTTCTAATGATTGTATAAATTGAAATAAATTACTCGACGAAATAATATTTGGGTTGAATAAAAAATTACCAAATGAAAATACAAAAAGTGATGATAAAGACTTTATATCAGTCAAATTTACAGCAATTGGAGCCTCTAATTTTCTATCATAAATTGACTCTATTAATCGTCTTTGATTCAACTCAGAATTAATTATTTCAATATTAAGCAGAACAGCAAGAAAACCTATTATAACAATTAAAATAAAAAGTACAATTTTAAGATTAAAGTAAATCTTGTAATGAAAAAAGATTAAATAAAAAAGATTAAAGCTTATACACATTGCAAACACTAAGGGCTTTATTATTGCAAGAATTACGTAACAGCATATTGAAAAAAAAAATTTCTTCTTTACCGAAAAGTAGAATCCTAGTGAGACTAAAGAAAATAGTAAACTTTCTTTTAAAGCTAGTCCAGTATACAAAATAATACTTGGAAGAAAAAAAAGAACTGCAAAGCTATAGTTGTTAAGAGTTTTTTTTTTATAAAGGTAGAGTAAAGTAATCAAATATAAAAATTTTTGAGATAAAGCTATATCTGTAATACTATTTATAAATATTGCAGGAACAAGAGTCATAAAACCAGATGCTATGAAAGTTCTATCTGAAAGATTTAAGTGAAATTCTTCCAAAAAGTAAAAATTAAGTTTTCTAATGGACGTCATAAGTAGAAGATATGCATCTTGGTCGGGCATATATCCTGGTTCCATCAAAAATCCATTAATAAAAAAAACACTTGATAAAAAGAAGATAAATAAAATTAAAAGATTTAGTTGAATTTTTTTGAGTTTGTATAATACAAAGAAAATTAAATTATAGAACAAAAAATTTGTGAGTGTTAATATCATTAAATTGAAAAACCTTTTTTATCCAACCAATTTAGAAGAACTAAAATATTCCATAATCTTTTATGATAGTTTTTTTTTCCTTTTTTATGATCAGTCCAAAATTTTTTAACTATTTGATGATTAATAAAATTATTATTTAGTACTAATCTACTATTTAAATAATCTTCTACCCATTCTTTTAAGCTATCATTTAACCAATCATTCATAGGTATACTAAATCCCTTTTTGGGGCCATCAGTTAATTTATTTGGAAGATATTCTTTCAATAATTCTCTTAAAATTAATTTTCCTTTTTTTTTATCAGTTTTATAATTAATAGGCATTTGGTTTGATAATTTTACTAAATCACTCGATAAATAAGGAGCCCTTGTTTCTAAACCAAAATTCATTGAGGCTCTATCAGTTTTGACCAGGATATCGTCTGGTAAGTAACTTTTAATATCTAACATATTTACATGGTAATCAAAATTATTTTCATTAACATCAATTTCGGAAAATAATCTTTTTTCAAGATTATTATTTATTTTAAAATTTGAAATATTTTCATTTTTTTGCCATATCATCAAATGACTCATGTAGTTTTCGAGAATATTAGTTGAATTATTCAATGAGTCTCCAATTTTGTACATTTTTTCATCTAGCAACTCTAAAGAATTTTTTGTCAAAATGAATTTGTTTAAGAAATTTTGAAAATGAATCCAATTTTCTGGTCGAATATTATAAATAATATTTGAAATTAATTTTTTTATATTTTTTGGTAAATACTTAACTTTTTTCCATAATGATTTGCTATAAATATACCTATTATATCCATAAAATATTTCATCTGCACCATCGCCAGTTAAAGCTACCTTTACGTATTTTTTTGTATATTTACTCAATATTATTGAAGGAATTTGAGAACTGTCAGAGAAAGGTTCGTCATATATA
Organism: uncultured Pelagibacteraceae bacterium; assembly: GCA_902517495.1. Taxonomy (GTDB): domain Bacteria; phylum Pseudomonadota; class Alphaproteobacteria; order Pelagibacterales; family Pelagibacteraceae; genus Pelagibacter. The sequence continues at coordinate 23,428 of CABYCO010000011.1, read as the reverse complement.
GAGCTTAAATCATCAACTATATCTAATTGATCTTTTTTAGTTACCTCTAAGCTATGATGGGAGGAACCTAAATATTTAGAAATTTCTTTGGCTCTCTTACTCTCATCAAAATTAATATTATTGGAGGAAATGGTAAATGTATTTATTTTGTCACTTGAATAATTTTTCATTATAGATGCTATAAGTGAGGAGTCTATACCACCAGAGAGGAAAACACCAATTGGAACATCAGATATCATTTTTTGTTGTACAGAACTTTCCAAATTTTTTTTTATTAAAGTTTTGAAATTAGTGAAGGATTTCGTTTGATCTATTTCAAAATTATTTTTAATTGGATTGTAAAATTTTTCTATTTTAAAATCTTTGTTACTTTTAATTTCTTGAAAACCTCCATTATAATTTTCATTTACCAACCTACTGCTTATTTTGGCAAACGAGCCCGGATTTAATTTATTAATATTTTTATATATTGTTTCTGGTGATGGAATATAAGAAAGGTTTAAATAGTTACTGACGGATTCGAAGTTTATTTCTAAATCATTTCTGTAATACTCAAATATTTTTAATTCTGACCCAAAGATCAAGCTATTTTTATACTTACCATAATAAAGGGGTTTTTCTCCAAATTTATCTCTTACCAAGTATAAATCTTGAAATTTATTATCCCATAAACCAAACGCATACATTCCATCAATCAGGTTTAGTGTTTCTTTTAGATTAGTATTATCAATAAGCTCTAATAGTGTTTCAGTATCTGATGTACCTTTCCAGTTTGTTCTACCTAAATAAGTTCTTCGTAGATGTAAATGGTTATAAATTTCACCATTGAAAGTAATCATGTATCTTCCAGATTTTGAAATCATAGGTTGATAGCCATTTTTAGAAAGATCTAAAATAGCCAACCTGTTATGGCCGAAGGCAACTTTGTTATTTTTATATGTTCCAGAGCTATCTGGTCCTCTATGATGCTGAGCTAAAATCGAATTATTAATAAAATTTATTTTATCTTCATCTATATTTTTTGATAATATTCCAGATATAGCACACACAATTATATATTACTTTTTTATGGCAATAGCATGCCAATATGGTTCCTTTTTAGAAAATTTAACATTATTAAATCCATTATTTTCAAGTAATTTCTTAATTTGTTTTTTTGAGTATCTTTTTTCATAACGAGTTCCAAATCTGTCTAAAGCGTCAGTTTTCATAACATAAAATGATTTATCATGGTATTGACCTAAAGGTATGATTTCAGGATCTAATCCTATTTTTTTCAGAATTTTAGCTACAATTACAAAAGGGTAGTAAATTAAAAAAGCTATAAGAATGCTCAAAGTAAATTTTATTTTAAAAGGAAGTCTAGAAATATTCTTTCTTAGAATATCTGAAAATTTCCAAATAGCTTTGTAGTATAATGGCTTATTTTCTAAGTTATAATAAAGATATACTAAAAAAGGTCTATTTTTTTTTAAATTTGTAGCAATTATTTTTAATGCTTCATTAATATTTGGCAAGTGATGAAGAACTCCCAAAGAATATATAAAATCAAATTTTTTTTCAAACTTCATATCACCAACACTCTTATTGATAAAAGTTACATTTTTTTTCTTTTTGAGATTTTTTTTTGCAACATTAATTGCTTTCAAACTTGGATCTAATAATGTTAAATGTTTAACATTATTAGATAAAATTTTTGCCCATCTTCCTGAACCACATCCTACGTCTAAACATCTATAATTTTTAAGTTTAAATTTTTTGAATGGATAAATATCAAAATATTTCTTAAATAAATAATGATTCTCTTTATTATTGTCTGAATAATCATACTTATCCCACTCATCTCCAAAATCCTGAATTACTTTTTGAAAAGCGTTTTTCATAAATTTTTTTCATTATATATTGCACTTACTTTACTAATCATAACATCAAAATTAAAATTTTCTTTAAGAATTTTATAACTATTTCTTGAAAGCAGATCTCTTTTTTGATCATTAGTAAGTTTTATCATTGCATCTGTGTATTCATTTGTATCTCCAGCTTTAACTGTCAATCCATTGATATTGTTTTTTATAACTTCAGGAATAGCGCTTATGTCAGGTCCAATTATAGGTTTTGAATAAGCCATTGCCTCTAACATTACTAATCCTAAACCCTCAAATGAAGAGTTAATACAAAAAACATCTATTTCTTGAAAGATAGAACCAACATCATCTGTAAAATTTTTCCAAGTTATTTTATCATTTATTCCCAATTCATTTGAATAATTAATTAACATTTTTTTTTCTGGACCAGAGCCAACAATTAGTAATCCATATTTATTTTCATGATCTTCGATTTTTTTATAAAAATTATTAAATGATAGTATTAGTTGATCAACTTGTTTTTGTTTAACAAGTCTTCCTATGAAACAAAACGTCAATTTGGATTTAGGTTTAAATTTTGTTCTGTTATTACTTAAGCATTTATCTATATAAAATTTGTCCAAACCGTAATATATAACTTTAATTTTATTTTTAATATTTATAAAGCTATTTTTTATTAAAAATTTTTTTACTGAATTTGATATAGCAATTATTTTATTTACTCTTGAATATATACCAAGTGATATAATTGAGGAAATTATTGAGTTTTTTTTAATCTGCGATCCACCGAAATAGTCATTATCAACATGTTTTGTAATTATAAATTTTAAATTTTTATTTCCAAATAATGACGCAAAACCTAATATTTCCATGTGAGGTAAATGAGCATGAACTATATTTATATTATTTATTTTAATTATTTTTTTTATAACACTTATTTGGGAGAAGAAATTGTACTCCTTTAGCTTTAAAACCTTTACTCCAATAGATTTTAAATAATTTACCCAATAACCATCTCCTTTCAAATATACTACAAATACATTAATTTTTTTTTCTAACTGTCCTCTAATCAAACAAGTAAGGTGATTTTCCGCACCTCCTCTATTGAGAGATGTTATCAGATGTAATACATTCATGATAAGTTAATTTGAGTAATCTAAATACCAATCTACAAATTTTTTAATTCCAAGTTTATAGCTGATTTTTGGTTTTATTTTATAATCTTTGAATAAATTACTAATATTTGCATTTGAGGATTTTACGTCTCCTGCTTGCATAGGAAGATTTTTAATTTTTGCCTTTTTACCAAGATTTTTTTCGATCTCTTTGATAAAATCAATTAATTTTATCTCCTCTCCTCTACCGATGTTATAGATTTTAAAAATTCCCTTTCCCTTTTTAATAATTTTTTTGTAATTAATCTTTAGTATTGATTGAACAACATCCTCGATGAATGTGAAATCTCTCGACATTTTACCTGAATTAAAAAGTGGTAATGGTTTTCTTTTTTGGATTGCCTCAGTAAAAATATAAAGTGCCATATCTGGTCTTCCCCAAGGACCATAAACTGTGAAAAATCTTAAACCAGTAGTTTGTATCTTAAACAAATGGCTATAAGAGTGAGCCATATGTTCATTTGAAAGTTTTGATGCCCCATATAAACTTAATGGCGTTGTGCAAATTTGTTTTTCAGAAAAAATTTTATTATCATTCAAACCATAAACACTAGAGCTACTTGCATATATTAGATGTTTGCATCCAGAGTGTCTACATCCTTCAAGAATGTTCAAAAAACCTAAAATATTAGTATTTATATAATCATGGGGTTTTTTTATTGAATGTCTTACTCCTGCAAAAGCCGCTAGGTGGATAGTTTTATGTGGTCTAAACTTGCTAAATATATTTATAATTTTTTTATTTGATATATCAAATTTATGAAAAGAAAAATTTTTATATTTTCTTAAGATTTGTAATCTTTTTTTTTTAAGTTTTGTCGAATAATAATTATTTAAAGTGTCAAATCCGAGTACTTTATCTCCTTTTTTTAGAATCTCTTCAGCTACATGCATTCCAATAAATCCAGCACAACCAGTAATAATATATTTCATAAAATAGTTTATAACGATAAGGTTTTAAGATATTTTTCTCCAACTTTAAACATACTATTGTTGAAATTTACATAAGCTCTATTTTCAGTTACAGTTGATCTTATTTTCTTATTTTTAACTAAATTTTCAATTTTTGAAGCAATATAATTGATGTTATTTTTTACAAAGAGATTTTTTTTAGAAGCTTTAATTATAAATTTATTCTCATACAAGTTTGATGCTATAATTCTTAATTCGCAAGACATTGCTTGAAGTAGAGATGTGCTCATAAACTCATAATCTGAAAGGTGAATATATATATCTAATTTGTTATAAAATTTAGCAAGCTTATATTTATTTAAATTTCCTTCAAGTTTTATGAAACCTGATAGTTTATTTATGAATATTTTGTTTTTTATATTTTTATAATCCTCTCCATCTCCAGCAAGAAAAAGTTTAAAATGAATTTTTTTATTATTAAGTTTTTGTAAAAGATCTAACAATATATCTACTCTATTTTTTTCTGTAAACCTTAATGCCATACCTAAGCTAGTAAATTTATTTTTTTTTTTTGGCTTATTTTTAAATACTTGTGTATCTACAGCATTTGGTATTATCAAAATTTTATTATTAAATTTTTTTAATATTTTCAATTTAGAATTTGTTCTATTTACAAATATAATTTTTTTCGAAAAAATAAAAATTAGATCAAGTAATTTTTTAAAATAAAAGTTTTTTTTACATGTTTGCTCTAATTTATGTGGTGATGTATGAATTACAGTAAATATATCTATTGAAAAGAATAATTTGTAAATTAGCAAAGGAAGTATTAGGTAATTATGCATTAAAATTTTGTTTGGTTTAAATTTGAACAAAAATATTAAAAACTTTAAGTTTCCTATTAGAAAAAAGTTGTACCTTATATGATGGAAATGTAATTTATTTTTTTTTAGCTCTTTTTTATAATCTTCAGATATTTTTTCATTTCCAAAAAAACATATCTGATTTTCAACTTTTTTTATAAACAAATATTTTACAAGATCAAAAGCAACTGTGCCAGCACCTCCAAGTCCTGGATATACTGTTTGTAGAAGCATTTTTTAAAAATCTAATTTTTTTTGATGTTTAATAAAAATGTAAACTACAAATAAACTTATGGTAATTATTGAACATAAAATAATACCAATAAGAATATTTCCATAATAAAGACTCTGAACAAGATAAGTTCTTTGATTAAGAAAATTAGTTGCCACATATGTTCTTAGCAGGCTATTTCTGTGAAGAATAAGTGGAGTAATATTTTGTTGCATTTCCATTATGCTGCTATTCTGGAGTTTTTCTGTTGGAAGCTCAGTTTGATTTGTCTCAAATATTGATTGTAAATTTTCAATTTGAAAATTAATTGTATCAATGTAATTTTTGAACAAATTAACATGCCTTTCTTCAATTTTTTTTCTAATTAAATCTAAGCAGTTTAAAACATTTTCTCGATCTCGAAATCGTAAAATAACCTCAACATACATGTCATTCAATCTAACGATATAGTTCCTCCTTGAGATATCAACCATACTAATTAGACACTTTTTCTGATCAATACTCTCAAAAAATTCATAAGACTCAAGATAGGAAAATAATGTTTTAGGATCCTCAATAGGAGTTAGTTGTAATCCTTTTTTAAAATCTATTGTATGATATTTGCCAATATTAACAGTAAACCTTCCCTTAACCGCAGACCCATCAAATTTTTCAGATATATAAGCATAACTTGAATATACCACTACTGCGATAATTATAAAAATGTATTTCTCAATGTTAAATATTTTAAAAAGTGTTTTTAGGTATTTATTCATGACTACTTATATAAAATTTTATTTGTTATTTCAAAAATTCTTTTAGAATATTTTTTGTTACCATAATGCAAAAAATAACTTCTTTCTAAATCAGTCTTTTTTATATCTCGAACTGATCTATTTTTCCACATAGAAAAAAATGTTTTTTCAAAACTGTCCATTGATTTACAAAAATGGATATTAGTAACATATCGAAGTTCTTTAAAATGAGTGTGGAAGTTAAGTGAATTATATTGATTATTAAATTGCCTCTCTGGAATTGATGTAATTAGATACTTTTTATACATTATTAAACTTTCGATAATCATTGAGGTTAGACCCCCTACAACAAACTCACAATTTTTGATTAATTTTGGATAATAATTTAAGTCAGGTTGGAATGACAAATTAATTTGTTTTTTGTAATAATTTTTAGCAACTTGAGGATCTAGTATAATATTACTGTACTTTTTAAAGTTAAATGATTTTTTTGACATTCTCCATGGGTGAGGTCTGTAGACTAATTTTATGCCTTTGAGCATGTCGTTTTTTTTTAGAATCTCATTTATTTTTTTTAAAATCCTGAATTCATCAAATTCTAAGGCTGTTCCCAGAAACAAAATATATTTGAATTTAAAAATATCATGTATTTTTTTTTTTCTAGCATCAAAGTAATGCTCAAACCTAGGTGTACCTAAATTAAATATCTTATTTGAATTTATATTTTGTATTTTTATTGCATGCTTCTTGGTTTGTGGACCCCATACTCCTAGAAAATCAGGCTTAAAATAGATAATAGACTTATCAGATAAATTATCCCAATTGTCTATTAAAAAAAATGTCTTTATATTTATTTTTTTACATATTTTTACAATATCGTAATCAGCTTTTGTTTGGCTTTGAGTTGGAAAAATTATCAAATCTGGTTTTAATTTATTTATTTTTTTTTCTAATGATTGTAAAACATTAATTCTTTCAATATAAAATTTCTCAAAAAATGGGTAAATAATTTTATTTCCAATTAACCTAATATATAAATTTAATTTAAGTACTTGAAGTATTTTCTTTAATTTTTTTTTCAAAAGGCTAAATGAAAAATTATTTTTTAACTCGTATAAATCTATTTGTGAAAACCATTTTATTCTATATAAAAAAGATTTTGATCTATTTCTATGTCTCCACATAGATATATTCATTATTCTACTGATAAAAATTTTGTCACTTTCTTGATAATTAAAAAATCCTAAAAATTTTTTTTTTTTAAAGACTGATTTTTCTTTTATTTCTTTGTTAGCAAGAAAATATGTTCGAAAATTTTTTTCAAGATATTTAAAAGAATTTGTTTTTAAATAGTTTCTTACAAAAAGTTCAGAATTAATTATTATTAATATTTTTTTTTTCATTGATAGTTTCAATATTGATAATCTTACCCTGATCCATATGAATGATTTTGTCACATTTTTTAAGTAACTCATAATTGTGGGAGATCATTAAAATAGTTTTTTGTTTGAACTCTTTAAAAATATCTTGAATAATATCTTTTTCATTTTTTGCATCAAGTTGGTTAGTGGATTCATCTAATATAAGTATTTCAGGGTCATGATAAAGAGCTCTTGCAATACCAATCCTTTGCCTTTGTCCCCCAGAAATTTTTAGACCTCTTTCCCCTAAATTTGTTTTTAAACCCTCAGGTAAATCACTAACGAAAGTTGAAACTTTAGATCTTTTTAATACGATATTTAATTTGTCTTGGTTAAAATCATTGTTTGAATTTAAAATTATGTTGCTGATCAGTGTATCATCAAACAATAATATATTTTGTTGAATATAACCTATATTTTTTCTCCATGAATAATCAAAATGATTTAATAGTTTGTTATCGTTGACGAGTATATCTCCACTAGAGGGCTTTATTATACCCATAATTAAATCTATAAATGTACTTTTGCCTGCTCCGCTAGGTCCAAAAATACCAATTTTTTCACCTTCAAAAATTTCTATATTAATTTTTTCTAAGACACTATTTTTAGTTTTTGGGTACAAATAACTTACGTTCTGCAAACTTAATTTATTTTCAAAATTCATTAAAATTTCTTCTCTACCCAATTTATTTATTATATTGGGGCTTCTATCAAATTCGCTTATAATTTTCTCAATAGATGGTTTGGTAAACTGAATTGAAATTATTGAATTAAAAATAATGTTGCATGAAGGTATTATTTTTAAGGCACATACACCATAAACAGTAAGATATATAAAAATTTCGGATACTAACTTTCCAGTAAAGAACGAAAATAAAAAGAAAGTTAATATTCCAAAAATTAAAATACTTTCAAAAAAAATTCTAGGCACTCCATTAAAGAAACTTAATTTTCGTACCATTTCAGTTCTATTGGAATTGCTTGTATAAAAATTTTCCAAAAATTTTTTTTCAATTTTCCAAAGTTTTATTAGTTTAATATTTTGAAGACTATCGGTTACCTTTTTATTTATTTTTCCAGCTTCATCGAGTCTTTTCTTACCCCAAGAATTTATTTTTGGTTTAATCAAAATCAAAAAGAAGCCAGCTACTATTGATAATAAAATTAGTAACACTATTGTAAATTTAAAGTCAAAAAATAGTAAAAAAGAAATTATTCCAAATAGGATAAATATTTCTGCAAGCAATGAAATACTTGCATTACATGCATGTTTAATATTATCTGTTTCAGTTGTAATATTTCTCAATAGTATTGATGAATTATTGGACATGTGAAACTCATAAGAATTATTTAAATAATTTTCAAATAATTTATTTGAAAAATATTTTTGACAATTTGCTTCGAAGAAAGACCTAAAATTTAAGAAAAATAGTAAGAATAAGTTTTTAAAAGCATAAATTATAATTATTAGAATAAAGCTAAATAAAATAAAATTATTTTTTGAAATCAATTCAAAAGCCTCAAAATTATCTTTTAAAAAAATTAAAACATAATTTTTAGAACTAACTAAAGAAGTTAATATAGGAACCAACAAAGCTATACCTAATGTTTCAGCAATTGACACAATTATCATTAGAAACGCTGCTAATATGGATTGAAATTTAAGTTTATCTGATAATAATGACCTTAGATTTAATATACTATCCATTGTAAAAATATGTTAAATATTTAAATATATATAAACACCGTTAATGTATACCTAGAATATGTCAGAAATTGAAAACAAGATAGCTCCATATATGAATAATTATGGCCAAAGAATAATTGGCCAGAGATTAAACATGTCTAATTTAAGAGATATTTTATCAGAATTAAGACAATTAATTAAAACAATAGATTTGGGAAAGTATGATAAAAAATTTCTGGAAATAATTAGTCATGAGAAAGAAACTTTAGATTTTTTCAACTATGTGGAAATGTTTAAAGTTTCACGGTTTACCGATTTGAAAAAGGTATTAAAATATCTTCAATTTAGATATAATTTTTACTTAGCAAGTAGTAGAAAAAAACTATTTAATTTTCCCCCTTATTTATTAATTGAACCCAACGCAGCATGTAACTTAAGATGTCCAATGTGTTTTCAAATAGACACTACTTTTACAAGAAAACCGTTCATGGGAATAATGAAGTGGGATCTATTTACAAAAGTTGTTGATGAAGCAGATAAAATAGGTGTTGGGGCTATAACTTTAGCAAGTAGAGGTGAGCCCACAATGCATCCTCAATTTTGTGAAATGTTAAATTACATTTCTAAAAAAGAAAATATATTTGAATTTAAAATTAATACTAATGCTACACGTTTAGATGAAAAAATATGTCACGAAATTTATAAATCAAATGTTTCAACTGTAGTAATATCTGCAGATCATTATGAAAAAAAAACATTTGAGGAACTTAGAAAAAATGCTAATTATGAAAAAATAGTAAGTAATGTCAAACTTCTTTATTCAATTAGAAATGATTTTTATAAAGATGCTGAAACTGAGATTAGAATTTCGGGCGTAGATTTTTATAAAGATTTAGATAGAAAAAAATTTGAGGATTTTTGGAAACCAATAAGTGACAATGTTTCTGTTTCAGATCCTGTTGAGAGGTGGGATACTTATAATAATTCAATATTAGAGAATGTTAAAAGCCCATGCTCCTTTTTATGGGATAGAATGTATGTATGGCATGATGGAAAAGTAAATCCGTGTGACGCTGATTATAAGAGCTACTTAAGTTATGGAAATGTAAAAGAAAAATCTATTTTAGAAGTTTGGAATGGAAGAGCTATTGAAGAATTAAGAGAAAAACATCTTGAAGGAAAAAGAACAAAAGTAACCCCATGTGATAGGTGTGGTATAGAATTTAATTAATGAATTCCAAAAAAATTGGACTAATAGGGTATGGCTCTCAAGCTAAAAGAATAATTAAAATACTAAAATCATTAAACGAAAATATAGAAACAATTTTTAAAATAAAATATAAAACTGATCAAAATAAAATTATTTCTAATGATTTTAAAGATATACAAAAGTGCAATACTATTTTTATCCTATCACCAAATTCAACACATTTTCAATATTTAAAAACATTAAAAAAAAATAGGTTCATATTTTGTGAAAAGCCACCAGTTGATAAACTAAATCAATTAAATTTTTTAAAAAATACAGATATTTCAAGAGTTTATTTTAATTATAATTACAGATTTTCTAAAATTAATGAATCTATAAAAAAAACAAGAAAATATAAATTTGGTAAGTTATTGTATGGAAATATTGTTTTTGGACATGGTTTAGCAACGAAAAAAAAATTTAGAAATAGCTGGAGAAATAATAAGCAAGGAAAAGGTGTTTATGAAGTTTTGGGTATTCATTTAATAGACTTAATTTTAAATAATTTTAAGATTCAAAAAATTGAAACAAAATTAGATAGTTTTTTAAAAAAAAAATCACCTGATAATGCTTATTTTTCAATAATTTTAAAAGAATTTGGTCAAGTTGATTGTTTTACTAGTTACACTTCTCCTTATGAACAAAAATTTAATTTTATATATGAAAATGGTATATTGGAAATTAATAATAAATATATAATTTTTAGAGGACCTAGGGACACTTTTGACAAAAAGGGTTATTTTTCTGCTCCTAAAGTACTATTTAAGGAGAGTTTTCAACAAGAAAAAGATTACGATAATTCATTGAGAAAAAGTGTTAAATATTTTATTAAAGTAGTTGATAATAAAAAAAAATTTTTAAAGAAAGAAAATCAATTGTCTATTCTATCAAATAAATATCTTTTAAAAAAAATTTATTAATGACAAAAAAAAGCTCATATACAACTGATGGTAAAGTAGTAACACTTAGTTCAGAGAAGGATGTTAATTTAAGACTTGCTGAAATAATTGGAAAAAAATTTAGTGACTATAGAGATGAGTGGGATAAAGCAAACAACATGGAGATAGTTACAGATTTCCCACTATTTCTTCATTTGGATATGAATCAAGAGTGCAATTATAAATGTCCGCATTGTATAATTGGAACACCTGCAGAAGTTAAGGAATATTACGAGGGAGACTATATAAATTTTGATAGTTTTAAAAAAATTATTGATGAAGGATCAGAGCATAATTGTCCTTCAATGGAGCCACAGGGAAATAACGAACCTTTTTTAATTAAAGATTTACATAAATACATTGAGTATGCACATAATAAGGGTTTCATTGATATAATGCTTAATAATAATGGATCCGCCTTAACAAGTAAGAGAAGTTCTCAAGTACTTGACTCTGGCTTGACTAGATTGAGATTTAGTTTAGATGCGCATACTCCTGAAACATATTCTAAAGTAAGAGTTGGCAGCATTCCTTTAGAAAGAGTTATTAGAAACATAGAAACTTTTTTAGAATTAAGGGCTAAAGGTAATTATAAATTACCATTAGTAGGTGTAAGTTTTTGCAAAATGAAACAAAATGAACACGAATTAGATGATTTTATAAATTTTTGGAAGAATAAAGTGGATATGATATCAGTTCAAACTTATGTCCCACCAACTCCAAATATTGATAAATATAAAATTTATTACTCCACAGATCAATTAAACAGTGAGCCCATTAATGAATTTAAATGTGTTCAACCATTTCAGAGAGTTGTTATAAAAAATCAGTCTATAGCGCCATGTTGTGTGAGTTTTAATAAAAATCTAATCATTGGCCAAATAGGAAAAAAAGGTGCAATTCACAAAGCATGGAATTCTGAAAAAATGAATAATATTAGAGATCTTCATAAAAGAGGAGAATTCTATTTAGATAAAACATGTAATGACTGTGTAAATTTAATATACCCAAATAATCAAATTCCCAGAAATTAACCATCAAATGAGGATTTTAATCTGTGGATTAGGTTCAATTGGTCAAAGGCATTTAGATAATTTAATAAATTTAGGTTACAAAGATATATTAATTGTATCTGCTAGAAAGTTTATACCAGTCAAGTTTAAAAAAATTCAAATATTTAAAACTATTGATGAAGCATTAAAAATGAAAATAGATCTAGCAATAGTTTGTAATCCAACACATCTACATGAAATAACTGCAATTAAGTTAATAAAAAAAAATATCAATATATTTTTAGAAAAACCAGTTGGGTATAATAGAAAAAAACTTGTGACCTTAAAAAATATAATAAAAAAATATCCAAATAATATTAATATGGTTGGTTATATGATGAGATTTCATCCAGCTATGAAGATAATAAAAAACATTTTAAAAAAAAAATCTTTAGGGCAAATTTTTCATTTTAATTTTATGTGGGGTGAATACTTGCCTTATTGGCACAAAAATGAAAATTACAAAAAAAGCTATGCTGCCAATAAGAGTATGGGGGGTGGAGCAGCACTTACACTAAGTCATGATCTGGATTTAGCTAAATATCTATTTGGGGAAGTGAAACAAGTTAACATAATTAAAAGTAAAATAAATTCACTTAAAATAAATGCTGAAAGTGCTGTTGATATATTGGTAGAATTTAGAGGTAATATTATTGGAAATATTCATTTAGATTATTTACAAAAAAAGCCTACTAGAAAATTGAATATATATGGAACTGATGGTGTCCTAGAATTTGATTATTATAAAAATGAGCTCTCAATTAATAAGTTAAAATCTTTGAAAATAAAAAAATTTAAAAAATTTAAAAGGAATGATTTATTTGTTGAAGAAATAAAGTACTTTATAAGTGCAATAAAAAATAAGAAAAGAATTCAACCTAACATTGTAAGTTCATTTGAAATGCTCAAAACTTTTAAATTAGTCTAATCTAATTTTCCCAGTATCGAAATTTTTTTGAAATATTTTTTTCATTATGAGAAAACTTTTTTAAACCATTTCCTAAAATTTCCGGGGTTTTATAAATTACACTTGTCAGATTTCTTATTCCCTCTTCTGATAAAGAAGCTGATTGATCCGTGCCCCACATTGATCTATCTAAAGTGATGTGCCTCTCAATCACTGTTGCACCGAGATACCAGGCAAGGACTGAAGGAGAAACAGTACTTTCATGTCCACTATATCCAACTTCACACTTAAATTTATTTTTTAGTGTTCTTATTACATTTAAATTTAAATCTTTTTCTGGACAAGGATACGTTGATACACAATGTAAAAGGACGAATGGACATTTGGCTTTTTTAAAAATTTTTACTGCATTTTCAATATCTTTAATACTTGTCATCCCAGTAGAAATAAATGTTTTTTTTTTTTCTGATGCTACATATTTTAAAAAATCTAAATTAGTAATCATTGCAGAGGCTATTTTATTTAATTTACTATTAAAAGTTCTCATAATTTTTTGACTGTTTTTATCCCAAGAAGATGCAAACCATTTAATTTTTTTCTTTTTACAGTAATTATCAATTATTTTATAATCACTTAAATTAAATTCTATTTTTTTTTTATATTCTAGATAAGTCATTTGTCCCCAGGGGGTCTCTCGAATAACACCTTTTTGATGTTCCGGTGTACAAATTTCAGGAGTTCTTTTTTGAAATTTTACACAGTCAAATTTATATCTTGCTGCTAAATCTATTAATTTTTTTGCAAGCTGAATGCTGCCATTATGATTAATTCCAATTTCAGCAATTAAAAAGGGTTTTTTTAATTTTTTTAAATTCTGATTTGTTTTCATTCCTAGACACGTATATATATATTTTTGATGACTACAACACCCAAAAATATCGTTCTAACTGGTTCTGAGGGATTAATTGGCAGATCGTTTAGAAAATTTGCTGAAAAAAAAGGACATAAAGTGTTTTGCTTAGACTTAAAAAATATAAGAAGAAAGAATTATTATCGATGCGATATTACTGACGAGAATTCTGTTATTCAAACAATTAAAAGTGTTTTGATGAAAAGTAAAGTTGATGTTTTGATTAATAATGCAAGCTCAAATCCAAAAGTTGAGGGTAAGCTCAGTAGATATAAATTTTCAAACTATAGTTATGAGATTTGGAAAAAAGGACTTAGTGTTGATCTTAATGGATCATTTTTAATGTCAAAACATCTTTTGAAACACTTTGAAAAAAAAAATAAAGGAATAATATTAAATATCTCATCAATATATAGTTTAGTTGGCCCAAATCAAAATATTTATGCCAAAAATAAAAAAAAATACTTTGGCACAAAACCAATAGAATACTCAGTTGCAAAGTCTGGAATTTTAGGTTTTACAAAATCTTTAGCTGCTTTTTATAGTGGAACAGATATTAAAGTTAATTGTCTTGTTTTTGGAGGAGTAAAAAATAAAAAGCAAGATCATTATTTTTCAAAAAATTATTCTAATAAAACTATTATGTTAAGAATGGCAAGTGCAAATGAATATAATGAATATATAGAATTTTTTATATCTGAAAAGAATACTTATACTACAGGTTCAAACTTTATAATAGATGGAGGAGCGACTAATATTATTTAATGATAAGAAAAAACTTGTTAGTGATTGTGCCAGCTAGAGGTGGTAGTACAGGATTAAAAAATAAAAATATAGAAAAACTAGGAAACAAACCTTTACTTTATTACTCATTAAAAGCAGGTGAAAAGATTAGAGATAAATCCAAAATAATTATCTGCTCAACGGACAGCAAAAAAATAAAAAAAATTGTTGAAAAATTAAAACACCAAGTTCCTTTTTTGAGACCTAAGAATATTTCTGGAAAGTTTGCGACTGACATTACATTTGTAAATCATTCAATAAACTATTTTTTTAATAAAGGTATAAAATTTAAGTATGGTGTAATACTAAGACCCACTGCCCCTTTCAGAAATTACGATATTATAAACGATGCATATAAAAAATTCAAAGCATCAAAGCACGATTCTATGAGAGCAATTACCATTGCCCCTCAGACACCATACCGGATGTGGAAAAAAAGAGGTAATTTAATTAAACCCATTATAAATAGCGGATTATATGAGCACTACAATATTCCTAGACAAAAATTGCCACAATCATATTTTCAAGCAGGAAATTTTGAATTTTTTAAAATAAATTTTAAACCTCAAAAAAAATCTCTTTCAGGAAAAAAAATATACGGATACTTAATAAAGGGTTTCTATGCAGCAGATGTGGATACTTATCAAGATCTTCAAAAAGCTAGAATTTTATTTAAAGAAAATAAAAATTTTATAAAATAGCTTTAAACTAATTTAATCTTTTGAAGCCTAGAGATGATGCTTTGCTTTCTAAGAGCTTTTCCAATTTTATTCCTTTTTGTTCTAAGATTTGTATTTTTTTAATCACTTTTTCAAATTCTACAAAATATTTTTTTAAGATTTTATTATCATGATCTATGCTTACATAAATTGAATTATTGGCTAAAATTCCCTTTTTTAACATCTCTTGTGTAATAAAGGTTTTATATACATTAAAATTTTTTCTTTTAAACTCAAACGATACTATCGAGTCTAGGCCTTTAATCTCATATTCAATTAAATATTTGTCAAAAATACGTTTCCATTTTTCTTTGATAATTTTTCCAATTTTTGTTATTTTTTTCCAAGACTTTATTCTTTTCATCTCTTTTAGAGTTGCAAGTCCAGCAACGCTTCCAATTCTCTCTGTCCAAAATGTACTACTAATAAATAAATCATTAGCCTCTTTCATTACCTTTTTATTTCCTAGAAGAGCCGTAATGGCATAACCATTTCCTAATGCTTTTCCAAATAATACTATATCTGGAATTATTTTATATTTTAAATGTAATCCACCAAAATTTTCTCTAAAACCAGATGTGCATTCATCAAAAATCAGTACTATTTTATTTTTAGTACAGAAATTTTTTATTTTTTTTAAGAAATTTTTTTTTGGATTAAAGTTTCTTTTGACCTCCATAATTATAACTCCAATATCTGGATTTTTTTTATAGACCTTTAACAGACTATCAAAATCATTATATTCGAAGGAAAAAGTTAGTTTCCCAAATTCTTTTGGCACACCACCTATATTTAATTGATCAAAAAGATGATTTTTTAAGGATGACTTTTTATTTATATTTGCTGATAAATACCAATCATGCCATCCATGGTATCCACAAATAGCTACTTTATTTTTTTTTGAATAATTTCTAGCAATTCGAATTGCTACAGAAGCTATTTCACCCCCCGTTCTTGCAAACTTAGCTTTATAAGCCCATTTATGCATTGAAATTAATTTTCTTGCTAATTCAACTTCCTCTGGTGCATTAAATGTAGAAATATTCCCTTTTTTAATTGCTCTCTCTACTTCTCTATCAACTCTATTATTGTTATATCCCAATATATTTGTACCTACGCCCATATAAGACATATCAATATATTTTTTGTTGTCTAAGTCCCAAATAAAACAAGATTTAGTTTTTGAAAAATAAGTTGGCCAGAGATCTGGTAAAAATAGGTTTGGCCGTTTCGACAATAACATATTTCCACCTAAGATATATTTTTTTCCTTTCAACCATAACTTTTGGCCTGAATTTTTTTTATTTTTTATTTTTGCCATTTTCTTGGATCAATAATTTTAATATTTTTTTTTTTTAATTTATTATACACACTTAAATTAATTTTGTTTTTTGTTTTATAAATTTTTATTATTTCGTCAAGTTGCTTAATTGTGTTAAATCCAATAATTAAAAAACGAATATTTTTTTTATGTAATTTAATAAAATCAATGCAACCCTTAAGTGGGCTGATTTTATAAATTCTACAAAGTGTCATCCATTGATTGAATACCTTTGAATACTTTTGTAGGTGTTTTGGTAATTTATTTTGCACTAATGTTCCTTGAAGAAAGCACGACCTTACATGTAATTCAATATTTTGACTTTTAATCTTTCTTAATATTTTAGTAGATAATAATCTTTGATCAAAAACATTCAAAGGAGCTTGGATTATATCTGGCCGAATATTTTTTAAATTTTTCAATTTATTTGGATCGTATATTGAAACTCCAAACTTTTTAATTAATCTACTATCTTTTGCCTGTTTTAAAATATTTAAAGAATTTTTAATTGCTCTAATACCTAAGTTATCAAAATTATGTATCAAGATAGCATATAGATTAGATCCAAATTTTTTGTTAAGCTTTACAACTCTATTTTTTAGGTCGACTTCATAATTTTTATTATTTTGATTAACTTTTATTTTTGAAATAATTAAAAAATTTGAAAAATTTTTTTTTATTATTTTATGAGATCCTCGGTAATCTTCTGCTGTATCAACATAATTAATTTTATTTTTTTGTGATATATTAATAATTTTTTTAATGTCAGTATTGCTAAATTTTTTATATTGATAAGACCCATAAAAAGATCCAAAATTAGCTGCGCCTAGTCCAAAATTCATTATTTTTTTTTCAAAATTACCACTGAAATATTATCTTTTTGTGATTTAAGTTTCCATTTGAATTTATAAAAATATTTTTTTATTAAAATTATCTTTGGGTGCCATGTAAATATTTTTGCATAATTCATTTTTCTTACAGTTAAATCTTTTTTATGTTTGTAGTTTTCATAAATAGTTTTACCAGTATCAAAATCCTCAATAATTATGTAAGCATTTTTATTTGCCAATTTATATGTGTCAGATGCTATTTTGAATAAATCATTGTCATCACAGACATAAAGACAAAATCCAAAAATTATAAAATCGTATTTTTTTAGCATAGCTATATTATCTGCTGTTCCTACTCTAAGTGTTATTGACTTATCTTTATTACTATTTATTGCTTTTTTTGAAGGATCAATTCCATAAAAATCAGATTTTGTAAATATTTTCTTCAAATAACTTAATCTTAATCCTGCTGAACATCCAATTTCTAGAATTTTTTTTTTTGAATTTTTTTTTAGATATGATTTTAGAATTTTTGTAATTTTATCTTTTGAAAAATCTTTTTTAAGTATTTTTTCCTGATTTCTTAAAAAATAATTGTCACCTTCTGATTTAAGAAATAATTTTTTTTGCGATATTGACATAATATTTAATTATTACATTAATAATACAGACTTACCCTCATAATTTATTTGGTTTATTTTAAAATGCAAATCTTTCAGTCTCTCCTGTTCTAATCTTTGAGCCATATCTATAATTAAAATACTTGTACATAACCTTTGATATTAATTTTTTTGATAGGCTTGACCATCCGAGTAATTTAATTAGGTCCTCTGGAATTTTTAAATCGTTAAATCCTAACTCTTCTTTGCTTAAATTGAATCCATTTTCTTGATCTAAATAATTATTCACAATCGATGGATATTTTAAAAATAACTGATTTTCAAAATTTTCTTGGATTTGTAACATCTCTTCATATTTTTTTTTGTTAAAATTTGCATTATCAATTTTTTTAAGATTATCATATGATCTTCTGGAGAATGCTGAATTATTTTCTTGTCTTAAAATTTTTGTTTTTTTTTTCAAATACATGGCATAAAAATTTACAGTCGAAATATCACAACTCACCATGGTTGAATGTATATTCAGCTCACGATAAAGATTATATAACATGTTATTATTTCCCCTTGATCCACACGTGACAACTCTCCAATTATTTTTTTTATAAAGATATGTATTATCATGTATAAAATCTGAATAATAAAAACAAACTGTATAGGGTGGTGAACATTCGCTCTCTACTTTTTTTATTAATTTTAAATGATCAGTCGTATTATCAGATAAAATTGGAGTACTGTGAGGTGGAAAAAGAATAGTACCCTCTGATTTTATTTTTTCTATGTTTTTATTTAATATTTTGCATAGATATAAAAAAGGTGATCCAATTGCATAAATATTTGACATTCCTTTTTTCCTACAATTTAATTCTACTTTTTTTGACCAACATAAATATGGGAAAAAATTATTTTTTTTTTTTCCAAAGTTTCCAAGATTATAGTAAGGAGACCATCCATGTTGAATTGAGGAAAAAGAAGGATTATCTTTTATGTTACAGTATTCTGCCAATATCCGTCTATGACCATACCAATTATTATCTAACATCATATAGATGAAAAAAATAAATTTATTTTTTTGAAAACATACTCAATCTCATTCTTTGTCATTTGTGTATGCAATGGTAAGGTCAATTGTGACCTATAAAATATATCCGAATTATAACTTTCACTTAAAATTATAAATTTTTTATAAACATTATGTTTATAAATAGGTTTGTAGTGTATTTGGGTTGTAATATTATTTTTATTTAAATAGTTCATAAATTTTTCTTTTTTATTGAAATATTTATTCTTTAATCTTATAGCAAATATATGCCAACAGATTTCAGATTTAATAAAATTTATTGGTGTAAAAAAATTTTCTAATTTTTTAAATTTATTTAAATATTCTTTGACTAGATTATTTTTATATTTTTTAAAGTAACTCAATTTCTTTAACTGATCTATACCAATAATAGCATTAATCTCTGCCATTCGAAAATTCAAACTCGGATTTAACATTTTGTAAGGGTCTGACTTGAAGGTTTTTTCTAAAGAATGACTTCTTAACAATAATAAATTTCTATATAATTTTTTGTTATTAGTTGTTATTGCCCCACCCTCTATTGTTGTAATATTTTTAACAGGATGAAATGAAAATGTTGTCATTTCTGAATATTTTGAATGACCAACAGTATAACTTTGATTTTTTTGAATACTTTTACTCCCAAAACTATGACACCCATCCTCGATGATTTTTATATTATTTTTTTTGCAGATTATGCTTAGATTTTTCATATTTAAAATATCACCAGCATAATGGATTGGAATAAATAAATTAGGTTTAATTTTTTTATTTTTACATTTTTTTAAAATACTGATTAAACACGTTTCATCGACCATTCCAGTTTTTACATTGACGTCACAAAGAATAATTTTAGCCTTCATTAGCGCCAATATACTAGATGATGCTACAAAATTTATATTTGGTATTATTACTATTGGATTTTTAATATTAAGCGACAATATTGACATCATTAAAGCTGAAGTACCATTATTACAAACAACAGCAAATTTTGAATTAGTAAGTTTACAAATATTTTTTTCAAATTTTAAACAATTATTTCCATTAGTAATTGTTTGCTGAATTAAATTTTGAGATATTTTCTTAAAGTTTAAATTATTTAAATTTTGCGATCCATAGTTTAATAAAACTTTTTTCTTTATCATTTAAAATCTATATTTATTATATTTTCGAATTTGAAATAAAATTTTTGACTTCTTTTTTTAAATCTAAAACTGATAGGTAATCTTTATTATTTAAACTATTATATGTAAAATTCTTTTTTACTCTTTTTCCATTTGTTTTTTTTATGTATTGCACAATTTCTTTTTCAGAAAAGTTATTAATAATTGCATAATAATTTTTTAGGTCAATAGTTTTCATTCCATCATATTCTGAAATCAATTCTTCATGTATTTTTTCGCCCGGTCTAATTCCAATTACTTTTATTTTAGCTTTTTTGTTAACAGCTTTTGCAAGATCAACAACTTTAAAGCTTGAGATTTTTGGCACAAATATTTCTCCACCAATATTTTTTCTAAGTGCCCACAAAACCATTTCAACACCATCCGCTAAACTTATATTGAACCTAGTCATTCTTAAATCAGTAATTGGCAGAGTGTTTTTTTGTTTAAGAAAAAAAGGCAAAACTGAACCTCTGCTTCCCATTACATTTCCATATCTAACAACACTAAATTTTATTTTTCTTTTTCCCTTTATGTTATTAGCAGTTAAGAATAATTTATCAGAACATAGCTTGGTTGCTCCATAAAGATTAATTGGTGATGAAGCTTTATCAGTTGACAATGCTATGATATTAGAGACATTATTTGATATTGAACAATCAATAACATTTTGGGCACCAGTGATATTTGTTTTAATGTATTCTTGAGGATTATATTCAGCTTTATCAACTTGTTTTAATGCAGCTGCATGGATAACAATATTGACATCTTCCATAGCTCTATTTAATCTTTTCTCGTCTCTTATATCTCCAATAAAATATCTCACCTTAGGATTTACATCTGTTACTGGAATATACTTCTCCATCTCAAATTGTTTAAACTCATCTCTACTAAATATGATTATTTTTTTTATATCTTTGTAATCTTTTAATAACCTTAAACAAAAAGCTTTTCCAAAACTACCAGTTCCACCAGTTATAAGAATGGATTTATTTTTTAAAAAAGACATTATGTAAAGCTTTATATGATATTTTTTCCATTTTCCAAAATTCTAATTAATAGTAAAATCATAATCTTAAGTAAAAAATTACATTATTATTTTATATCAACTAAATAATTTTTATTAAACTAAATATAACTTTTATTTTTTATTTTAAATATTTTATTTTTAATCTTTCACCGTGTTTTAAACTTTTATTTACTTTTTTTCCTAGGACTTTAAGAAAAAATTTTGGATGTAGACCAAATGATGGTCTTACAACTTTAATATTATCTTTGGTTATTCTCTCATTTTTTCTAATATTCTTTGAAATAAAAATAGATCTTCTGGATGCAAAGTTTTTTTTTGATGATTTCGAGATTGTATACTCATAATTTCCTAAAGTTTTTTCTGTAATTCTAATTTTATCTACCATTAATTGAAAGTCGTTTTGATTGGAGGAAAAAAAAGAATCTACTGTAGTCAGATTATCTTTCAAATTAAAATGTTTTTCAACAATTTTTGCACCAAGTGATACAGCAACTACAGCTGAATTATCTCCAATAGTGTGATCGGACAGTCCTATTGGTAAATTATATTTGTTTTTTAAAAACTGAATATTTTTTAAATTACTTTCTATAATTGGCGCTGGATAACTAGAATTACATTTTAAAATAAATAATTTTTTACATCCATTTTTTCGAAGGGTATTTATAGCAAGATCTAAATCTTCTAATGAGGCTAGTCCAGTAGAAATAATCACTGGCTTTTTAGTTTTAGCAACTTTTGTAATAAGAGGAATATGGGTTATTTCTGGTGATGCGATTTTATATGCTACACACTTTAATTTTTCTAAAAAATCTACTGCAGTTTCATCAAATGGAGAGGAAAAAATTTCAATACCAATTTTTTTAGCTAAATCAAATAATTTTGGATGCCAATCCCAAGGTGTAGAACTCTTACTATATAAGGAATAAAAAGTTTTATATCTCTTCCATTCCTTATTATTTAAATAGTCAAGTTTGAAGTCATTTTTTTTTGAATTTAGTGTAATCAAATCTGCACTAAAAGTTTGAAGCTTTACGGCATCTGCTCCACTTTCTTTGGCTTTTATTAAAAGTTTTTTAGCTCTATTAAATGATCCATTATGATTGCCGGATAATTCAGCGACAATAAACGTTTTTCCTTTTTTAAAATTAAATTTCCCAATTTTTAAAGATCTATTTTTTTGTAAGTTTTTTGGCAAGTTTACTTATCCTGTTATCATCTAAATAAATTTTAGATAAAATCCTAGAAGTTGCTATTGGATCATTTTTAAATGAAAGTCTTAATATATTCATCCAATTAGTATTATTTTTCCCTCTTATTTTTTCAATTTTATTGATTATTTTATTGTAATAATCTGTATTCTTTTTTTTCATATAATTTTAAAAACTAAATATCAAAAGCTATAATTCTTGATGGAGATCCAAAAATTACTCCTCTTTTTCTAGTAATATCTTTATTTACAATAGTATTAGGTAAAATTCTACTACCCTCCCCAATTTTAATATTTTCTAATATAGAACTTCCAAAACCTAAATAACTATTTTTGCCAATTTTAGATTTACTAGAAACAACAACCGAATGTCCTATGAAGCAATTTTTATTTATTTTTGCATATGGAGCAACAGAAGCACATGGAGAAATTGTTGTAAAATTACCAATTTGTGCTCCAAAATGAATATTCGTATTGTTACTTACCATGCAACCTAATCCAATATTAGAGTTTTTGCTTATTATTGCATTTGGGTGAATAACATTAATAAATTGTTTATGGTATTTTTTTGTTTTTTTTATAATCAAGTCTCTTAAAAACCTATTTTGGTATGAAAATATTGTTAAAAAAAAGTGTTCATCTTTAAATTTAGAAATTTCATTGATTTTTCCAAGTATTGGAATTGAGGAAATTTTTTTTTTACTTAATTTTTTATTGTCGTCGAGTATGCCCATAATATTAATTTTTTTATTA
>CABYCO010000010.1 GCA_902517495.1 uncultured Pelagibacteraceae bacterium | reverse complement strand
GCTGCTTCACCACCTGATGTCCACCAGTGCAAAACCTCAATTTTTGGTCCAGCAAAAGAAGATGTAGAAGTGAATGCAAACGCAATTAAAGCAATTAACATTTTTTTCATATATTTCCCTCTTATTTATTAAATTAAGTTAACTTAAAAAAAACAATTATAGATTGATTTATTAAAAGACTACAAGAAAAAAAAATACAACTATTAATTGATTTGTAATATTAATAGATTGATTTTCTCCCTAATCTTGCTGCACCTCTTACACCACTGGCATCTCCATATTTAGGTTTTAGAAATACACCTTCATATTCTCTTCCAGTTACAAATTTTCTTACTATAGTTTCAATTTCAGTTAAAAAATCAATTTCATTTGAAACACCTCCTCCAAATACAAAACAATCAGGATCAAGAATATTAATTATATTTGCTAAGGACATTGCTAAATTTACCTTAAAATTATCTATTAAATTTTCTGCATCTAAATCATGTTTTCTATACAGTTCAAAGATCTCATTAGTTCTTAAATTTTTTTTATATTGCTTATTAAATTTTTTAGCCAAACTTAAGCCTGACATAAAACTCTCAATCTCGCCTTCTCTTAGATTGGTAGATTCGAAATTTTCTTTTTTAGAAATTAAATGGTTAATTTGATTATGTCCCCACTCCCCTGCTACTCCATTTGGTCCGCTAACAATTTTTTTGTCTATCACTAAACCACCACCTACTCCAGAACCAATAATAATTCCATAAACAATTTTATAATGTTTTCCTGCACCATCTAAAGCCTCTGATAAAGCAAAGCAATTTGCGTCGTTTTCACAAAATACTTCTTTACCTAATTCTTTCCTTAAATCATTTTGAAATGGTTTTTTTTCTAACCAATAACAATTAGGCGCATTCTTAACTAATCCAGTTTGAGGAGAATGTACGCCAGGATGACAAACACCTATTGGCAACTCTTTATTAAATTCTTTCTCTAACTTCTTATCAATTTCTTTAATAGTTTTTACAATTTGAAAATAGTCTTTTGGGCAATCTGTTCTTTCACGATTACTTTCGTTGCCTTTCTCGTCAAGAACTACACTTTCAATTTTGGTAGCTCCAACATCAATACCTATCTGCATAAACTAATAAGTTGCTCTTCCACCACTCAAATCAAATACTGCTGATGTAGAAAAAGAATTTTCTTCACTGGATAACCATGTAACAAGAGATGCTAATTCATCTACTTTGGCAAATTTATTTCTTGGGATTTTAGATAACATATAATTAATATGTTCCTCAGTCATTTGATCAAAAATTCTAGTTTTTGCAGCAGCTGGGGTTACGCAATTAACAGCTATATTTTTTAATGCTAATTCTTTTCCAAGTGATTTAGTTAAACCTATAACTCCAGCTTTAGATGTACTATACGCACTGGCATTAGGATTACCCTCTTTTCCAGCAATAGAGGCAATATTAACAATTCTTCCATAATTATTTTTAAGCATGTAAGGCGTTACGGCTTTACAACAATAAAATACTGCATTTAGATTTAGGTCTATAACTTTTTTCCACTCATCAAGTGGATAATCGACTACCGTGGTATTTTTTCCTGCAACTCCTGCATTATTGATGAAAATATCAATTTTTTTGTGTGTTTTTTCAATTTCAGCTAAATTTTTTTCTATATTCTCATAATTTCCAACATCAACAATTTGGTATGAAACCTTATCTGAATTAATTTTTTTTGTTGCAGTTTTGATTGCTTCTTCGTCTATATCCCAAATTACAACACTTGCTCCAGAGGCAATAAATCTCTCCGTAATAGCTAGTCCAAAACCTTGAGCGCCTCCTGTCACTATTGCAACTCTATCGTTTAAATCAAAATTAATCATATTTTTTTTTTTGTTTTTTTGATCTTAATAAAGGAAAAGCTAATGCAATTAAAGATAAAATAAAAAAGGTTAAAGCTATTGGTCTTGTTAAAAACATCAGCCAATTTCCATCGAAAATAACTAAAGATTGTCTTAATGTTCCCTCTACTAACTCTCCTAAAATTAATCCTATAATTACAGGAACAACTGAAAATCCAAATCTTCTCATAAAAAATCCTAGTACTCCAAAAAATAACATAATCCAAACATCAATAATTGATTGGCTAAGTGAATATGTTCCACAAACAGATACTGCAAATATCATTGGCCATAAAATTTTGTTAGGAACTAAGGTAATTCTTGCAAATACTTTTGCTCCAAAAAATCCAAAGATAAAAAATAAAACATTTGCAATTAACATAGCTCCAAATATGCCATATAAAAAATCAGGTTGCTCTCTGAATAAATCAGGGCCTGGTCTAACACCATGAATAATTAAACCTGTTAGTATTACAGCTGTCGTGGCACTTCCTGGAATTCCAAGTGCTAATGTAGGTACCATTGCTCCACCAGTTGCAGCATTATTTGCAGCCTCTGCACCAGCAATACCTTCAATTGACCCTTTGCCAAATTCTTCAGGATTTTTAGAAAATCTTTTGGCCTCTGAATAACCAATTAACGATGCTACAGTTCCACCTTCAGCTGGCAAAACTCCAATGAATGAACCTATTCCACTTGATCTAAGAATTGTTTTCCATGTTTTTTTATAATCATCTTTGGTTGGAAGTTTTACTGCCTTTAAAGCGACTCTCTTAAATACTTGATCAAGAAGCGTTGATTGAGTTAACATTTCACTAATTGCAAATAAACCAACAACTACTGGAATAAAACCAATACCAACTGAGAGTTCGTTAATCCCATAAGTAAACCTATCTATTGATGTCATAAAATCTTTACCAATAGTTGAAATTAAAATTCCAAATGCCCCGGCAATTAAGTTTTTAATAGGACTACCTTCTCCTATAGAAGAAAGCATAGTTAAACCAAAAATTGCTAATGCAAAATATTCGGGTTGTCCAAATTCATAAGCGAGTTTCGCTAAAAGTGGTGCAAAAAATACTAAAATTATAACACTAAAAATTCCTCCAACAGTGCTTGATACAGTTGCCATTCCCAAAGCTCTACCCGCTTCACCTTTTTGGGCTAGAGGATATCCATCTAGACATGTGGCTGCAGCTGCTGGAGTTCCTGGAGTATTAATTAATACTGCAGTAATTGCTCCTCCATAAGTTCCTGCACAATAAATAGAGGTTAACAATACTATTGCAGATAAAGGATCTAGCGTCATTGTAAATGGTAAAATTAATGCTCCACCAGTTGTTGGTCCTAAACCTGGAAGAACTCCTAGAATTAATCCAAACAAAGTTCCAAAAAGTAAAACTATCAATAGTTTTGAACTAAATAAAGGGGTCAGCATTAATAAAAGATTATCCATTTTAATAATAATAAAGATTAGTAATTATTCCTGGAGGAAATCTTAAGCCTAAGATTGTTTCAAAAAAAATAAAAACCAAAATAGGAAAAATAATACTTACTAATAATAAATAAAATATTCTTCTTTCACCCCAATTATAGGAAACAAAAATTGATAATACTGATATTGCTAAAAAGAAGTCTAAAGTTTTTGAAATAATAACAAATATTAAAAAACTAAGTAAAGTTAAAAAAAATGTTTTAGGTAATTTCTTTCCTATTTTCCATGGTCTCTTTATTGATAGATAATAAATAATTAAAGTTAGGCTTATTATTAATATTAATAAAGCTTTAGGAAAAGTTGCAGGTTGTATACCTCTATTTAAAATTGGAGGAACAATATCAAATGAAAAAGTACTTATTAGTAAAATTATTGAAATAAAAATAATAACAAATGAAACTTTAAACTCATCTTTAAAAAAAAAGGGCAAACTTTTGTCTGCCCTTTTTTGTTTTCGTACATTATTCATAAATTAAATGTACTTTTTTGTGATTAATTAATGTAACCCAAAGCTTTAAGTTGCGCTGTCATCTCTGTAAGCATTTCTTCCATTTGCTTACCCCATTCATCAGCACCGACTACACTTGTCTCATCAAGACCAATTTCTGTTAAGAAATTTTTGTAGTAGTTATGGCTCATAGCTTTCATCATTCCAGCTTCTAATTCTTTAACTCTTTCAGCTGGTGCTCCTTTTTTAGTTACAAAACCTCTTACTGTAGATAAAGAAACAGGTATTCCTAATTCTTTAGCTGTTGGAGAATCCCCAATTTTAGCCATTCTATTATTCGCTAAGACAACAGACACACAAAGTGTTCCGTCATTTATTTCTGTTAGTGCTTCCCCTAAGTTTAAAACACCTACATCAATATCTCCTTTGATTAAGTTAGTTTTAATTGGAGCTACACCTTTATAAGCAACAATAGTTGGATCTTTTAATCCACCTTTTTTTGTAAATGCAATAGCACTCACATCATCAATTCCACCTACATGTGTTGTTCCGTATTTAAGTGATTTTGATTTTTGAGTACTAATAAATTTTTTAGCGTCTTTAATGTCTGCTTTACAATTTACAACAAATAATTGAGGATCATCAGTTCCTCTTGCTAGTGGTTGCATATCACTTATTTTAACTTTAGTTTTACCTAACGCCATTGAAACAGCATGACCTGTAGTCCAAGTTAAAGTGTGTTGTCCATCAGCAGGTAAACTCATCATATAATCCATTGATACTGCTCCACCACCACCTTTTTTGTTAACCAATTGCATATCTTGTTTAAGAACTCTACGTGCTCTTAGAAGCATCATTCTAGTAGTTACGTCTGTACCACCACCAAAACCAGCATGAGTGATAGCTTGAATTGGATGACCATCTGCTTTTGCAGAAGTTATCATAAGTGGAAGCGCAACAACAAAAAATTCTGTTACTAGAAATGCAGCTGCTAAGAAAAGTTTAAAACTTTTTTTCATAATTTCCCTCTTTTAAGTTAATTTATATTTAAATATATAAACATAATCTGATACATAGCGTAAAGTAAAAAATGGCTCAAAATAAAATTAACATAGCAGTTCTTTTAGGGGATCCTTCTGGTATAGGACCTGAATTGGTCTCAAAACTATTATCAGAGGAAATCACTAACAAAGCTAATGTAATTATCATTGGTGAAAAAAACATATTAGAGAGTGGGAATAAAATTTCAGGCAAATCACATAATTTAAATTTTGTAGAAGATTTTGATAATATTGATTTTACAAAAGATAGTAAATTTTTTCTAGATATCTCTAAAGGTAAAAATCATAACTATAAATTATCTGAGTGCTCTAAAGAGGCAGGAGAAAGCGTTTTAGCTTCGTTAAATTTAGCGTTAGATCTTGCTAAAGAAAATAAAATTCATGCAATAAACTTTGGACCATTTAACAAAACAAGCCTTAAACTTGGAGGAAATAAATATTCTGATGAATTACATTTAATGGCTGAAAAGTTAGAGGTAAAAAATTTTTTTTGCGAGTTTAATGTTATTGATAATTTTTGGACAGCAAGGGTATCATCGCATATTCCAATAAAAGAAGTTCCTGAACATGTAAAAAAGGACAAAATTATTAAGCCAATTAAACTTATAAATGAAGCTATGAAATTAAATGGTATTAAAAGTCCAAGAGTAGCAGTCCAAGCACTAAACCCTCACGCTGAATTTGGAACAGAGGAAAAAGATGAAATTATACCTGCAATAGAAGAGGCAAAAAAATTAGGTATTAATGCTGATGGACCTTTGCCATGTGACACTTCTTTTATCACTGCTTATAAAAATGGAAATCATGATTGTATTGTTGGTATGTATCATGATGCTTTACAATCAGGTTTAAAAGCATTTGGATTTGATCGAGGGGTAACTGTACAAGGAGGTTTGCCAGTCCCTATAACCACTCCTGCTCATGGAACTGCATTTGATATTGCTGGAAAAAATAAGGCAAATTTAGAACCTACTTTGAATTCATTCAAAATTGCATTAACAATGGCACAAAATAAAAACAATTAAATGTCTAAAATAAAAAGTATACGCACCAAAGTATATCAATGGAACGGTAAAACAGTTCCTCCCCAAAATAATTTTTGCACAAATGCTTCAGACCTTTTGTTTGAAAAATCAGATGCAATGGGATCATTTAGATTTCATGAATGGTTAATATGTGAAATTGAAACTGATGATGGAATTATTGGAATTGGAAATGCAGCACTTGCACCTCAATTGGTAAAAAAAACAATCGATACTTATTTAACACCGTTAGTAGTAGGTGAAGATCCTTTTGATTATTCTTATATTTGGGAAAAAATGTATAGAAGAACTCATGCATGGGGAAGAAGAGGATTGGGGATGGTAGCTATTTCTGCAATTGATATTGCGCTCTGGGACATAATGGGAAAAGTTACAAACAAACCTGTTTTTAAACTATTAGGTGGACGAACTAAAGAAAAGATACCTGTTTACGCATCTAAACTTTACAGCCAACCAATTAAGGATTTGCAAAAAGAAGCTGAAAGCTATGTTAAGCAAGGTTTTAAAATGTTTAAAATGAGATTTGGGTGGGGGCCAAAAGATGGACCTGAAGGTATGAAAAAAAATATTGAGCTAGCTGAAGCAGTTAGAGAAGTTATTGGATATGATACAGACCTAATGATGGAATGTTATATGGGTTGGAACTTAGATTATGCAAAAAGGATGATCCCTAAATTAGTAAAATTTAACCCTAGATGGTTAGAAGAACCTGTAATAGCAGATGATATTCATGGCTATGCAGAATTAAATAACATGAACGCAATTCCAATTTCTGGAGGGGAACATGAATTTAACCTGTTTGGATTTAAACAATTGTTGGATATTAAAGCAGTCAGCTATATTCAATATGATAATAATAGAGTTGGTGGTTTTACAATTGCAAATAAAATAAATGCTTTAGCAGAAGCGTATCAAGTTCCAGTCATTCCTCATGCTGGTCAAATGCATAATTATCATTTAACAATGTCTAATTTCAATTGTCCAATTTCAGAGTTTTTTCCAGTCCATGATGTAGAAATAGGTAATGAATTATTCTATTACATTTTTGAAGGTGATCCTGCTCCTAAAAACGGATATATAGATTTAGATGATAATAAACCTGGTCTTGGTTTAACAATTACTGATAAATATAAGTCTGATTTTAAAATTATAGAATAACTAATAGTCTTCTACTTCTTTAAGTTTAGGCATTGCATTGGCTGCCCCAACCCTAGTGGTTGAAATACCCGCAACCTTATTTGCAAATTCTAAAGCATCTTTATCTTTATGATTTTTAGACAAGGCATATGCAAAAGCTCCATTAAATGCATCCCCTGCTCCTGTTGTATCAATAACTTTATCTTTCAAATTAAAGGCATCTAGAAAATAACTTTCAGATAAGCTTGCAAAATAAACTCCTTTTGAGCCTAGAGTTATAATAATATTTTTAACTCCTTTATTTAGAAAATTTTTTGCAGCTTCTTCAATTTCTGTTTTGCTTTCAACATTTTTCTTTAGATAAAAACTTGCTTCTGTTTCATTGGGTGTAAAATAATCCATACATTTAAAATCACTCTCATTGATATTTGACGCAGGTGCTGGATTGAAAATAGTTATTGAACCTGTTTCTTTAGCTTTTTGAAGTGCATAACTAGTTACTTCATAAGGTGTCTCTAACTGAGTTAAGAAAATTTCTGAATTTTCAATAAAACTTATATTTTTATCAATATCTTTATTAGTTAAAGAACCAGCTGCACCTGGTACAATGTTTATAGCGTTGTCTCCAGTTTTTTCGTTTATCATTATACCTGCTACACCTGTTAACTGATTTTCATCTTGAATTATTGAGTCTGTATTTATACCTACTTCCTTGTAGAGGTTTAGTGCCATATTTGCATTTTGGTCATTTCCAACCTTTGTTATAAAATTTACTTTACCTCCAAGTCTAGCTGCAGCTATCGCTTGGTTTGATCCTTTTCCACCAGGACCAACAATATGTTTATTACCTAAAATAGTTTGTCCTTTTTCAGGAATTGCATCAGCGACAAAACAAAGGTCAGCTACAAAAACACCAAAAACACAAATGGATTTCATTTTTTAGGTCCAGACTTTTCCATCTGGTAAAATAACACCCTTAGTAATTATAAAACATCCAAATGGCCTAGCATCTGTAGTAGTTACTATGCAATAAGCTTTCTTTGCTTCCTCATAAAAATCTTGTCTTGAAATTGATCCAACTTTCCAATG
Organism: uncultured Pelagibacteraceae bacterium; assembly: GCA_902517495.1. Lineage (GTDB taxonomy): Bacteria > Pseudomonadota > Alphaproteobacteria > Pelagibacterales > Pelagibacteraceae > Pelagibacter. The sequence continues at coordinate 30,998 of CABYCO010000010.1, read as the reverse complement.
TTCTCCTGAGACTAATTTTACTGCTTCAATAAATTCTTTATGTGTCTCAGTTAATTCGTCTGGTTTGTTGTCGACCTCCATTCTAAGAGCTGGAGATTCACCTTGAGACACAACAAAACTATCTAATGGAAATACAGATAATATGGCAGTCGCAGCATCTTTAATATTTACTCCATCTAATCGAATTACTTTATTATTTGTAGAGTTTGATGGAAAATTTGCATCTGCTAAAATTAATTTTTCTCCATGACCCATTGATCGCAGGTGAAAGAGTAATTCAGGGCTTAATACGGGATTAATATTAATTAACATTTAGAGATTATAATACATAAAAAAAAAGGGTGGAATAAAATTCCACCCTTTAAATTGTTCTTTAAAACTAAAGATTATTTAAAATCGTTAGCGTTTGCAGTAGTTACTAATTGTGTTCCAGTGTCGATGTTTATATCAATACTTCCACCGTTAGCTAACTCAAGAGCGTACTTAACACCATAAGCACCCATGTTGTATGAGAACTGAGCAATCGTTGCAGTCATTTCACCTTTCAAAATACTCGTAGCTGCATCAGGAGTTGCATCAAAACCAACAACAATTACATCATTCATGTCAGCATCTTTTAAAGCTTGCATAGCACCTAATCCCATATTGTCATTAGAAGCAAATATTGCTTTGATATTTGGATTTTTTAGTATGATTGACTCTGTTACAGATCTTCCTTTTGCTGTATCCCACTCTGCAGTTTGTGTAGCAACAAGATTTAATCCACAATTTTTAAATCCTTTAATTGCACCATCTCTTCTTAATAATGCAGTTGATTGAGATTCAATTCCTGTAAGAATTGCAACATCTGAACCTTTTGGAGTTTTATCACATATAAATTTAGCAGCTAATTCTGCACCATTCATATTATTTGTTCCAATAAAAGTTACGCCTTCGTTAATTCCTTTAGTGTCAACAAACACAACTGGAACTCCGCTTTTAATCGCGTCATCTACGATTGGAGCAAAAGCATTTGGATCTCCTGGAGCAAGTGCTAAAGCATCAACACCTTTTGCAAGTTGGTCTTCTACTTGGTTAATTTGTGCCTGAACATCACCTTCTTGTGGAGGTGCAATTAAAATTAATTTAACACCTAGTTTTTTTGCCTCTTCTTCAGCACCTTTAGTTACAGAAGCCCAAAATGGGTTTCCTGAACCAGGACCTTTGATGCTAAATAGGATTTTTTTACCGTGACCATCAGCAAAAGATACTGACGCCATAGTTGTTAATAAAAAAATTGTTGAAAAAAATACAACAACTTTTCTCATTAGTTCTCTCATAAATTTCCCCTTTAATAATTATTAAAGATTAATTTAATTAAATTTTTAATAAAAATTCAACTGTTTATAAAAGACACTATTTTTTAGCTCAACTAATACGTGTATTATTTTCTTGTTCCAAGATCTCTTCTTAGCACGTCTATATATACAGCTAATACTATTATAGAACCAATTAAGACTTGTTGCCAAAACGAGCTCACATCCATAAGGTTTAGGCCATTTCTTAAAATACCCATAATCATTACGCCAGCAAATACTCCAAGCACTGTACCCCTTCCACCAAAAAAACTTGCTCCACCAATTATGCAGGCTGCAATAGCATCTAATTCTGATTGTAATCCAGCATTCGGATAACCAGAGTCTGTTCTTCCTGCTAAAATTAATGCTCCAATACCTGATAAAAATCCGCATAAAGAGTAAACAATTACTAATATTTTATTTACATTTACGCCCGATGCCCTCGCTGCACTCGGGTTACCTCCAATAGCATAAATCCATTTACCAGTTCTAGTATGATTCATGAAAACCCAGAAAATTATGTATACAATTGCAATAAGAACTAAACTCACTGGAAGGTACTGAGATTTTTCGAGACCTAACCAAGTTAAATCTATCCGTCCATGTCCAAGATATCTTACTTCATCGGTAAAGCCACTTATTGGTGTTCCACCTGAAATTAAATTTCCAGTACCTCTAAATATATATAATGTACCTAGTGTCATTATGAAAGGATGAGGCATCCGCAAAATAGTAATTCCAAGACCATTTATTAGTCCACATATTAATCCTGCTATAAGTGGTGTCATAGCAACAACAAACCATGGGGCTCCTGCTTTTGCTACAATTGCCAATATCATCAATGACAACATCATTATAGAACCAACTGAAAGGTCAATACCTGCGGTTACAATCACCATGAAAACACCTAAGGCAAGCATAGATTGCCAAGATATTTGTTTAAATACGTTGGTTACATTTCTCCACGACAAAAAAACATCTGGTTGCAAGAAATGCATTACCACTATCATTATAAGTAATAATAATAAAATTCCATATCTATCAAAGTATGGAATTAATTTTAAATATAGTGAATCTTTTTCTTGATCTTTATTATCCATAATTATTTTTTTCCCATGATCCAACCAATTACTTCGTCTCTAGAAGTTTTTGATAATTCTGATTCAGCAAAATTAGTTCCTTGAAATAAAGCCATCACACGATCACATACAGCAAATATATCATCCATTCTATGGCTTATTACAATTACACCTACTCCAGTTTTTTTTAAGCTATTAATTAAATCTAAAACTTTTCCAACTTCCTTAATAGCAAGAGCAGCTGTGGGTTCATCCATAATAACTACCTTTGCATTGAACGCAGTAGATCTTGCTATGGCTACCGCTTGTCTTTGACCCCCTGAAAGTTCCTCGACTTTTTGATCTGCACTTTTTACATTAATTTTTAACTTACCTAAATGAGCATCAGTGAGTTCTTTAATTTTCTTAAAATCTAGCAGCTTGATAAAACCAAGATTTTTAGTAGGCTCACGTCCCAAAAAAATATTTTCACCAATAGGGAGATTTCCCGCTAAAGCCAAATCCTGGTAAACCATTTCTAAACCCAACTCCTGAGAGTCTTTTGGGCTTTCTAATATCTCCTTTTTACCATCAAAATATAGTGAGCCAGAACTTGGTTTATAAAGTCCAGATAAAACCTTCATTAATGTCGTTTTTCCAGCCCCATTATCACCCACAACACCGAGGCACTCTCCTGCATGTATCTTTAAATTTACATTCTCAAGAGCCGTTATGGTTCCAAAGTACTTTGTTACACTTTTTGCTTCGAGAAGTAGTTGGTTAATTGATGACATAAATCATGAAAATATAAAAAAATCAGTTAATTGCAACAGGTTTTGAGGCTAAAAGATTTACTGTTTTGCTTCGAGCTCTTTTACAGAATTTTGGAGCCTTTTTTTTTAAAATTAAGCTCATATCTTTTAGAACAATTTCACCCATTTCAAAAAAAGCCTGTTCTAAAGCTCCCGCCCTATGAGCTGAAAACAATACATTTTTCAGTTTTCTAATTGGATCATTTTTTTTAACCGGCTCTTCAGGAAATACATCCGTTGCTACAAAGATATCTCCTTTTTTAATTCTTTTTTTAAGATCCCCAAAATTAACAATTGCTGCTCTACTCATTAAAACAAAAACTGATTTCGACCTCATTCTATTTAATAATTTTTTGTCTATTAAATTTTTATTTTTAGTTGTGATTGTTGCTAGTACATAAATAATCTCACAATCGCTAAACATTTTACTTAGATTAATTGATTTAAAACCAGCTTTTTTAATAATTTTGTTAGGTACCCAGGGATCGTATACATTTATATTTTTTGTAAAGGGTAGTAAAAGAGGATAAAGCGCCTTTGCTAAATCTCCAAACCCCAATAATCCAATTTTTTTATTTGTTAAAAGAGAAGCACTTAAATTACTTTCTAAACCATATTTTTCTTTTCCTCTTACAAAATCGAAATGAGCATTATGGATGTTTCTTAATATGGATAAAGTCATACCTAATGCTATTTCAGCAACTGGCTTTGAAAATACGGGTGATGTAGCTATGACATCAATTTTTTTTTTAAAACAATATTCATAGTCAATATTATCCATAAAATTACTTTCAACATTTATAATACATTTCAATTGTGTGGCTTTTGATAAAAGATTTTTGTCAAGATCTGGTTGGCCCATTATAAAAGTGGCTTTATGAATATTTTTTTCATAAAAATCCTTTTTATTAAACTTGGGAGCTGTTATTAACTTATATTTTGATTTTAATTCCTTAAGTTTTTTTTTTGAAAAAATTAAATCTAATGTTCTTGGAAATGGATCTGAAATTACGATATGTTTTTTCATTTTATATTTTTTTTAGTAATTTCTTGATATCTAATTTTGAAAACTTTTTTGGTTTTGCGCAAAAGGTATTAATGTATTGAATTTTGCCAGACCTGGCCGCTTTCATAATAGAAGTTATAATGTCTAATACATGAAGAGAAATTTCACCACTACACAAATGTTTTCTTTTATTTTCAATCGAATATGCCATCTCTGACAACCCCACGCCTCGATAGTTTGCATTAGTTGGTGTTTCATTAGCTCTTGAACTTTGTGTTCTTATATTAATCCTCCCTAATGGCATTTTTGAGGTCTTAAACTCTTTCCAGTTATCGCCTAATTTATTGCAAGTTAATACTGATCCACCGAACATATTTGGATCTGGAACTATCATTGACCCTTTTTCTCCATATAATTCAATATGATTTCTTTGATGAGCTATAACATCAAATGATAATGTTAATCTTATAACGGAGTTATTTTTAAAAGTAATTGTAGATAAATAAGTAGTTGGACATTCTACCTTAAATTTCTTGCCTTTTTTTGGTCCTATCCCAATAGTTCTATATTTTTGGCCTTGAATGATGGTGCCTGTAACTTTTTTTGCTGGTCCTAAAAGATTTACTAAAGCAGTAATATAATATGGTCCCATATCGATAACAGGACCTCCCTCTTTTTTTGTAAACCAGGGTTCAGGATTAGGATGGTAGGATTGAATACCAGGAAATGCAAAAACTGCATTTCCTAATTTTACATTTCCTATAATATTTTTTTCAACTAATTCTTTAGATTTTTGAATTCCACCTCCTAAAAAAGTATCAGGAGCGTTTCCTAAATATAATTTTTTCTTTTTTGAAATTTTTAATAATTTTTTTCCGTCATTCAAATTTATTGCTAATGGTTTTTCTGAATAAATATGTTTTCCATTTATTAAAGCTTTTTTAGATATTTGATAATGTGCTTTTGGAATTGTAAGGTTTAAAATAATTTCTATTTCATTATCTTTAAGAAGCTCATTAACAGTTACAGATTTTATTCCAAAATTTAAAGCACAACGCTTAGAAGCTTTCTCATTAATATCAGCACATTTAATAATTTTTATATTATTAAAATATTTTTCAGCTCTAAAATATGTTTCAGCAATATGTCCACAACCTATTAATCCAATTTTAAAAACTTTATTCATATAAAGTTTTTAAACACCTTGTCTCTGTTTTGATTTTCCTTCTTTGTGGAGTTTTAATGCTTCTTCATTTTCTTTTGATGTTGGTATTTCAAGCGTAGGGCTTTCCCAATAAGCAGATCCTTCAAGCCATTCGTAACTATGTGTTTTAATTGATATAACATAAGTTACATCTGATTGTTTAGCTCTTTTAAATGCTTCTTCTAATTCTGAAATACTAGAAACATGTTCTGATTTTGCACCCATGCTTGCTGCATGTTGAGCGAAATTTACTTCTTTGGAGTTTTGAATATTTGAGGAATTAAACAAACAATTAAATTCTTTTCCACCCTTAAACAATTGAAGTCTATTTATAACAGCATGACCTCCATTATCACATACAATGATTATTAATTTATTATTAGTAATTACTGAAGAATATATATCTGAATTGTTAAGTAGGTATGATCCATCGCCAACAAAAGCAATTACGTCTTTATCAGGATTGGCCATTTTTATACCAAGAGCACCAGAAATTTCATAACTCATGCAACTAAATCCCCACTCCGTTTCATGAGTATTTAACTCTTTTGGACGCCAAACTTGAACAACTTCTCCGACCAAACCTCCAGCTGCTGTAACAGCTATATCAGTTGGATCTGAATTTCTATAAATTGCTCCAACAGCATGAGCATAACTTGGTAATTCTTGATTTGTTGGACCGCTCTCTTTATCCACGTATTCATTCCAAGATTTTAACTCGACTTGTGATTTTTTATGCCAGCTATCAGATGATTTCCAATCCCCAATAGCTTTAGATAATTCTGTTAAGGTAACTTTTGCGTCACCTATAACTGCTTCTGCTAAATGTTTGTTGGCATCATGTCTTGCTATATTAATTGAAACTAATTTAAATTCAGGATTTTCAAAATTAGCCCATGAGCCAGTTGTAAAATCTGCAAGCTTAGTTCCTATGCAAATTGCTAAATCAGTTTCTTTTGCCAAGTTATTTGCTGCCTTGCCACCAAGGCCACCTATTGGTCCTACAAAATGAGAATGATCTTTTTTCATTGTTGAGTATCCCATAACTGTTTGGGTTACTGGTATATTATGTTTAATTGCAAAATTGCCTAACTCATCCATGGCATCAGAATAAAATACTCCACCTCCAGAAATTATAATAGGTTTTTTCGAATTTTTAATTTTTTCAACTGCTTGTTTGATTTGAAAATCGTCAGGTCTAGGTCTTCTAATATTATGAATTCTTTCTTTAAAAAATTCCTCAGGATAATCAAAAGTTTCACCTTGTACATCTTGGCACAAAGATAAACATGCAGGTCCACACTCTGCTGGATCTAACATGGTTTGAATTGCTTGAGGAAGTGACTGTAATATTTGCTCTGGTCTTGTAATTCTATCAAAATATTTTGTAACTGGTTTAAATGAGTCGTTAGCTGTCATTCCCGGATTTGAAAAGTGTTCAACCTGTTGCAAAACTGGATCTGGCATTCTATTTGCGTAAGTGTCTCCAGGTAAAAATAAAATTGGCAATCTATTACTCATTGCTACAGCTGATGCTGTAACTAGGTTTGTAGATCCTGGTCCAACCGAACTTGTTGCAATAAAAATTTGCTTTCTTCTTTTAGCTCTTGCATAAGCAACACCTGTTAAAGCCATATTTTGTTCGTGATGACCCCTGTATGTTGGAAGTTGATCTTTATTTTCCTCTAATGCTTGTCCTAGACAGGCGACATTTCCATGTCCAAATATACCGAATACACCAGGAAACAAAGGCTTAACTTGACCATCAATATAGACTTTCTGAGCGATTAAATGTTTTACCAATGCATGCGCGCAAGTAAGCTTTATTTTTCTCATTTTTCTAGTTATATTCTCTTCAAATATTCAACTAATAAACCACAAAATAAAAATTATGTATAGCAAATTTGGACAATTCATTGATGGCAAATGGCAAGCATCACAAAATAATGAAACTTATGATGTTTTAAATCCTGCAACTGAGGAAGTTTTAGGTAAGGCATCTAAAGCAGGTGAAGAAGATGTAAACAAAGCACTTAAGTCTGCAGAAAAAGGTCTTGAGGTTTGGAGAAATACTCCACCTTGGCAAAGATCAAAAATTATAAGAAAAATTGCCGACCTAATGAGAGAGAGAACTGATGTATTAGCTAAGTGGTTAACATTAGAAGTTGGAAAGCCACTATCAGAAGCAAAAGGAGAAGTTGGAGGAGCTGCAGATATTTTTGAATGGAACTCTGAAGAGACAAAAAGAATTTATGGTCAAATAGTTGAAAGTAGATTTGAACATACAAGAATGTATGTAAAATATGAGCCAGTTGGAGTAGTTGCTGGATTAATACCATGGAATTTTCCAATAGTTTTATCTTCAAGAAAAATTTCCACTGCTTTAGCTGCAGGATGTTCAGTAATTTGTAAGCCTGATGTAATTACTCCAGGTAGTGTAATGGAGCTTATGAATATTATAAATGATGCGGGTGTTCCTCCAGGAGTAGTAAATTTATTATCTGGTGACCCAGCTAAAATTTCATCTCAATTAATATCATCTGACATAGTTAAAAAAGTTTCTATAACTGGTTCAACAAGAGTTGGAAAACTAATTTTAAAACAAGCTGCTGAAAAAGTGCAAAGAGTTACAATGGAGTTAAGTGGTCATTCACCTTTTATTGTTTTTGACGATGTAGATATTAATAAGGTTACTGACATGGCAATCACTGCTAAATTTAGAAATAATGGTCAAGTTTGTATATCACCTGCGAGATTTTATATTCATGAAAGTAAAAAAGATGAATTTGCTAAAATATTAGTTGAAAAGGTTACTAAGCTTAAAGTTGGTAACGGTATGGATGAAGATACAATTCTGGGACCTTTAACAACAGAAAAAAGATTAAATGAAATAGAGGCATTAGTAGAAAAAACTAAAAGTGAAGGAGCAACTGTTTTATGTGGTGGAAAAAGACCTGCTGGTTTTAATAAAGGGTATTTTTATGAACCAACTATTTTTGACAATGTTAAAGATAATTTTACAATTGCTAAAGAAGAGCCATTTGGACCTTTAGTTCCATTGCTTACTTTTAAAGACACAGATGAAGTTGTTAAGCGAGCTAATGATAATGACCTTGGTTTAGCAAGCTATATCTATACAAATTCCTTAGAAAAAGCGCACAAAGTCTCAGAAAAAATGGAAACTGGAACATGCGCAGTGAACCATCCAACAATTGCTTTTGCTGAAGTGCCTTTTGGAGGAATAAAACAAACAGGTTATGGAAGAGAAGGTGGTTCTATGGCCATCAAAGATTATTTGAACGTTAAGTATACTCACTTCGGTCTCAATTATTAATGAGAAAAAATAAAGTCAAACAAATGATGGCTGACGGTAAGCCTGTTGTAAATGGCTGGTTACAAATACCAAGCACTGTTTCTGCAGAAGTTATGGCACATCAAGGTTGGGATTCTCTGACTGTAGATATGCAGCATGGACTTGTTGATTATACAAATGCACTTCCAATGCTTCAAACTATTTCATCAACTGATGTAACTCCTCTTGCTAGAGTAAATTGGAATGAACCAGGTCAAATAATGAAAATTCTAGACGCCGGTTGTTATGGAATTATATGTCCTATGGTTAGCAATAAAGAAGAGGCAGAAAGATTTGTACAAGCATGCATGTATCCTCCAAGAGGATATAGAAGTTTTGGTCCTGTTAGAGGATTGATTTATGGTGGAGCTGATTATGCCGACCATGCAAATGATGAAATTTTAAAATTAGCTATGATTGAAACAAAAGAATCATTAGATAAATTAGATGAGATTATGTCTACAGATGGTGTAGATGGAATATATATTGGCCCAGCTGACTTAAGTTTAGCAATTGGAGAAAAGCCTGGATTTGATAGACCAGAAGATACAAAGGCATATTCTGAAATTCTTAGAATTTTAGAGCATGCTAAAAAAAATAATATTTTTGCAGGAATTCATAATGGAACACCTGAGTATGCACAAAAAATGATCGATAAAGGATTTAACTTTGTAACTATAGGAGCAGATCAAAGGGCAATGAGCGCTGGTGCTAAGGCAATTGTAGAAAAAATGAAAGGCTCAATAAGCAAAAAAGAGTCTGAAACTTACTAAATTAATTTTTCGCAGCTAATTCTTTATAAATATTATTTACTCTGTGAACCTCTTGTGCAGTATTAAAGTATCCTTCGTATTCTATCTCGTCTGGTGTCACATCAAAATGATAATGTCCTGCATCATTTTTATGTTCGTATGAATGAAAATGTGTATGCTCTCCAGACTCTCTTAGATTTAATTCTCCACCCATTGGATCTCCTGTCCATAAAACGGTATAACATTGTAATTTTGGCCCTACTGGCTCATAAAATTGAAGAAAATCTTTTGTACATTTCATTAATTTTGGATCGTAGTATTCATGTTTTATATCCTTATAATCTGGTTGAACATGCGATCTTATTTTTCCATTTAAAACTCTAAATACACCAGCTAAAGCGATATGATCGTTGTTAAATATTTTTAAATTTTCTGAAAGTGCTGCTCTGATTGCTTGAGGCAATGAGCCTTGTTTTCCAATTCTTTTCTTTATCTTTAAATAAATAACTTTACCCTTAACACCATCTGAATAATAAACATTACCAAGTCCGCCATGTTTACTGTCATTATAGTCCTCTACAATACATTTTTTATCTGTACCTACCCTTGCTATTAAAGATCTATACTCCTTTGTTGTTAAGTTTTCGTTTATAACCAATTCTCCGCAGTGCCCATCAAGACAAGACATTGCTCCAGATCCTGCGCCAAGTGCGTATGATTTCTCTGACCCAATCAATTTTGATATTTCTGCATAATCGAATTCAGCACCAATATATTTAGGATCGTGCATATATGGTTCTCCTCCAACATCAATTATTCTTTGGTTACCACTCATTCCTTCTGATGGACAATTCCAATCTCTTAAATTTGGACAATCAACTATCTTTGCTGTGACACTTTCAAAATTTTTTGACAATCCAACTTGCAAAGCATTTGTTATTTCTTCTAACTCGAATTTCTTAAAAATTCCTTTTTCTATTTTTAATTCCATATATAAATTAGTTACATAATATATTGCATAATTTTTTTACATAAATATATTTCGATTATAAAAATGAATAATAAAGATCTAAAAGTTGTTGTTCTTGGTGCAGGGGCAATGGGTTGTCTATTCGGAGGCCTACTAGCAGAAAAGGGTCTAAATTTAACGCTCATTGACGTTTGGAAAGAGCATGTTGATGAAATAAATAAAAATGGTCTAAAAATGGATGGTCATGGTGGTGATAGATTTATAAAAGTACCAGCAACATCAGATCCCTCTACAATTGGAAAAGTTGATGCTGTGATAGTCATGTGTAAAGCAACGGCTCTAGAACCTGCTTTAAAAAGTATAAAAAACATTATTAACGATAAAACAGTTTTTATGTCTTTTCAAAATGGAATTGGACATGAAGCTATAATTAAAAGTATTGTTGGTGATGAAAAAGTAATTGGGGGAACAACAACTCAAGCATCAAATATCTTAGGCCCTGGTCATATTATGAATCATGCAGCTCTACCCTCTTGGATTGGAGAATATGATGGTGGGATTTCTGATAGAATAACCGAAATTGCAGACACATTTACTGCTCATAATTTAGAAATGATTGCAGCTGAGGATGTTAAAAAAAGAAAATGGATGAAACTTTTTGCTTTAACCGCAATAGGCCCACTTTCAGCTATTTTTGATCTACATCATACTGATCTTTACATAAATAATAATGCTAACGATGTTTCTAGAAGTTTAGGAAAAGAGATAATATTAGAAACAAGAGATGTTGCTTTAGCAGATGGTGTTAATGTTTCTGAGGATGAATGTTTATTTATGTTTAATAAAATTGTTGATTCAAAACAAACAAATAAGTCTTCAATGGCTTTTGATGTACTTTATAAAAGAAAAACTGAAATTGATTTCATTAGTGGCGCCGTATCTAAAATAGGAAAAAAACATGGAATAGCCACACCATTAAATGACCTTATGTACAAAATGATTAAAGTAAAAGAGGGCATGTACAGCTAAATGCTGAAAATTAGTAAACTAAAGAAAATTGAATCAAACTTCCCAGTCATTGTTGGAGAACAAATAATCAGTAAAAAAGCCTGCAATTATTTAATTAAAGAAATAAGTAATTCAAAAAGTTTTGACGATATGATTATGGGTGGCAGAAATAGGATTAACAAAGGATCAAAAAATTTCAACAAATATATCTCAAGTTCTAAAATCTCAAAAAAACTTTTTGCTACTTTCAATACACAAACATTTTATAATAAAATTGATAAGAAATTTAAAACAGAGTTTAAGGCAAATACATGGGAAAGTTTATTTAAACCAAAAAAATTTAATAAAAAAAAATATACAGTAAAAAAAAAAGTAAATTCCAAAGAGCTAAAAAAACTACTAGGTAAAAATTATAAAAATCCAAATTTAAATTTAGACATTGATTTCTCAGTATCTAAAGGAGGATATAGATTGAGACCGCATAGAGATGATGTGAATAGGCTATATAATTTTTTGATCTATTTAACTGATATACCAAAAAAAAATGGAGGATCTCTTACATTATACAAGAAAAAAGCTATTAAAAACCTTAGAAAAAGTTTTAGAAGATTTCCTAAGATTAATGAACTTGATAAATTAAAGGAATTTACACCAAAACAGGGGAGTGTAATTTTCTTTAAATCTACTCCTAATTCTTACCACGGTGTAAAAAGATTTAAGGAAAAAAACTGTCCAAAAAGATTTTTTATTTATGGAAGTTATGCCCTTAATAAACCAGTAATATGGAAATATAAAAATTCTGAATATCATCCACATATTGTTGCGACGAAAAAAAGAATGCTTACATCTTTTCATGACTCAAATTATTTGCTAAAAAATTAGTAATTATGCAGATTAAGACTAAATTAAAGAGTATTTTAGATAGGGATGGCTTCCTAAGAGTAAGGAATGTTCTTAACTTCAATAAAGATTTAAAACCAATTTTAAATGACATGGAATATGTAATGGACAATTTAGTTCATAAATTTGCTCCTGAGCACATGAAAGAAAAGATTTTTAAATATAACTTCAGGAAAAAATACACATACATTTCAAAGCTAAATATTTATGATCTTGATCAATATTTTAATACTAGACTTCCAAGAGATCATGTGAAGAAAGAGAGTGATTATTTTGCATCTCAATCTTTATGGAATTTAATAAATCACAAAAAAATCTTGGATGTGGTTGAAAAATTATTAGGGCCAGAAATTCTGTCAAATCCAGTTCAAAATACAAGAATTAAACAACCCGAAAATAAATTACCTAAACATTCTGTTCACGATGGTCTCTCAGGCAGAACGCCATGGCATCAGGATGCAGCAGTATTATCATCTTTAGGACAAAGATTAACAGATATGGTTACTGTTTGGATTCCATTTACTAAAACTACAAAAAAAAATGGATGTATGATTACAGTAAAAGAAATTAATAAATTGGGACTATTAAATCATATATCGGGATATAGAGGTCAGGTCGAAATAAAAGATAGTAAATTACTTGATAATTACAAACCAGTTTTTCTAGAAGCTAATGTTGGCGATATTATTATTTTGCACAAACATTCCATTCATTGTTCATTGCCTAATAGATCTAATGATTTTAGAATTAGCGCTGATTTAAGATACAATAGGGCTGGAACCCCATCTGGTAGGAAACCTTTGCCCAATTTTTATGTAAGAAGCAAAAATAAAAAAAATATTACTATCCACAATTATAAGCAATGGATTGCTTTGTGGGAAAAGGCAAAGAATAAATGTATACCAAGAAAGTATGCATTTAAATATCCACTTCCAACATTTAAAAATAGTAAAAGAGATCTTGCTAGACTAGTATAATTTCTTTTTTAAATTATGAAAAAAATTCTCATTGTCCAACCTATTCATGAAAAAGGTATGGAATTATTAAAAAGTAATAGTAACTATAGTTATGAAGTAGTTGAGGATTTAAGCGTTGAAAACGTGAAACAAAAAATTGTAGATGCAGATGCAGTTTCTTTAAGAACTTCAATATTGCCTGCTGAGGCAATTGAAAATGCAAAAAACCTTAAAATAATTTCAAGACATGGAGTTGGTTACGATAATATTGATTTAAATAGCTGTAAAAAAGGAAATATTGATGTAGCAATAACTGCAACAGCAAATGCTGTAGCAGTTGCAGAACATGTTCTTTTCATGCTTTTAAGTATCTCAAAAAGAAAGAATATGTATGACCATTCGGTCAAAAGTGGAAAATTTACTGAAAGAAACAGATTACCAAAAACTATAGAGATTTGGGATAAAAACATTCTTATAGCTGGATTTGGAAGAATAGGTAAAGCATTGATTAAAAGATGTTTGGGATTTGAAATGAATGTTTTCGTTTACGATCCATTTGTTAATGCAGAAACAATAAGCAAAATGGGTGGAGAAAAAGTTGAAGATTTATCGGAGGCTATTAAAGATATGGACGCTGTTTCACTCCACATACCTTTAACTGATCAAACTAAAAATATTATAAATTATGAACTACTTAAAACGATGAAAAAAAACTGCATCATTATAAATGCTGCAAGAGGTGGCATTATTAATGAAAAAGATTTAGACAGAGCTTTGAATGAAAATTTGATTTTTGGAGCAGGAATTGATGTATTTGAGGTAGAGCCTCCAGAAGCTGATAATCCTATATTAAAAAATGACAAAGTTTTCCTAAGTCCTCATGCTGCAGCATTCACTGAGGAATGTATGACAAGAATGGCAAAAGAAACTATTCAAAATATTTTTGATTTTTTCGATGGTAAACTTGAAGATAGTAAAAAAGTAAAATTATAGATTATTAATCTCTAAATTTGATTTCTTTAAAGTATCTGTAATATATTTGTAACCCTTGATAGCATATTCAAGTGGATTAGCTTTTTTAGGATCTTGTTCAGCCTCTACAACAAGCCAACCCTGATAATTATTTTTTTTTAAAATATCAAACAAAGGTTTATAATCGATACACCCATCACCAGGTACGGTAAAGGCACCTTCTAAAAAGGCATCCCTAAAACTTAAATCCTCAGAAAGAGCTTTTTTTAATACTTCTTCTCTAATATCTTTGCAGTGAATATGGATTACTCTTTCCTTAAATTTATTAATTAAATTAATTGAATTTCCCTGAGCAAATAACATATGGCCAGTATCTAAAGTTAATTTTACACTATCATCTGTATTTTCTAACAATCTAATAGTTTCTTCTTCTGTTTCAATAACTGTTCCCATGTGATGGTGGTAAGCTAAAGGCATACCCTCATCTTCAAGATATTTTGCAAGTTCAGATATTTTTGCGCAATAATCTTTCCATTCTTGATCCGTCATCTTAGGTCTACTGGAAAGTTTTTTTCTTGGATCACCCTGTATTGAACCAAAAACTTCAGCAAAAACGATACATGGAGCTTCACAATCTTTAAATAATTTAAGTTGGTCTTGAATTAAATTTTTTTCTTGTTCAACAGAATTTTTTCTAAGATTTCCGCTATACCAACCAGAACATAATTTTAAGTTATACTTTTCTAATTTTGGTAATAATTCCTCAGATGTTTTTGGGAATTTACCACCTGACTCAATCCCAACAAATCCAGCCTGGCTTGCCTCTGACAAACATTGATCTAGAGGAGTATCTCCACCTAGCTCAGTCATGTCATCATTACTCCAAGCAATTGGTGCTATACCTAATTTTACTGACATAAATTTTTTATTTGTTAAGATATATTTAATCATGAGATTAATTAAAGGAAAAAAAATTCAGCTTGGCGTAGTTGGAGGTGGTCCAAAATCTTGGATTGGTCATGTTCATAGAATTTCATCAAGATTTGATAATCAATATGAGATAGTTGCTGGTGTTTTTTCGAGAAATTCAAAACTATCTAAAAGCTTTGGTCAAAGCCTAGGTATTTTAAAAGAGAGATGCTATTCAAATTTTAGAGAAATGGCTGAAAGAGAAGCAGCAAGAAAAAATGGTATTAATGTTGTAGCAATAATGACACCCCCTTCAAGTCACCAAATTATTGCAGAAAAATTTATTGATAAAAATATAAATATAATTTCTGATAAACCATTTGCTGGAAATCTTACTCAAGCTAAAAAATTATTTAAAAAAATAAAATCAAATAAAAAAATTAAGTATGCTTTAACACACAATTATTCTGCTTATCCTATGGTTAGAGAGGCAAAAGTATTGGTTGAAAAAGGTAAAATTGGAAAAGTTGAATACGTAAACGTTGAATATGTTCAGGATTGGTCAGACGGAGAAAGTATTTCACAAAAAAATGCAAAGAAAAAGTTTAAATGGAAAATAGATAAAAATATTGTTGGAGCTTCAGCGGTATTAAATGAAATTGGCTCCCATGCATATCATATGGCAACTTATATATCAGGTTTAAAAGGTGAAACTATTTTTGCAGATATTAAACAAGTTTCAAATAAAATAAAAATGGACAACAATGCTCAAGTAATGATTAATTTTAATAACGGTGCTAAAGGAATGTTTTGGACAAGTGTGATGGCTAGAGGTGGGGTTTATGGATTACGAATAAGAATATTTGGAACAAAAGGAAGTTTGGAATGGGTTCAAAACGATCCAAACTATTTAAAAATTAATCCATCTAATGGTGCTGTTAAATTTATTGAAAGAGGTTTTTTTAATGCTGAATTGTCTAAAAAATTTTCTAGATTAAAATTTGGACATCCTGAAGGATATTTGGATGCATTTGCAAATATTTATCGTGAATTTGCAGATTCTTTGAAAAATAATTCAAAAAAAAGGTATTTTTATCCAAATGAGGATGAGGGACTTGAAACTGCAAAATTTATTGAAGCGTGCAAAGTTTCAAGCAGAAAAAAAAGATGGGTAAAAATAAAATAAAAACTGCTCTGTTTGGCCTTGGTAGAATTGGCCAGATGCATGCTAATAATTTAAGAAAAAATAGTGAATTTGAATTAAAATATGTTTTTGATTTAAATAAAAATCTATCAAGCAAAATTTCAAAAAAATTTAATGCTATTTCAGTAAATAATCCAGATATTGCTTTTAAAGATAGTGAAATTAAATGTATTTTTATAGCTTCCTCAACTTCTACTCATTTAAAATTTATTGAAAAGGGTGCTAAGTATAAAAAAGTAGTCTTTTGTGAAAAACCACTAGATTTAAATTTAAAAAAAATTAATTCATCTCTAAAGAAAATTAAAAAACTTAATCCTAAAGTGCAAATAGGATTTAATCGAAGATACGATCCTGGACATAATTTACTTAAAAAGAATTTGTTAAAAAATAAAATAGGTAAATTAGAAAAAATTATTATAACTAGTCGGGACCCTGCTCCTCCTTCATTGTCTTATTTAAAAGGTTCTGGAGGAATTTTTAAAGACATGATGATTCATGATTTTGATTTAGCAAGATACTACTTGGGTTCAGATGAATTTATATCAGTGTTTGCTACTGGCAGTAATATATCAGATCAAAGATTTAATAAGATAAAAGACTATGAACTTGCAACTACTGTGCTTAAGTCAAAAAAAGGAGTGCAGTGCGTTATAACTAATTCAAGGCATTGTAGTTTTGGTTATGACCAAAGAGTTGAGCTTTTTGGAACAAAAGGAATGATGATATCGGATAATAAAAGAGATACTGAAACCAATCTTTTTTTAAAAAATTCAACAAATAATAAATCCCCTCTACTACATTTTTTTATAGAGAGATATGCAGAAGCTTTTGGGTTGCAACTATCTGACCTTGCAAACTTTTGCAAAAAAAATATTAAACCTAGAGCTGTTTTTGAAGATGGAAGAAAGTCTATAATGTTAGCAGAAGCTGCACAAAAATCTGTTAAGTCAAAAAAATTTGAAAAATTAAAATAAATTAGAAATTTTTTATATACTTTATATTTTTTTATCTCCTGCTTTTTTTACAAAATAAATTCCTAAGACAACAGCACATAAAGCAATTAAAATTTTAGGTGTTACTAATTCGTTTAGGAAAATAAATCCTAAAATAACACCAAAAATTGGTATTAGATAAGCGACTTGACTTTGAAAAACTAAGCCATTTTTCTTTAAAATCATAAATCTTAATAACCATGCAATTCCAGTTGGAAAAATACCAAGATAAATCAAAGATAATGTGGACTCTAGTGATGGATTTAAATTCCATGGTTGCTCAATTATTAGTGATATTGGACAAGCAATTATAGCTCCCCAAATTAGAATTGATGCAGTTACATTTTCATTTTTCTTATTACTAATTTTTAATGTTAAAATTCCTCCAATAACATAAAAAGTGGATCCCAATAGGATCATAAGAGCAGAAAATAAATTTTCATTATTTATAAGTAAATTTTCTGAAAATAAATAAACAATTCCAGAAAATCCTAATACTATTCCGAATATTTTGATTACGTTTATTTTCTCTCCATCTGCAAAGAAATGTGCGAGTATTGTTGCGCTTATAGGTGTTGTTGACATTAAAATTGCAGCTAAGTTACTTTGAACCTTTTGAACTCCGTATGCTATTAGGAAAAAAGGTATAACTAAATTAATGATGCCAATTGCTGCAAACCATTTCCAATCCTTGGAGAAAGCCTCAATTTTAATTTTTTTGAAATAACAAAGTAATATTAGAGGTATCATTCCAAAAAAAATTCTTAAAAAAGCTATAGTTATTGGTCCATAAGAATATGTTGCAATTTTAATATTAAAAAAAGCTGAAGCCCAAAGTAAGGCTAAAAAAGTAAGAATAAAATAATCAGTAGCATTTGGGGATTTCATTCAATTATGTCCTCTATTATTCCATTAGTAATTTTTTTTAGATCTTCAAAATTTATTTTAAAAATACAGTTTGGATGTCCAGCAGCAGCAAACAAATCTTCAAATCTATTCAAAGAACTATCAACTAATATCTGCAACCTATTTGTGTGTCCTATTGGAGAGACTCCTCCAATTGTATATCCAGTTTGTTCTTTCACGTCATTTGGAGATGCCATGCTTAAATCTTTACTATTAAAAAACTTTTTTAATTTATTTAATGAACATCTTTTATCGCCAGAGACTAAACATAAAAAATAATTATCACCATTTTTAAAAAGTAGACTTTTTACTATCGCTCCTACTTCACAGTTTAATGATTTTGCTGCATCTAAGGCTGTTCTTGCTGTATTTTCTAATTCTGTGACTGATAAAGCCTCATCAAATTCTTTTAAGGCTTTTTCAGCTCTTTTAACTGGTTCTTTATTTAGTAAACTCATTATTGCAACTTAGGATTGATTGAAAATTTCAATTTTTTAAGGTTAATATACATGTAAAAAAAGCATAAGTGATATCTATTTAATAGGCATTATTTATCTTTTCTTAACTGATAATAGAATTAAAAAATTATAGGAGATAATATGAGCGCTAAGGACGTACTAAAATTAATGAAGTCTAAGAATATTGAATTCGTAGATCTTAGATTTACAGATCCAAGAGGTAAACTTCAGCATTTAACAATGGATACAACGATTGTTGATGAAGAAATGTTAAACGATGGTGTATTTTTTGACGGATCATCAATTGCAGGATGGAAAGCAATTAATGAGTCTGACATGATATTAAAACCTGATTTAAGTAGAAAAGTAATAGATCCTTACACATCTCATAATACATTAATTTTGTTTTGTGATATTTTGGATGCTGTTAAGAGAGATCCATATGAAAGAGATCCAAGGGGAATTGCAAAAAAAGCAGAAGCCTATCTAAAGAAAACAGGAATTGGAGATACAGCTTATTTTGGTCCAGAGCCTGAGTTTTTTGTTTTTGATGATGTAAGAATTAAAAACGATATGAACGAAACAAGTTTTTCAATTGATAGTTCAGAAGGACCTTATAACTCTGGAAAATCTTATGATAATGGAAACATGGGTCATAGACCTGGAGTAAAAGGTGGATATTTTCCTGTACCACCAGTAGATAGTGCGCAAGACATGAGAGGTGAATATCTTAAAGGATTAAGAGATGTTGGAATTACCGTAGAAAAACATCACCATGAAGTTGCTCCAAGCCAACATGAACTTGGAATGTTATTTGGAACTTTGGTCGATCAAGCAGACAATGTTCAGCTATATAAATATGTAGTTCAAATGGTTTCTCACTCTTTTGGAAAAACTGCAACTTTTATGCCTAAGCCAGTTAAAGGAGATAATGGTTCTGGAATGCATACTCACCAATCAATTTGGAAAGGGAAAACTCCAGTATTTTCTGGAAATAAATATGCTGGATTATCTCAAACTGCTCTTTATTATATCGGTGGAGTATTAAAGCATGCAAAAGCAATTAATGCATTTGCTAATGCTACTACAAATAGTTACAAAAGATTAATACCAGGATTTGAGGCTCCTGTTTTACTTGCATACTCTGCAAGAAATAGATCGGCTTCATGCAGAATTCCAATCACATTAAGTAAAAAAGGTGCAAGATGCGAAATCAGGTTCCCAGATGCATCTGGAAATCCATATTTAACATTTGCTTCTATGCTTATGGCTGGAATTGATGGAATAAAAAATAAAATCGATCCAGGTAAATCATTTGACAAAGATCTTTATGCTTTATCTGAGAAGCAAGTTAAGAAAGTGCCAACTGTTTGTGGTTCTTTGAGAGAAGCAATGGAAGCTTTGGATAAAGATAGAAGTTTCTTAACTCAAGGTAATGTATTTACCGATGATCAAATAGATGCGTACATTGAGCTAAAATATGAAGAAATTCATAATTTTGAACACACGCCGCACCCTATTGAATTTGACATGTATTATAGCTGTTAAAAAGCTTATTTTTATGGGATTACCTGCAGTAATAGCAGGTATTCCCATATTAGAATTCTAATTTCATTCAATTTTGTTATTAAAAGATATGACTAAGCTCATATCAACAATTAAGAATATTATTGGTTATAATAGACCTGAAATTAAAAAGCCTAAGCGTAGAAAAAATAAAACTTACTCTATGAATAAAAGAGGCCAATATTGGTTTATCTCTTATTACCAATAATCGATTAAACTTTAAAAGACTCTCCGCAGCCACATCTTTCAGTTTCATTTGGATTATTAAATACAAATTGAGAAGAAAATTGCTCTTTTTTATAATCCATTTCAGTTCCAAAAAGATACATTACTGCTGCTGGATCAATGAATACTTTTACTCCCTTATCTTCAATAACCTCATCATTAGGATTAATCTCTTTTGTGTATTCCATAATATAAGACATTCCAGCACATCCACCTGATTTTACTCCAACTCTAACACCAATGGACTCATTATCAGCAGAAGAAATAATTTCTTTTATCCTATTAGCCGCTTGATCGCTTAATGATATAACTTGTTTCGTCATAAATTTAATTCTAATTTAGCTGCTTCTGACATCATAGATTTATCCCATGGTGGTTCCCAAACTAAATCTAAATCTACTTTATCTACTTCTTCTAATTGCATAATACTATCTTTAACTTCTTTAGGCAAACTTTCGGCTACTGGGCAATTTGGAGTGGTAAGTGTCATTTTTACACTGATATTTTTTTTATCTACGGCAATATCATATATTAATCCAAGTTCATAAATATTTACTGGTATTTCAGGGTCGTAAATTTTTTTTATTTCCTCAATTACTTTTTCTTTTAATTCCATAAAGTTAAGACTCAGTATTAGTGGTTTCCTTTGAGTTGTCTAATGCAGATACAAAGGTGTGCCATGATAATGTTGCACACTTAACTCTCATTGGATATTGTTTAACACCTGATAGACACATTAATTTAGTTTTTTCATCTTCTTTTAAGTATTCTGATTTTAATTCTGGATTTTCTTTTATCATTCCTAAAAAATCTTCAACTATCTCTTTAGCCTCGTGTTCATTTTTACCTTTAATTAAATCAGTCATGATCGAAGCTGATGCCATTGAAATAGCGCATCCACTTCCCTCAAATGAAATATCCTCAACTATTTTTTGTCCGTTTAATTTAAGATAAACATGAACATTGTCTCCACATAATGGATTATGACCTTTGGCATCTTTATTAAACTCATGTGTTTTTCCAAGGTTCCTTGGATTTTTTCCATGTTCTAAAATAATTTCTTGATAAAGTTCTTTTAAGTTCATTTTAAATTAAATATTTTTTTACAGTTATTAATTGAGTCGTTTAACTTGTCTAAATCATCTTTAGTATTATAAATTCCAACTGATGCTCTTGCACTAGCAGGTATATTTAATTTATCATGTAATATTTGGCAACAATGATGGCCTGCTCTTATTGCAACACCATCTTCATCTAGTATTGTTGCAATATCATGTGGGTGAACACCCTCTAATGTGAAAGATAGAACTCCACCTTTATTTTTTGGACTACCAATCAATTTAACAGAATTATTTTTTTGTAACAATTCTTGACCATATTCAACTAAATCAGCCTCATGTTTCATGATGTTCTCTATACCTACACTCTCCATAAACTTAATTGACTGATCAAATGCAATAACTTGAGCTGTAGCCATGGTGCCAGCTTCATATTTATTCGGTAAATCTCCATAAGATATTTTATCTTTTTTAACTTCTCTAATCATTCCGCCTCCACCTTGGTAAGGTGGCAGTTCCTCTAACCACTTTTTTTTACCATATAAAACACCTAGTCCAGTTGGTCCGTACATTTTATGGCATGATATTGCGTAAAAATCACAATCTAAATCTTGCATATCTAATTTTAGATGTGGAGCTCCCTGACAACCATCAATGACAACTATTATTCCTTTTGAGTGGGCAAGATCTGTTATTTCTTTAACAGGTAATATTGCTCCAGTAACGTTAGATAGATGAGTAATTGCTATTACTTTAGTCTTGGAAGTTATTTTTTTTTCAATATCTTCCAGAGAAATGTCTCCATTTTCATTTACCTCTGCAAAATTAATCTGAATATTCTTTGATTTTCTTAAGAAATGCCAAGGCACATAATTTGAATGATGCTCAAGCTCTGTAATTAAAATTTCATCACCCTCATTTAGATATTTTTGCCCTAGAGTATTGGCTACTAAATTTAATGCTTCTGTCGCTCCTTTAGTGAAAACTATTTCATTTTTATCTTTAGCATTAATATATTTTTGAACAGAGGACCTTGTATTTTCATATAAGTTTGTTGCTGCAACTGCTAAATAATGAACGCTTCTTCCAACATTTGAAAATTGCTTTGTATAAAACTCATTTATTTTATCAGCTACTACTTTTGGTTTTTGTGATGAGTTAGCACTATCTAAATAGACTAAATCATTATTTTGAATTTTTTCATCAAAAATGGGAAACTCTTCTTTTATATTCTCAATTTTCATTCCTTTATTCCAATCATATTTTTAATTAAATTTTTTACTTCAGGGTCAGTAATTTTTTCAACAACATCTAACAGAAAACCGTTTATTAAAAGTTCTGTTGATTGTTGATAATTTAAACCTCTAGACATTAAATAAAATATTGAATCATCGCTAAGACTACCTGAAGCAGAACCGTGTGAACATTTAACGTCATCTGCATAAATTTCTAACTCTGGTTTAGCATTGAACTCCGAAACTTTACTTAACAATAATGCTTTACTCAGTTGATAACCATCTGTTTTTTGTGCTTTAGGGTTAACAAATATTTTTCCTTGATATGCTGCTCTAGAACTATCTTCTAAAACACTTTTTATAAGTTGATAACTTTTTGTATTTTCAGTTAAGTGATTTATGATTGTTCTAATTTCATGATGTTTATTATTATTTATAGAGAAAATACCATTTACAAAAGCTGATGAATATTCTCCATTTAAGTTACAATTAATTTCATTCTTACAAAAATTTGATCCTGATGATAAAATAAATGTTTCTGAAATACTGTTTTTATCTTGCTCAATATTATTGAAGGAATACTTAATATTTTTATTTTCAAATTTATCTACTTTGTAATTTTTTAAAACAGAGTTTTCTTTTAAATCAAAGTTGTAAAATATATTTAGAAAATTTTTTTCCGAAGTGTCCTTAAATAAATCAATTAATCTTAATGAGCTATTTTCATATAATTCAAAATTTAGTCTTAAATTAATATTTTTAGACCAAATTTTAGAGTTTGTTGTATGATAAATAATCAGTGGTTTTGTTAATTGATAATCTTTTTTAACAACTATTTTAAAAGACTTATTAGTAAAGGCGCTATTTAAGTCAGATAAAGAACTATTATTATTAAATTTATTAATAGTTTCTGACTGATCAATTATTTCTATTTGATCTTTTTTTTCATAATCAAAATCAATTTTTTCTATTCTTCCATTAATAAATACTATTTTATTATGCTCTAAACCGTCTACAAATGCAGAAGTATCAACTTTATTTGTAGATGTATAGTCACTATAAAAACTTAGCTCTCCAATATTTTTTTTTATTATTTGATTTAGATCAGAAAACTTCCAATCCTCTTCTCGTCTATTTGGAAAACCTTTGTTTATAAAATTATCTAAATAAAATTTTTTTATTTCAATGTCTTTTTGAGATAAGGTTAAATTTCTAATTGTGTTATCAAAATCTTTTTGTAGTTGCTCTTTCATTTAATGAAAATTTTCATACCCCTTTTTTTCTAGTTCCAAAGCTAACTCTGCCCCACCAGACTTGATAATTTTTCCATCCATTAAAACATGGACAAAATCAGGTTTAATATAATCAAGTAATCTTTGGTAATGTGTAATGATTAAAAACGAATTTTTATCATCCCTTAATGTATTAACTCCATCAGCTACAATTCTTAATGCATCAATATCTAGACCTGAATCTGTTTCATCTAAAATTGATAATTTTGGAGCCAATAACGACATTTGCAAAATTTCATTTTTCTTTTTCTCTCCACCTGAAAAACCAACATTTAGTTGTCTATTTAATTTTTCTTCATCAAATTTAAGTTCTTTAGACTTTTCCTTCACTAATTTTAAAAATTCTATAGCATCAAGCTCTTTTTCACCTCTTGCTTTTCTTACTGCATTTAATGAAGTCTTTAGAAATATATTTGTATTAACACCTGGAATTTCTAATGGATATTGAAAGGCAAGAAAAATACCTTTATGAGCTCTTTCCTCTGTTTCAAGTTCAAATAAATCTTTTTCCTCAAAAAGTACTTCTCCTGAAACTTCATATCCTTTTTTACCCGATAAGATATTTGATAAAGTGCTTTTACCAGATCCATTTGGACCCATAATAGCATGAACCTCTCCAGGATTTATATTTAACGAAAACTCTTTTAAAATTTCTTTGCTATCGATTTTAGCATTTAATTTATTTATTTTTAACATTAACCCACACTACCTTCTAAACTAATTCCAACTAATTTTTGAGCCTCTACTGCAAATTCCATTGGTAATTGTTGTAATACTTCTTTACAAAATCCATTAACAATTAATCCTACCGCCTCCTCAGGACTTAATCCTCTCTGTTGACAGTAATGCAATTGCTCTTCACTGATTTTTGATGTTGTTGCCTCATGAGCAATATTAGATTCTGAATTTTTATTTCTAATATACGGAACTGTGTGTGCTCCACATTTGCTACCCATTAATAAAGAGTCACATTGAGTATAATTATTTGAATTTGCAGCTTTTGATGAGATATCAACTAAACCTCTATAAGTCATATCTGAGAAACCTGCACTAATGCCTTTTGAGATTATTTTACTTTTAGTGTTTTTTCCTAAATGTATCATTTTAGTTCCAGTATCTGCTTTTTGATGATTATTAGTAATAGCTATGGAGTAAAATTCACCAACCGAATTATCGCCTTTTAAAATACAGCTTGGATATTTCCAAGTAATGGCAGAACCAGTTTCGACTTGCGTCCAAGAAATTTTTGAGTTCTTCCCTTTGCACAATCCACGCTTTGTAACAAAATTATAAATTCCTCCTTTTCCATCTTTATCACCAGGATACCAATTCTGAACTGTAGAATATTTTATCTCTGCATCATCTAATGCAACTAATTCAACATTTGCAGCATGTAACTGATTTTCGTCTCGCATTGGAGCAGTACATCCTTCTAAATAACTTACATAGCTTCCCTTATCAGCAACAATTAATGTTCTTTCAAATTGTCCTGTATTAGATGCATTAATTCTAAAGTAAGTTGAAAGTTCCATTGGACAACGCACGCCTTCGGGTATGTAAGCAAATGATCCATCTGTAAAAACTGCAGAGTTTAGAGTTGCAAAGAAATGGTCAGTAACTGGGATCACTGAACCTAAATATTTTTTAACTAATTCAGGATGATTTTGTATTGCTTCTGATATTGGACAAAAAATAATTCCCTGCTTTGTGAGTTCCTCTCTGAATGTAGTTGCTACTGATACAGAGTCAAACACCGCATCAACTGCTATACCATTAAGTCTTTTCTGCTCTTGAAGTGGAATACCTAATTTTTTATAAGTCTCCAAAAGTTTAGGATCTAGATCATCTAAATTCTTTGGTTTATCTTTCATACTTTTAGGTGCTGAATAGTAATATAAATCTTGATAATCTATTTTTGGATATTTTGGTTTTTGCCAATCTGGTTCTTTTAGCTGTTTAAACCTTTCAAATGCTTTTAATCTAAAATCAAGCATCCATTGAGGTTCTTTTTTAATATTAGATATAAACCTAATTACATCCTCATTCAATCCCTTAGGGGCTCTTGTGTTTTCAATATCAGTAGTGAACCCATATTTATAATCTTTTAAATTATCAATTTCTTTTTGTCTATTATCCACTTAAATTTCCTCTATTAACTAAATCACTTAATGTTTTTTGTTGGAAAAAATTATTTATATAATCTTCTAACTCATCCCATAAATCATGAGTGATGCATTTCGAAGACTTACCATTACATCCACTATCAGAGTGTTTTTCACAACCAACTGTTTTTATTTTTTCATCCACAGCTATAAATATTTCTGAAATTTTAATTTCTGAAGCTTGTTTTGATAAAACATAGCCACCTTTGTTTCCTCTAACACTTGTAACAATTTGATTTTTTTTTAACTTTGAAAATAATTGTTCTAAATAAACGAGAGATATGCCCTGCCTTAGAGATATGTCTCTTAATGATACAGGCTCTTTTAAGTTAAATTTTGCTAAGTCCGCTAGGGCCATTACAGCGTATCTACCTTTACTTGATAATTTCATATTTTCCGCAATTTACGGGACTTATATATACCCGACTATTTTAGTCAAGATTAATTGCTATTTAAATAACTTGCATTTTGTCACTCAATTTTGATAGAAAAAACCTTATTTTTTTTTGAGATTAATAATCAATGGCATCAGCAGATAATAAAATTGTTGAAATATTTATTCCGGGTCCAGCGGGTAGACTTGAAGCTAAATATTTTAAAAGCAAAAAAAACACATCCCCAATTGCATTAGTTTTGCATCCTCACCCCCAGTACGGAGGAACAATGAACAACAAAGTTGTTGTCGATATATTTCAAACTTTTGTCGAAAATAATTTTTCAGTTTGCAGAGTAAATTTTAGAGGAGTTGGAAAAAGTGATGGAGAGTTTGATAATGGGCAAGGAGAACTTGCTGACGCAGCTGCAGCACTTGATTGGTTAGAGAGAGAGAACTTCGATAATTCTCAATGTTGGATTTCAGGATTTTCTTTTGGCTCATTAATAGCAATGCAATTACTAATGAGGAGACCAGAAATAAATAGGTTTATTATAGTATCTCCCCAACCTAATGTTTACGATTTTTCATTTTTATCACCATGTCCTACATCAGGTACTATTATATACGGAAAAAAAGATGAACTAGTTCCAATTGAACATATAAATGATTTAAACAAAAGACTTAGTGATCAAAAAGGGATTAAAGTTGAATTTGAGTCTATTAGTGATGCAAACCATTTTTTTTCTAAAAATGACATAGCGCTAATAAAATCTTTAAATAAATATATAAAAAAAGAAACTGCTCTATATTAATTAACTTTTTTTAATAATAGTTCCTCCAAATGAAGGTTTTTTACAATTTGTTGTAGATGGAAATGAAATATATAACCCTAAATAAGATCTAATTGCTAGAAACGCAAATGCTTGCGACTCTACAAAATCACCGTCAATATTTAACTTATCAATTAAAAATATTTTATTACTAATTTTATTTTTTAGTGAATTGATTAAGAATTTATTTTTTCTACCACCACCACAAACATAAATATCGTTTGCTCCAATTCTTTTTGATAATATCTCAGATGTTAAATTAGTGATTGTGGTTGTTCCATTTTCTAAAGATAGGCCTTTTGCGAAAGAGATATCAAAATCATTTGTATCAAGAGATCTTTTAGAATTTATTTTGCTATAATAATAATTATCTAAATATTGATCAAAAATAAATTTATCTGTTTTGCCTTTTTCTGCAAAATTTCCATTCTTGTCAAAAAATTTATCTGAATTTTTTCTTATCCAACTATCAATTAAACAATTTCCTGGTCCAATATCCCTACTATTAATTTTAAAATCTTTGTCAATTTCAGTAATATTTGCAATTCCACCAATATTTAATATTGAAATAGGCATTTTTACTCTATTTTTATTAAATAATCCTTTTATTAGTGCAAGATGATAAATCGGTGATAACGGTGCACCTTCACCTCCATTTTTGATATCCTCTTGTCTAAAATTGTAAACTACAGTTTTATTAGTTGTTTTTGATAAATTAACACCTAGACCGATTTGTTTGGAAATTTTTTCATCTGTATTATGATAAATAGTATGACCATGAAAACCTATAAGGTCAAAATCAATTTCTTTTGATACTTTATTGGCTATCTCTGAGTGGAAATTAGTAACTTGTATCTCTAATTGTTTAATATCAGATGAATATTTAAGTAGATCTTGCTTTTTTGAAATATTTTCCTTCAACCTGTGAATTTTATTTGAAAGACTTATTGGATAAGGATCGAATCTATTATATTTGATATTAATGATATCTTTACCGTTGGAACTCATGACAGAGGTATCTACACCGTCACCAGATGTTCCACTCATAAAACCAAGTGCAGATAAATTTTTTTCCATTCTTATTTTTTTTTATTAAAATATGTATATTGTAAGACTATAGACCTATGAATAATTTTTTAAAAGAATTTAAAGATAGAGGTTACTATTATCAATGTACCAATGAATTAAAATTATCAGATTTATTGAACAAAGAAAGTGTTAACGCATATATTGGATTTGATAGTACAGCTCCTAGTCTTCATGTTGGAAGTTTATTGCAAATAATGTGCCTTAGACTTTTGCAGAAACATGGGCATAGACCAATAGTTCTTTTGGGTGGTGGAACAACAAGAATAGGAGATCCATCTGGAAAAGAAGAAACAAGAAAAATACTGTCTGATAAAAAGATAGAGAATAATATTAATAATATAAAAAAAGTTTTTAAAATCTTCCTAAAAACAAATAACCCAAAATTGAAACCAATTTTTGTTAATAACTATAAATGGTTAAGCAAACTTAACTATATAAATTTTTTAAGAGACATAGGTAGACATTTTACAATAAATAAAATGTTAACATTCGATAGTGTTAAATTAAGACTAGAAAGAGAACAATCATTAAGTTACATGGAATTTAACTACATGATTTTACAGGCATATGATTTTTATGAACTTAATAGATCTAATAAATGTGACCTTCAGATTGGTGGATCTGATCAATGGGGTAATATTGTAAATGGAGTAGAGCTTATCAAAAGAGAGACTGGAAATCATGTATATGGTTTAACTACACCACTCATAACTTTGGCATCTGGAACAAAAATGGGTAAAACTGAAAAAGGCGCAGTATGGCTTAATAAGGAAATGCTATCACCATATGATTATTGGCAGTTTTGGCGAAACACAGATGATAGAGATGTATTAAAGTTTTTAAGAATGTTTACTGATTTGTCTTTAGATCAGATAGATAATGAAAAACACAGAGATATTAATGAATTGAAAATTTTGCTAGCGAATAATGCAACGGCAATGTTACATGGAAATAAAGAAGCAAAAAAATCTGTAAATCTTGCAAAGAATACTTTTAAAGAAAATTCAACTGGTGAAAATCTTCCTGGGATAAAAGTTACTATTGACATTTTGTCAAAAAATATTGTCGAGCTAATTTCATTTGTAAATAAAGATATTTCGAAATCTGAAATAAGAAGATTGATTAAGTCAAATGCTATCAAGATAGACAACAAGAATATAAATGATGAAAAATATATTATTGATAAGAGTTTGTTTTTAGACAAAGGATATGTAAAATTATCAATAGGAAAGAAAAAACACTTTAAAATTACAAATTAATCACCTTTAATTTTTTCAAGAGTCCTAGTTATAAATCTTGGAGTTAAAGTTTTTATTGGATTAACTGTACTTTTCAGATCATTTGGTGGCCCCTTTATCTTGAAGCTAACACCAAAAACACCCTCACCAGTTTTGCTGCCAACTAAAATGTTTCCCAATAAAGGAATCTTTGCTATCGACTTATTTACTGTTGTTGCAGGTACTAAAGTTCCTCTCAAACTTGTTATTCTATCTTTTTCAATGTACCCCTCCATCATTATTGAAATGGCGGGACCAATCGCATACATCTCATCAATTTCTGTTAGATTGTTTTTTGACTTAAAATCCATCTCGAGCTCGTCAAATCTTATTCCTTCCCCAGTCAAAAGATCCGCAATTCCTTGCAATGATGCAAGCGTTAGTATTTTTGCTAATACCGGGACTTCTTTAACTTTAAAATTAGTAATTTTGAGATTTGATCTTGAATTATTTTCAATTTTCATTGAATTTAATTTTAATTCACCTTCTTCAAAACCTTTGATAAACTTGTAGTTATTTATAAATGGTTTTGGTTCTTCAATGAATATGTTTGTAATTTTTTCATTTTTGATTGTTTTTCTAAAAGAATAAGAGAATTTTTTTTTGTTTTCTAGAATAGCATCAACTTTAGCTAAAAATAACTTATTATCCTGTATATCAAATTTTCCATCAATTTTTTCAAGATATGAATTTTTTTCTAAATATATTTTATTAAGATTTAATATTACTGACGTATTAATATTATCAAATAATCTGGGAATTTTGTTTTTTTTATTACTCTTCAATAATGTTTCGAGTAATTCTTCTCCATCAAATTGGTAACCGATAAAATCATAATTATCAAAATTTTTTTTAATTTTAAAATTATTTAAAACTTCTTTATTGTTTAAAAAATTCACGTCAATTTCATCTACACTCTTTAATTTAAAATCATTCGAAATATTTAGATTTTTAAATAAAATAAAGTTTTTATTTTCAGTAAAATTTATTTTTTCTAAGTTGAGAGTGTTTTTTGATTTTTTTATTAAAATTTCTAGTTTGGAGGTTATACCATTTGTCTTTATGTAATTAATATCAGTTATATTCAAATCA
>CABYCO010000009.1 GCA_902517495.1 uncultured Pelagibacteraceae bacterium | reverse complement strand
AGTATTCATATATAGGTGAGCATCTAACAATCAGAAATACCCCTGCTGTTACCATTGTTGCTGCATGAATTAATGCGGATACTGGTGTTGGGCCCTCCATAGCATCAGGCAACCAGGTATGTAATAAAAATTGAGCTGATTTACCCATTGCTCCAATTAATAGAAGCAAACAAATCAAATCAATAATTTCTATATTAATACCAATAAAATTTATTTTTTTATCTAATACGTTTGGGATTTGTTCAAAAACCTCATCATAATTTACTGTACCAAAAATATAAAAAATCAGAAAAATTCCAAGTGCTAAACCAAAGTCACCAACTCTATTAACAACAAATGCTTTTATTGCAGCTTTGTTTGCACTTTCTTTTTTAAACCAAAATCCAATTAAAAAATATGAGCATAGACCCACACCTTCCCAGCCAAAAAATAGTTGAATAAAATTATCTGAACTTACTAAAGTTAACATTGCAAAAGTGAACAATGATAAATATGCCATAAACCTTGTTTTGTGAGGATCATGTGACATGTATCCAATTGAATAAATATGAACTAAAGCTGAAATAAAATTTACTACAACAAACATAACTGCTGATAAGGCATCAATTTTTATTGACCAGTTCACATTTAATGTTCCAGAATTGATCCAGGTGGCTATAACAAGGTTGTTTGAATAATCTGAACTAATAACTTTATACAAAACAATTAAAGAGAGTATTGCTGAAATACTAACAAACGAACCTGTCAAAACTTGAGAATTTCTGTCTCCTATTTTTTTTCCAAAAAAACCACTAATTACAGATCCTATTAGAGGTAGAAATAAAATTAGGTATTCCATTTTATCCTTTTAAATTTTTAATCTCTTCAACTCTTATTGTGTCTGAATTTCTAAAATAAACTACAATTATGGCTAATCCGATAGCAGCTTCAGCAGCTGCAACTGTTAAAATAAATAGTGTAAATATTTGCCCACTTAAATCATTAATAAATATAGAAAAAGCGACTAGGTTTATATTTACTGCAAGTAAAATTAGCTCAATACTCATTAAAATAACTATTACATTTTTTCTATTTAAAAAAATACCTACAACACCGATGGTAAATATAATTGCAGCTAATGTTAAATAATGTCCTAAACCTATGCTAAGCATCTATTTTAACTCCTTTATTTCTCTCAGCCTCAACTAAATCAACACCTTCGTCTCTTTCTCTAGAAATTTGCTTAACATAACTTTGTCTTTTAACTCCAGCTCTTTCTCTATATGTTAAAACAATTGCTCCTATCATAGCAACTAACAAAATCATCCCTGAAATTTGAAATAGAAGTATATAATCCGTATATAAAACATTTCCAATAGATCTAGTATTGGTGATTTCATTAGATATATTTATAGAAAGGCTATTTAATAAATCGGGTTTATATTTCCATCCTCCAATTACAATTATAAGTTCAAAGAAAATAATTAAACTAACTAATAAACCAATTGGGATATGGGTTCCACCATCCCATCGTGAACTAAACCATTGACCTTTTTGTTCAGCTACGTTTAACATCATCACAACAAATAAAAATAAAACCGCAACAGCACCAACATAAACTATGAGCATAATCATCCCTAAAAATTCAGCACCTATCATGATGAACAAACAAGATATGCTAATGAAATCTAGGATTAAAAAAAATACTGAGTGAACTGTATTTTTTGAAACAGTCACCATAACTGCAGAAATTATAGCTATTAATGAGAAAATATAAAAAAAAACTGAATGTGCAATCATAAGATTATCTATGAGAACTATCAGCCTTTATATTGGCAGCTAAAACATTTTCCCATCTGTCACCATTTTCCAAAAGTTTTTCTTTTGTATAATAAAGTTCTTCTCTAGACTCTGTTGCAAATTCAAAATTTGGACCTTGAACAATCGCATCTACAGGGCAAGACTCTTCACAAAGACCACAATATATACACTTAAGCATATCAATATCGTATCTTACTGTTTTTCTACTACCATCATCTCTTTCCTTTGATTCAATTGTAATAGCTTGGGCTGGACATACGGCTTCACAAAGCTTACATGCTATGCATCTTTCTTCACCGTTAGGATATCTTCTAAGAGCATGCTCACCTCTTGATCTTGTTCCTAAAGATCCCTTTTCAAAAGGATAATTGATTGTCTTTTTTGCCTTAAAAGTCTCTTTTATTGCAATTAATAAACCAGTCACAAAATCAATCATGAATATAGTTTTTAATAATCTTGAAATTTTCATTTATTTTCCTGGTAGTAAATCAAAATATAGTAAAAAACTCGAAGTTAATACAACATAAAACAGTGAAAACGGAAGAAATATTTTCCAACCAAGCTTCATTAATTGGTCATATCTGTATCTTGGAACGGTTGCTTTAACTAATGCAAATAAAATAAATAAAAATAATATTTTAAAGATTAACCAAAATGGACCTGGAATAGCATTAAATGGGAAGGTATCTATTGGAGACAACCAGCCACCCAAAAATAAAACTGAACCCATTGCACACATTAATAGAATGTTTGCGTACTCTCCTAACCAAAACATAGCATACATCATTCCTGAATATTCAGTTTGATATCCTGCCACTAATTCTGCTTCTGCTTCAGGTAAATCAAATGGGGGACGATTTGTTTCTGCTAATGCAGAAATAAAAAAAATTACGAACATAGGAAACAAAGGAATTACAAACCATAAATTTTGTTGTGCCATAACGATGTCACTTAAGTTTAAAGATCCAACACATAATAGAACATTAATTATTATAACTCCTATTGAAACTTCGTATGAAACCATTTGTGCAGCAGACCTGATTGCACCTAAAAAAGGGTATTTTGAATTGGATGCCCATCCACCCATAATTATTCCATATACACCTAATGATGAAACGGCAAAAAGATATAAAATACCAACATTGATGTCAGCTAGAACAAAATCCTCTCCAAATGGAATTACAGCCCATGATATTAATGCTAATGTCATTGTAACAACTGGAGCTAATACAAACACAAGTTTGTTTGAACTTGCAGGTATTATTATTTCTTTAAATATATATTTTAATGCATCTGCTAGTGATTGAAATAAACCGAACGGGCCAACAACATTGGGTCCTCTCCTTTTTTGAACAAAGGCCCAAACTCTTCTATCAAGCCAAACTATCATTGCTACAGAGACCAAAACAGGAACCAAGAGAAAGAGTATTTTATAAACTTCAGTAAATAATATTGAAAAATAAGAGTTCATTAACCCTCTGTTCCAGTTTTTTTCATATTAGTTCTTGCGTATCTACATTCAGACATTGTTTTGGATGCACGAGCAATTGTATTAGAATAATAATAATCAATATCCTCAACTAATATTTTTTCATCACTTAAATTATATGAGGGTACTTCAAAATTTTTAATTATTTCATTATTTAAATAGTCATGCATGGATTTAATTAGTACCTCTTTATTATTAAATAAAGCATTTCCGCTGATTATAGCTGATAACTCATTAATTATTTGCCAATCTTCTTTAGCTTCTCCTGGTGGATATGATGCTTTATAAGCTTTTTGGAGCGTTCCTTCTAAATTTGTGAAATAACCATCTTGTTCTGTGTATGCAGCACCGGGCAAAATAAGGTCCGCCGTACCTGCGCCTAAATCTCCATGACTTCCAATATAAATTATAAACTCATTATTTTTTTTGAATTTCAGTTTATCTTGACCAAATAAAAAAACAATCTCTGCTTCATTATCTTCAATTATTTTAAGAGTTTTATTGCTTCCATTATTTGATGAAAAAATACCTAAATCATATGAACCTACAGCGGATGCATCAGTTGCTAAAATATTTAGTGAATTCCAATTATCATCAATTTTATTAATACTAATTAAATACTTTTTTAACTCCTCAAATACATATGCTCCATTGTTACTGTTTAAAATTGATTGACCTAAGATAATTAAAGGTTTTTCTGCACTATTAATTTTGTTTGAGATATTGTGTTCATTTTTTATTATTTGATTAATTATTTTTGTATCACTTTCTAAAACAGTGTAAGGATAGGTTAAATCGCCAACATCCTCTAAAGAAAATATTTCAGTTTTATTTTTTAAATAAGTTTTTCTTATTCTTGAGTTTAAAATAGTTGCCTCAAATCTGGGATTTGTGCCTATTAATAATATTAGATCACTTTTTTCAATCCCTTCTAAGCTAGAGTTAAACAAATAATTATTTCTGTTTTCAAAATTTATATAAGTATGGTTGGATCTGGAGTCTAAATATTTAGAATTTAAAGTTTTTTGAAATAAGTTTTTAATAGCAAACATAGTTTCCATATTTGTCATGTCACCAGTTAAACCAACTATTTTGTCTGGTGATGATTTTGAAATTTTTTCTTTAATTTTTTTGTATGCGTCTTGCCAACTTATTTCTTCAAAATTTCCATTATTTTTTATAAGCGGTGTGTCTAATCTTTGATTTTTTAATCCATCACACGCATATCTTGTTTTATCTGAAATCCATTCCTCGTTAATTTCCTCATTAATTCTTGGTAAAACCCTTTTTACTTCCCAATCGTAAGTATCCACTCTAATGTTTGACCCAACAGCATCCATAACATCAATTGTTTCGGTCTTTTTTAGTTCCCAAGGTCTTGCTTCGAAAACATAAGGTTTAGAAGTTAATGCACCAACTGGACATAAATCTATCACATTTGCTGACATTTCAGATTCCATGGATTTCTCTAAATATGTAGTAATTTCCATATTTTCTCCACGTCCAATCGCACCTAATTCTGGCACACCCGCTACCTCTGTGGCAAATCTAATACATCTAGTACAATGAATACATCTAGTCATTTGGGTTTTTATTAATGGACCCATGTATTTCTCAGGTACATATCTTTTATTCTCTTTAAATCGTGATTTATCAATTCCATAAAACATAGATTGATCCTGTAAATCACACTCACCTCCTTGATCACAAACTGGACAATCTAAAGGATGGTTTGCTAGCAAAAACTCCATCACACCTTTTCTTGCTTTTTCAACTTTTTCTGTATTTGTTTTAATAACCATACCTTCAGCTGCAGGCATTGCACATGATGCTATAGGTTTTGGTGACTTTTCCATTTCAACTAAACACATACGACAATTTCCAGCTATGGAAAGTTTTTCATGATAACAAAATCTTGGTATTTCAGCTCCAGCTTGTTCACAAGCTTGTAGTACAGTTAAACCATCTTCAACTTCAATTTCAATATCGTTTACTTTTAATTTAGGCATTTTCCTTTTCTAATAAATGTTGATCTACAAGGTATGGAATATTTTTTTGTTTTTTAACAACTGGATCAAATTTATTTCTTTGAAGTATTTCATCTTTAAAGTGTCTAATTAATCCTTGAACTGGCCAAGAAGAGCCTTCACCAAAAGCGCAAATTGTGTGACCTTCTATTTGTTTTGTTACATCAAAAAGCATATCTACTTCATCTGGAGTTGCCTCACCTGCTGCCATTCTTTCTAACATTCTCCACATCCATCCAGATCCTTCCCTGCATGGTGTACACTGACCACAACTTTCATGTTTATAAAATCTAGCTATTCTTGCCATACATTTAATAATGTCTTGGTCATTATTGATCACAACTATACCAGCTGTTCCTAGTCCTGTTTTATTTTCAACACACGCATCAAAATCCATTTTCATGTTGTCACAAATTTCTTTAGGTAACATTGGCATTGAAGAACCACCAGGTATCACAGCTTTGAGATTGTCCCAACCACCTACTACACCTCCTGCATGGGTTTCAATTAATTCTTTAAGTGGAACTCCCATTTCTTCCTCTACATTGCATGGGTTATTTACATTCCCTGAAATACAATAAATCTTTGTTCCGGTATTTTTAGGTCTTCCAAGTGAACTAAACCATTTTGCACCTCTTTTAAGAATTGTAGGAACAGCTGCAACAGTCTCAACATTATTAATTATAGTAGGACATCCATATAGCCCAATTAATGCAGGAAATGGTGGCTTTAATCTTGGTTGTCCTTTTTTCCCCTCTAAACTCTCAAGTAAAGCGGTTTCTTCTCCGCAAATATAAGCACCAGCTCCATAATGAATATAAATATCTAAGTCCCATCCCGAATTTAATGCGTTTTTGCCAATTAAATTATTTTTGTATGCTTCATCAATAGCAGTTTGAAGTTTTTGCCCTTCATTAAAATATTCACCTCTAATATAAATATAACATTTATGAGCATTAACTGCATAAGAAGCGATTAAGCATCCTTCTACTAATTTGTGAGGTTCAAATCTTAATATATCTCTATCTTTACATGTTCCAGGTTCTGACTCATCAGCATTGATAACTAAATAATGTGGCCTAGACCCGACCTCTTTAGGTGCAAATGACCATTTAAGACCTGTTGGAAAACCAGCTCCCCCACGACCTCTAAGTTCAGAAGATTTAACTTCGTTGATTATCCACTCTCTTCCTTTTTCTAAAATTTCTTTTGTTCCATTCCAATCATTTCTTAATTTAGCAGACTCAATATTTGTACCACTGTCATTGTATAAATTTTGAAATATTCTATCTTCGTCTTTAAGCATTTTTGTTACCTAATAAAGTTTTACGATTATTAACTGGTTCTGCATTTATTCTCCCGGAATAAGATCCCGGTTTAGGAATTTTATTTTGGTATATCGTCTCAATTATTTCTTCAAGTTTTTTATCATTCAAATCTTCATAATAATCTTCATTAACTTGCATCATTGGAGCGTTAACACATGCACCTAAACATTCAACTTCCATCCATGAAATTTTTCCATCCTTAGATAATTCATTTTCTTTTTCAGATATTTTGTTTTTACAAACTTTTACTAAATCATACGCACCTCTAAGCATGCAGGGTGTTGTAGTACATACTTGAAAGAAATATTTACCAACTGGTGACAGATTATACATTGAATAAAAAGTCGCTACTTCATAAACTTTTATATAAGGCATGTCTAAAAATTTAGCTATATATTTCATTGCTTGTAGTGGTATCCAATTATCATTTTGCCTTTGAGCTATATACAGCAATGCCATAACCGCACTCTGTTGTTTTCCATCGGGATAATTAGAAACTATTTTATTTGCAGCTTCCATGCTTTTATCATTAAATTTAAAAGTTTCAGGTTGTTCTTTGTGAATTCTTTTTATACTCATCTATCGACCTCTCCAAAAACAATGTCCATTGAACCTAAAACTGCAGGAACATCAGCAAGCATATGTCCTTTTATTAAATAATCCATAGCTTGAAGATGGGTAAATCCAGGAGCTCTGATTTTGCATTTGTATGGTTTGCTTGAGCCATCTGAAATTAGATAGACACCAAATTCTCCTTTAGGTGCCTCGACTGCTGTATAAATTTCATCTTTTTCAACTCTATATCCCTCTGTAAATAACTTAAAATGATGGATTAATGCCTCCATCGATTGTTTAAGTTCTTTTTTAGGTGGAGGAGAAATTTTTCCATCTTCTGTTTTAATTGGTCCTTTTGGAATATTTTGTAAACATTGTTTTATAATTTTTACGCTTTCTCTCATCTCTTCAATTCTGCAAAGATATCTATCATAACAATCTCCGTTTTTTCCAACGGGAATTTTAAATTCTAAATCATCATAACAATCATAAGGTTGGCTTCTTCTTAAATCCCAAGCTACTCCAGAACCTCTTAGCATTACTCCAGAAAAAGAATAATCTAGCGCATCTTGTTTTGATACTATTCCTATATCTACATTTCTCTGTTTAAATATTCTGTTATCGGTAAGTAAAGTTTCTAAATCATCAATAATCTTCGGAAATTTTTCACAAAATTCAGCAATATCATTATCAAGTCCAGCTGGAAGATCTTTGTGCACTCCACCGGCTCTAAAATAATTGGCATGCAGCCTTGATCCAGATACCCTTTCGTAAAATCCCATTAGTTTTTCTCGTTCCTCAAATCCCCACAATGTTGGTGTTAAAGCCCCAACATCCATTGCTTGAGTAGTTACATTTAATATGTGGCTTAATATTCGACCTATTTCACAGAACATTACTCTTATATATTTCGCTCTAGAAGGAACTTTGATTTTTAGTATTTTTTCTATAGCTAAAGCAAATGCATGTTCTTGATTCATTGGCGCTACATAATCAAGACGATCAAAATAAGGAACAGCTTGGATATAAGTTTTATTTTCTATTAACTTCTCAGTTCCTCGATGTAATAACCCTATATGAGGATCAGCTTTTTCGACAATTTCTCCATCTAATTGAAGTATTAATCTTAAAACTCCATGTGCCGCTGGATGTTGTGGTCCAAAATTTAAATTTAGTGTTTTTTTTTCTTTTGCCATTAGCTTTTTTTAATTTCTTTAATGTATTTGGTTCCTTCCCAAGGACTTTCATAATCAAAATTTCTGTAATTTTGTTCTAATTTTACAGGTTCATAGATCACTTTTTTTTGTTCTTCGCTATAACGAACCTCATTATGACCAGTAAGAGGAAAATCTTTTCTTAAAGGATGCCCCTCAAAGCCATAATCGGTTAAAATTCTTCTTAAGTCAGGATGATTTTTAAAGTTTAACCCATACATATCGAATACTTCTCTTTCCATCCAATTTGCAGCGGGAAATATAGAGGTTAATGAGGAAATTACGTCATTTTCTTTTATTGAATAATCAATAATAATTCTTTGATTATATTCATGACTTAATAATAAATAAACCATCTTAAATCTATTTTCATTTTCAGGGTAATCTACAGCTGTAATTTCTATTAATTGCCTAAATTTAGTCTCTTTATTTGTCTTCAAGAAAGAAATAACATCAACTAATTCATCATGGTCTATGTTTATATAAATAGTTTCATGCTTTATAAATGAATTATTTATTTTAGATGTTAATTCAGAATTTATAAACTTTTCCAAGTCCTCAAGATTTTTCATTATTATCTTTCTAAAGAACCTTTATTTCTAATTTTTTTCTGTAACTGTAAAATTCCATAAAGTAGAGCTTCAGCTGAGGGAGGGCATCCAGGGACATATACATCAACTGGTACCACACGATCGCATCCTCTCACTACAGAGTATGAATAATGATAATAGCCTCCACCATTTGCACAACTTCCCATAGATATTACATACCTAGGTTCAGGCATCTGGTCGTAAACTTTTCTTAATGCTGGAGCCATTTTATTTGTTAGCGTACCTGCTACTATCATGACATCTGATTGACGTGGGGATGCTCTAGGTGCTGCACCAAATCTTTCAAGATCATATCTTGGCATAGATGTTTGCATCATTTCAACAGCACAACAAGCTAGTCCGAACGTCATCCAATGCAATGAACCAGTTCTTGCCCAATTAACAAGATTGTCTAGTGATGTTGTTATAAAACCGTTATCACTAAAGTCTTGAGCTAACTGTTTAAACTCATCTGGAATATCTTTTTTTCTGTCTTGTAAATTCATATTATTCCCAATCTAAAGCACCTTTTTTCCACTCGTAAATAAATCCAACAGTTAAAATAAATAAAAATAACATCATAGAGCAGAAACCGTATAAACCAATTTCACCCAGTGAGATCGCCCATGGGAATAAAAATGCAATTTCTAGATCAAAAATTATAAATAATATTGCAACCAAATAAAACCTGACATCAAATTCCATCCTTGAGTCATTGAAAGGTTCAAACCCACATTCATAGGCTGAAAGTTTCTCAGGATCAGGTTTGCTTGGAGCAGCAATATAATTAATTGCTACAAAAGCAAGACTTAAGCCTAAAGCTATTATCAAAAATAATATTATTGGTAGATAATCTTTTAAAAATTCCGCAAGCATTTCATTCCTATGTAACAACTATTATATCAACTAAAAGTGAAGATATGTCACATTTTTATGCCTAGTTTTACTCGAATTATGGCGGGAGTGAAGGGACTCGAACCCTCGGCCCCCTGCGTGACAGGCAGGTGCTCTAACCAACTGAGCTACACCCCCACAGGTGTAAATGGTGGGTAGTAAAGGACTCGAACCTTTGACCCCCTCGGTGTAAACGAGATGCTCTACCAACTGAGCTAACCACCCAAAATCTTGGTACTATTACATCAACAGATTAATAAAGTAAATTGTTTATTACTGAATACTAGCTTGAGATTTATCGTCCTTTTTACCCTCAGATATTTTATCAACTTCAGTCCATTCCACAGGTTTAAGCTCTTTTGTAAGGGCAATTTTAAGCACTTCATCTGCTGTTTCTACTGGAATGATTTTAATGTCTTCTCTTACCTTTTTTGGAATGTCTGCTAAGTCTTTTTCGTTTTCTCTAGGTATTAATACTTTTTTAACCCCTGCTCTGTGTGCAGCTAATAATTTTTCTTTTAAACCACCAATTTGTAAAACTTGTCCTGTAATTGTTACTTCACCTGTCATAGCAATCTCTCTATTCACAGGAATATTTGTAATTGATGACACTATGGATGTAACCATAGCTATACCAGCTGATGGACCGTCTTTAGGTGTAGCTCCTTCAGGGACATGGATATGAAAATCTTTTTTTTCAAAGAAAGGTGGAATTATACCATATTCCAAACT
Source organism: uncultured Pelagibacteraceae bacterium (assembly GCA_902517495.1). GTDB lineage: Bacteria > Pseudomonadota > Alphaproteobacteria > Pelagibacterales > Pelagibacteraceae > Pelagibacter. The sequence continues at coordinate 29,257 of CABYCO010000009.1, read as the reverse complement.
TTTTGATCTGACATATGATTTTGCAGCTTTAACTGACTCTTGCATGACATCACCAAGTTTACCTGTTATTTGCATTCTACCTTTGCCTGGCATATTAACAGTCTCGATTTTAAGAATTTCTCCTCCTACCTCAGTCCACGCTAGTCCTATTACTATTCCAGTTTTATCTTTATTTTCTACTTCACCAAATTTGAATTTTTTAATTCCTAAAAAGTCTGGAATATTTTTATCGTTTACTTGAACCTTTTCAACTTCACCACTTACTACTTTCTTAACAACTTTTCTTGTTACTTTAGAAATTTCTCTTTCTAAATTTCTAACACCAGACTCCCTTGTATAACTTCTAATTATCTCTTTTATTGTCCCATCTTCTAAATTTAGTTCACCCTCTTTCACTCCATTTTCTTTTACTTGTTTGGGTAACAGATACTTATTTGCAATATTTATCTTCTCATCTTCTGTATACCCAGGAATTCTTATAACTTCCATTCTATCAAGAAGTGGTGGTAAAATATTTAAAGTATTTGCTGTTGTTACAAACATTACATCAGACAAATCATAATCAACTTCTAAATAGTGATCATTAAAAGCTGTATTCTGCTCAGGGTCTAATGCTTCTAGCAAAGCTGATGATGGATCTCCTCTATAGTCGTTTCCGATTTTATCTACTTCATCTAACAAAAATAAAGGATTTTTTGTACCAGCTTTCTTCATCATTTGAATTATTTTTCCTGGTAAAGATCCAATGTATGTTCTTCTATGACCTCTTATTTCAGCCTCATCTCTTACACCTCCTAACGACATTCTAATAAACTGTCTGTTAGTAGCTTTAGCTATAGATTTTCCAAGTGATGTTTTTCCAACTCCTGGGGGTCCAACTAAACATAAAATTGGTCCTTTAATTTTTTCCATTCTTTTTTGAACAGCTAGAAACTCAATAATTCTCTCTTTTACTTTTTCTAAACCAAAATGATCTTCATCTAAAATTTTAAGACCTTTATTTAAATCGATATCTACGTCATTTTTTTTAAACCATGGAAGATCAATCATCCAATCTAAATAATTCCTAACAACTGTTGCTTCTGCAGACATAGGACTCATATTTTTTAATTTCTTAAGCTCTGACATGCACTTCTTCTCAACTTCTTTTGGCATTTTAGCTTTTTGAATTGATTTTTTTAAGTTAGTAGTTTCATCCTTGCCATCTTCAATTTCACCTAGTTCTTTTTGGATTGCTTTTAGTTGTTCGTTTAAATAATACTCTCTTTGAGTTTTTTCCATTTGAGTTTTAACTCTTCCTCTAATTCTTTTTTCTACACCAATGATGCTTGTTTCACTTTCCATCATTTTAATCGCTGCATTTAATCTTTTCTTAACATCCAATGTTTCAAATATCTGTTGCTTTTCAGATATCGATGCATTTAGATTTGAAACAATATTGTCTACAATTTTAGATGGGTCTTTTAATTGTTTGATATTGCTAATAGTTTCTGATGAAATTTTTTTATTTACAGATGTTAATTTTTCTAATCTTTTTACAGCTGTAAGGGCTAGAGGTAATAGATCTTCATCTTTGTTTAAAACATCTTTTTGATGTTCATATGTACAAGTAATAAATTTTTCATCATCCATGAATTCAATAATTTTTACTCTTTTAATTCCTTCAACTAAAACCTTAACTGTGCCGTCTGGAAGTTTCAAAAGTTGTAATATGTTACTTTCACATCCATAAGAAAATACATCATTTTTCTTTGGATCATCAACTTCAGAATTCTTCTGAGTAACTAATATTATTTTTTTGTCACTTTTCATCACCTCGTTTAAGGCAGTGATAGATTTGTCTCTTCCAACAAACAGTGGAATTACCATGCTTGGAAACACAACGATGTCTCTTAATGGTAATAAAGGCTGTGTTAATTTAACTTCCATACCCATAAATATGGATATTATATTTTATAATGCAATAGGAAACTTTTGTTTATTAACTCTTATTAAGCCGCAGAAGTCTTTTCTGTTTTTGATTTGTTCTTAGTATGAACTATAATTGGCTGAGAGATACCCTTAGTTGTTCCACCATCAATAATAACTTCTTCAATGTTATCCTGTCCAGGAAGGTCAAACATAGTTTTAAGTAATAAATTTTCTAAAATTGATCTCAATCCTCTAGCCCCAGTTTTCTTACTTATTGCTTTGTTAGCAATATCTTTAACAGCTTGGTCTTTAAATGTTAATTTTACACCCTCTAATCTAAATAATTCTTGATACTGTTTAATCAAAGAATTTTTCGGCTCTTGTAAAATTTTTACTAAAGATTTCTCATCTAAGTCTTCCAGTGTAGCTGTAATTGGCAGTCTACCAATAAATTCTGGGATCAACCCATATCTTAATAAATCCTCAGGCTCCAGATTTTTCATCCATTCCCCAGTTTTTTTATCTTCTAAAGTTTTTACTTCTGCTCCAAATCCAATAGAAGACCCTTTGTCTCTCTGAGATATTATTTTATCAAGACCAGCAAAAGCGCCCCCACAAATAAATAGTATATTTGTTGTATCTACTTGTAGAAATTCTTGTTGAGGATGTTTTCTTCCTCCTTGAGGGGGAACGCTTGCAACTGTTCCCTCCATAATTTTTAATAAAGCTTGTTGAACACCCTCTCCAGATACATCCCTAGTTATAGATGGGTTTTCAGATTTTCTACTAATTTTATCAACTTCGTCTATGTAAACAATTCCTCTTTGAGCTTTTTCTACATTATAATCTGCAGCCTGTAATAACTTTAGAATTATATTCTCTACGTCTTCACCTACGTAACCCGCTTCGGTTAATGTTGTTGCATCAGCCATTGTAAAAGGTACATCAAGTATTCTTGCAAGAGTTTGGGCTAATAATGTTTTTCCACATCCTGTTGGTCCTACCAGCATAATATTCGATTTTGACAGTTCAACAGTTTTGCTTGTTTTATTTTCGTAATTCAGTCTTTTGTAATGATTATGAACTGCAACTGATAAAACTTTTTTTGCGTGAGATTGTCCAATCACATAATCATCAAGAACTTTACATATTTCTTTTGGTAAAGGTAAGCCATCTTGATGTTTTACAAAATTATCTTTGCTTTCTTCTTTTATAATATCCATACAAAGTTCTACACATTCGTCACAAATGAACACAGTTGGACCGGCAATTAATTTTCTAACTTCGTGTTGGCTCTTGCCGCAAAAAGAACAGTAAAGAATATTTTTATTGTTGCTCATAATTTTTTATTCGAATCAATTTTTATACTTTAATACATATGATGCAAAGTAATCAAGTATAGGTTGTGGAAAAACTATATATTGTGACCTATTCCCTTTTTTCTACCACTTTATCTATAAGACCAAAACTTTTTGCATTATCAGGAGTCATAAAGTTATCTCTTTCTAATGCTGATTTAATTTCATCAACTGATTTTCCAGTATGTTTTGAGTAAATTTCATTTAATCTTTTCTTTAGAGATAAAACTTCATTAGCATGAATTTCAATATCTGTTGCCTGTCCTTGAAAACCAGCAGAAGGTTGATGAACCATTATTCTTGAATTTGGCAATGAAAATCTTTTTCCTTTAGCTCCAGCTGCAAGTAAAAATGAACCCATGCTTGCTGCTTGACCTATACACAAAGTACTTATTTCTGGTTTAATGTATTGCATTGTATCATAAATACCTAGTCCAGCTGTTACAAGTCCACCAGGACTATTTATATATAAAGAGATTTCTTTTTTAGGATCTTCTGATTCTAAAAATAATAATTGCGCAGTAACTAATGATGCAACTGCGTCATTTATAGGACCAACTACAAATACAATTCTCTCTTTAAGCAGTCTTGAATAAATGTCATATGCTCTTTCTCCTCTACTAGATTGTTCAACAACCATAGGGATAAGGGTGTTTAATTGTTCTGGAATTTTAATAGACATAATCGATTCGATTATTCTTATACAACTTGTGATTACTTTTTGCTAACCTTTTTTACTTTTTTTGGTTTTGATGCGGGAGTTTTAGTTTTTTTAGTTTCTTTAGATTTTGCTTTTACCTCTTTTTTTTTAGGATCTGTTTTTTTCTTATTTTTTCCATCATCTTCTTTTTTAGAAAGTTTAGCTTGCTCTTTAATGTTGTTTTCGTTTTCTTGTTTTAGAATTTTCTCAGCTTCTTCTTTGGTGATTTCTTTTTTAGTAGTTTTTGCTTTTTTCTTAATTTCTTCAATTATTTTTTCTTCGTAAATTTGTCCTCTTAAACTATCTATGGCTGCTGGATTTTGTTCATAATAATCTTTAACAATCTTCTCTTGACCTGGCATCATTCTAAATTGTTTTTGTATTTCCACATTAATTTCTTCCTGGGACACATTAATTTTATTTTCCTCACCAAAAGCATTTAAGATTAATCCAGTTTTAATTCTTTTTTTAGCTTGTTCCTCTAATGATTTTTGGTTCTTTTTAACTTCATCTTCCTTCATTCCCTGAGATAATATTTTGACTTCCTGTTCAATTAAATTACCAGGTAATTGGTCTAATTTTTCTTTCTCTATTTGCTCAAGAATACTTTTCTTTGTAATCATGGCTAATGAATTTTTATATTCATCATTAATTTGTTTTGAAATAAGTTCTTTTAAATTTGCTAAATCTTTTGCACCCATATTTTTAGCAAAATCATCATTAATTTTTACTTCTTCTGGAATTCTTACTGCTGTAACCTTGCATTCAAACACAGCAATTTTATTAATAAGTTCTTTTTCAGGGAAATTTTCAGGCAGATTTACTTGTACATTTTTTGTGTCACCTGATTTAACGCCTTCTAATTGTTTATCAAAACCTTTTATAAATAAATCTTTTCCAAGAACCAATTGGGTATTTTTACCCTCGTTACCCTTAAATTCTTTGCCGTCAATAGTTCCTTTATAATCAAAAATTACAAGATCATTAATTTTTGAGCTATAATTTGTTTCTGCATCCTTGAAATTATTCTGATTTTTTGCAATTTCATTAATTCTTTTATCTGTTTCTTTTGGATCAATTTTTACAACATACTCATCTACTTTAATTGAGCTTAGTCCTTTTGCAGAAACCTCTGGCAGTTCGGTAACTGAAATGATGTATTCTAAATCTTTACCTTCACCAAAAGACTTTAAATCTATTTTTGGTTGTCCAGCTGGTTTGATTTTATTTTCTTCTAGAGCTTTTGTTGTCGTATCTTTTAGCAACTTATCAATTACCTCACCATAAACAGCTTTACCAAATTGTCTTTTTAATATTTCGGTAGGTACCTTGCCAGGTCTGAAACCTTTTATTACAACGTCTTTTCTTATTTCTTCATATTTCTCATCCATAAAGCCTGAGATTGTTTTTTTATCTATAAATACTTTAAGATCTTTTTCTAAGCCTTTTTTATTTTCTATTGTTACTTTCATAATCTATTAATGGTAGGCGAGAAAGGACTCGAACCTTCACAGCTTGCACTATTGGTTCCTAAGACCAACGCGTCTACCAATTCCGCCACTCGCCCAAATTTATGCTGTTTTATATAGTATTGATCTAATTTGTCCAATCAGAATAATAGTGTAAAAGGATATAAATATATAAAAAAATGATAGTTTCACCCTGTATAAGCATTTGCAAAATGGATCCTGTAACTGGATATTGTTATGGCTGTGGAAGAGACAATGATGAAAAGAAGATTTGGAAAGATCAGAATACCAAAGATGAGTGGAAAAAACAAAATTTAGAAGATATTCAGAAGAGAATGCAAGGATGGCAGTTGGAAAGTTTCAAAGAATCTTATGAACATAAAAAAAATAATGGAATGTTGTTATTTAAAAAGAAGCAACTAAATGACTCAAACTAGATTAGTAGTAATAATTTATATAATTGGAATTCTTATTGGAGCATTTTTTTTTGATTTGTGGGGTGCTGAAACGAGTGCTGTAAAAAGTTTAGCGGCGATGTTTTGGACAGCATTATTGCTTATAGCTATTGTATTTGCTGATAAAAAAAAGGAATAATTAATCTTTTTGAATTAGTTCACTTATGAATAAATCTCCATTACCGTCTTCTACTGCTTTTTTGTAAAAAGATTTTTTTACATCAGCTAATTTTTCTGCATTACCCAAATCTTTTAGCATTTCATGGATATAAGTAAGATCTTTTAAAGTATTGGAAGTTGAAAATTTAAATCCAGTATAATCGTCTTTAAGCACATTATCAAAAATTCTATTTAAAGCTGTTGAGTTTCCAGATCCTAATTTTGCTACTGCAAAAAGTTTTTCTAAATCAATATCTAATTTTTTTGCGCTCTTGATGAATTCAATAACATTTGTTGCGGTACCGAGTGACAAAAAATTATTTAGTAACTTTGACTTTGCTCCTTTACCCACTTCTCCGAAATGGAAATAATTTTTACAAAAAGTTTTTAAATAAACTTCAGATTTTTTAAAATTTTCCTCTGATGCTCCAACAATACCTCCACAAACACCTTCTTCTGCTTGAACGGGACCTCCCATTACGGGGCATTCAATGTAGTTAATTTTTTGTTTTGAAAAAATCTGTTCCATCTTAATAGATCCATTTTGATTATGTGTTGTAACATCAATAATTAATGTATTGTCTTTTAGTAAAGTTGAGACTTTTTCAGCAATACTAAGAGCGATTGGAGTATTAGTAACACAAAGAAATAATGCATCTAAATTTTTTTCACACATCTCATTGTAAGATTTTACCTCAATAGCACCATCACTTACGATCTTATCTATTGGTGCCCTTTTTTTGTTTGCAATAACAAATAGGTTATTTCCATTTAATAAAATATTTTTGGCTATCCCATAACCCATATAGCCAACACCAATAAAACCAACATTCATAATTTAAGTTAACTATAGTATAAGACATAGAGATTAAAAATTAATAATTATGACTAATGATTTTGAAAAACTTGAAAATTTGATAGTGAGCTGCAAAAAATGCCCTAGGTTGGTGAGTTTTAGAAAAAAGATAGCTAAAGAAAAAAGAAAACAATACATAAATGAAAAATATTGGGGAAAACCAATTACAGGGTTTGGTGACCCAAAAGCTAGGATTCTATTTGTTGGTTTGGCGCCTGCTGCACACGGGGGAAATAGAACTGGAAGAGTTTTTACAGGAGATAGATCGTCTGATTTTTTATATAAATGTCTATACAAGGCAAATTTATCTAACCAACCAAATTCAGACCACAGAAATGACGGACTTAAATTGAGAGATATATTTATAACTACTGCTTTAAAATGTGTCCCACCTGGAGACAAACCAACAAAAAAAGAGTTAAACACTTGCTTTAAATTTTTTAATAATGAAATTGAATACTTAAAAAATTTAAAGATTGTTGTTGCACTTGGGAAAATTGCTTTTGATGCTTGTATAGAATTTTACAAAAAAAATTACAAAATTGATTCAAATATCAAATTTGGGCATAGTAAATTCTTTAAGCTTCCAAATAATATTGTATTGGTAGGTTCTTATCACCCAAGTCCCAGAAATGTTAATACAGGCAGAATTAATGTAAATAAAATGACTAATTTATTTATTAAAGTAAAAAATACTATTTAGTTAATTGATCTTTGAGTTTCTCAGGAATTTTAATTAGTTTGCCTTCTTTATTAATTATAGCTAAATGAACATCTGCAGTTAAAATTAAATTATCTTTTACATAAATATCTTGCTTCATTTTAATTGATACATTCTTTACTTCTACAATTTCAGAAAAAATATCAAGTTTATCCTCTAGCCTTGAGGGTTTTATAAAATTTAAATTACAAGATTTAACAATTATATATATTCCATAATTTTCTCTCAAGTTAGAATTCGTAAAATCTACAGAGGCCATAGCATCAGTTCTAGAACGTTCGATAAATTTTAAATAATTTGCGTAATAAACTACTCCACCAGCATCCGTGTCTTCATAATAGACTTTAAAACTTGATTTAAATTTTTTCATAAAAATAATGATATCAAAGTGAAAATATTTTTTATACTAATGATTAATACGATATGAAAATATATATAGTTTGGTTAATTGGAGTAATATTATGGAACTTTGGTTATCCTGAAGCTGCTCCAATCCTTGATGTTTTGGCTGCAATAATACTATCTTTATTAAGTTTTGGTTTAAAAAAGTATCTTAATTAAACTTTTACTCAGAGGAAAAAAAAATATTTTGGTAATAACTAACTGCTGTTAGTTTTGAATTATCAGTATCTGCCATAATTGCAATTCCAGAAAGCTCTTTAACTTCTAAATCATGAAATTTTTTAAAGTCTTCCTTAACATTAGCTTTTACTGTAACCCATTCATTTAAATTTGACTTTGTTGAAGCCAAGATACGATCAACAGATTTTTTTGTATAAGGGCTGGGCCATGTCTTACCTACATTAGAATTGCTTGAAAAAACATAATTAATAGCTCTATTTGATAGTGGGGTTGCACCAGTTTTTTTGATTACAAATACTCTAGCAGCAAAATCATGACCTTTTTTTGTATTCTCTCTAATACCTTTAAGATCCTTTTCAATCTTCCAAGTAATATTTATAAATGGGGTTTTATCTAAATTAATTTTTATTTCTTTACCTATTCCTGATGCTGCATTTTCCGCTACTGCTTTTAGATAATTTCCGTTCTCATTTTTTCCAATAGAATATAATGTTTTTGCATCAGCTCCTCTTACTTTTCTTACATCTAATGAATTTAATTCCTCCTCAGTAAAATTGAAAACCAATAGTTTTTCGGCAAAAACTGGGGATATAAATAAAAAATAAATTGCTATTATTTTGATAAATTTTGTAATCACACATTTCATATAATTAAATATTTTTAATTATCAACTATAAATTAAAATTTACCTTTAAGGTAAAAGAACAATTTTTGGCGAGGAACATGTTCCGTCATGAATTTGTTTAAAGGCCTCTGCGCCTTTCTTTAATTCCCTGTATTCTATCCAATCTAATTTACCAATTTTTCTGTCAGCTAAAATTTTTATTGTTTGTTCAAAATCTTTATTAGTATAACAATATGTACCAATGAAAGTTACCTCTTGAAGAGTTGCTTTTCTAAAATTAAACTGACCTGCTGGTTGGGTTAATCCAATATGAATTATTGTACCTCCAGGTTTAATAACCGATATAGCTTGTTGTCTTGAAACTTCTAAACCAACTGTATCAAATACAACATCGAAGCTGTCATTTTCTACTTCTTTGTCTGAAGGGTTAACAAACTTACCATCAAAATATTTTGCACATTCGCTTAGTCTTAGATTATTCGGGTCGGACATAATGATATTTTTATTTCCCTTAATTTTAGATAATATTAGAGAACACAATAATCCAATTGCTCCGGCACCCTGAACTAAAGTTCTGCACTCAGAAAGAGGTTTTTTAAGTGAATTTTCTCCCATAAGTACAGCGTGTAGTGAGACTGCAGTTGGTTCAGCTATAGCCGCTTCATTAAGATCTAAATGATCTGGCACCTCATAAATATTTTGATTAGGAGAAGAAACCAATTCTGCAAAAACTCCTTGTCTCTCGTAAGGTCTGTTCATTCCAAGAAGAACTCTGTGTGGACATAGATGTTCTCGCCCACTTGTGCAATATTCACACTTTCCACATGTTATTAAGGGATTTAATACAACATTTTTTCCTTGGAATTTGCCGTTTTGTATTACTCCACTCACTTCGTGACCAATTATTAATGGTGGAATCCTTCTTTCATCTTTTCCATGATACGCGTGCATATCAGATCCACATATCCCTGAGGCATGCACTTTTAATATACTTTCTCCATTTGTCTCTACAGGATCTTTTTCTTCTCTATAAACCAATTCTTCAACACCGGTATAAACTAAAGCTTTCATAATTATTTTTTAGCTAGAAGATAATATATAAAAAACGATACGACAAATCCTAATATCCAAGAAAATGATTTTATATCTGAGAAATTGATATTCCATAATAATGAAAATGAGAAAATAAAACCTATAACAAGTGAATACAGAGCTTTATAGTTCCAACCATTTGCGTACATATATTCATTTCCATCCCTCAAAAAAAATAGATCTTTGTGATTTACTCTCCCTTTTTTCACCAAATAGTAATCAGCAATTATTATTGCAAAGATTGGACCAAAAAATGCCGCAAGGCTATCGATAATATTTATTACGCCTATTTGACTTAAAATGGCAGGCCACAAACCTCCAGTAATAAAACCAATTATTAAAATTAATACTCCAGAAGTTTTGAGGTCTAAATTATTAGGAATAAAATTTATTATACTATTTTGTGTAGGCACATAATTAGAAATTAAATTAGTAGATAGAGATGAGAAAATTATAAAAATTAGAACAAAAACAGTCAGGCCAGTATTATCTAATTTTCCAATAATATCCATTGGTTTAGTGAGTATTTGATCAACAACAATAAGCTTTTGATTTAAAACTACATCAACTCCAACAACTATAGATGTTGCTAAAAATGAAAACAAAATCATATTTAGAAAAAGATTTAGATTTCCCAATTTTAGATCTTTTTCTGTTTTGACGTATCTAGAAAAATCTCCAAAATTCAACAACACAATGGAGAAGTAAGAAAAGATTGTACCCGTTAAAACTACAAAAGGCAAAATGTTAGATCTTGAAAAAAAATTTCCGTCTGTTGTATTTGATTTAAGAGACTGAAAAATTTGTGTGTGATTTTCAGAAGTTAAAATTAAAAAAAAAATAAATAAACCAAAATAAACGAAAATAGCTGAAAACTGTAAAAATCTTTGATTAAACCTTTGTCCATTTGTAAATAAAAAATATTGAATAACAAAAGTTAATATTAATGAAACCCAGTCGATAATATTTAACCCTAGAAAAAAAGCTAAAAAAACTTGACCATCTAGAATTTGACTATCTAAGTTATAGTAAATAAAAATTCTAATTAAATATGTAATTGATTTTGATATGAAAAATGTTTGAATACCAAACATAAAAACACCAATGACAGATCTTAAAAGACTTAAAAATTTGGCTCCATTTAATCCCATAGACATTCTAAGCATAACGGGAAAAGGTAATCCGTGCTTCTGTGATGGTTTGCCAATCAATGAAATAAAAAAATAAACTAATAAAGAGGCGGCTAATGAAGAAGTTAATACCAGCACAGTACTAAGATTATATATTAGATATAAAGAGGCTATTAACGCAAAGCCTGCAATGGTTTGGATACTATTAGCCCAAAAGCAAAATAAATCGATTGATGTCCATGTTTTATTGCTTGGGTTAACAGTGGCTAATTCAAAATTTTTTAATTCTATATTCTGACTCACTGATGTAACCTTAAACTAAAATATTTATATGTCTATAATAGTGATATCCATAATTTTGTAATTTCATGAATTTTCTAAAAAATAATATTGGCTACGTTTCTATGTTTGTGGCAGTAATAGGATTTGGGTCAGGTCCGCCGTTTGTAAAATTAGCATTACAGGAATTTTATGTAATGGATTTGATGGCAGTACGATTCTCCTTAGCATTTAGTTTGATGTTAATTTTTGCTTTAATTATGAGGGCAGATTTAAAAATCAGAAAAATTGGGTTAACTCCTTTCTTAATGGGTTTATTAAATCCATTTCTAGTTACTCTAAGTTTTCATATTGGTCTACTACTAACCTCACCAGTAAATGGAGTTGCTTTAATTAGTACTTTGCCAATATGGCAACCATTTGTTGCAAGATTTTTTTTAAAAGAGAAAATTGAAATAAAAGTAATTATTGGAGCCTTTATAACAATTATCGGGACTTTAATTCTACTTACAAGTCAAACAAAATCAGGACAAGGAAATTATATTGGTGATTTAATAATTTTTTTAGGAATGATCTGTGTTTCCGTAAATGAGGTTTTGGGAAGAAGATTTATGCAAACTAAGGTTGATCAATTGGGAGTTAATACTTATCAATATTTTATTGGTGCTATACTATCTTTATTAGTTCTTTTTGTTATTTGGCCAAATTCAAGTTTTGAATATAAAAATTATCTAAATTTTTCACCTCCAATTTTAGCGGCTATAACTTTATCTTGTATAACATTTGGAGCATATTTGTTTTATAATTTTGCTCTTAGAAGAGTTCCAGTAGGTAGAATTAGTTTGATGTATCCTTTAACAGGCCCTATTGGTGCAACAATGTCTTGGTTAATAATCGACTCTCCAATTTCAACAAAGGTTTTTATATCTTTAGCAATTATTCTAGTTGGAACTATTATACCTCAAATAAATAAGTCTAGCTAAGGTGATGGGTACATTACCCCAGGCAACCATAATGCTATTTTTGGAAATATTATAATTAATACTAAACCAATTACTTGGATAACCATAAATTGCATCATGCCAAGATAAATATCTTTTAAATCCCACTCTGGAACTACACCTTTTAAGAAATAAGCAGATAATGCAACAGGAGGTGAAAGCCAGGCGGTTTGGAGATTAACGGCCACTAATATTGCAAACCATGTAAGATTAAACCCTAACTCTATTACTAAAGGTAATACAATTGGTAATACTATCAAAACTATTGGTACCCACTCTAAAGGCCATCCTAATAAAAAAATAGCAGCCATTATAATTGCTAATATTACATATCTATTTACTTCTAAATTTAAAAGGAAATCAGTTAACAGAGATGGAGTTCCTAATTTTGAGAATACTGCTCCAAAAAAGTTCGATGCAGCAACTAAAAACATTATTAAAGCTGTAATCTCTAAAGTTTTTAAAAGAGCATCTTTCAAACCTGGCAGAGTTAATTTTTTATATGCTAGTGCAAGTAATATAGCACCAAACGCTCCCATACCAGCTCCTTCTGTTGGAGTAGCAAGACCAAATAGAATACTCCCTAGTGCAAAAAAAACTAAACCTGCAGGGGGAATTAATCCCATAATAAATTCATACCAAACCTTTGCCATATTCGTTGGTTGTTCGTTTGCAGGCAAAACAGGACCAAGTTTAGGATTAAAATAGCATCTTAATGTTGTGTAAGCAGCGTACAAACATGCTAGTAAAATTCCTGGCATTATTGCTGCAGCAAATAAATCTGTAACAGGAATTTCTAAAACGGGCCCCATTACAACTAACATAATGCTTGGTGGGATTAAAATTCCTAAAGTTCCACCGGCACATATTAAGCCAGCTGAAAGTCTTGTATCATAACCAGTTCTTATCATGGTTTTACCGGCCATTATTCCTAAGATTGTTACAGATGCACCAACAATACCTGTTGCAGCTGCAAAAATAGTTGAAACAAACATAACCGCATAAAATAAAGCTCCTCTAGTTTTAGACAGCATTAACTGAACTGCATTAAATAATCTCTCCATTAGACCTGCTTGTTCCATTAATATTCCCATAAAGATAAAGAGTGGCACAGCGGCGAGTGTATTCTCAGTCATTATCATGTTAAATTGCAAGGTCATTAAGTAAAAGACTAATTTACCAAAACCCCAATATCCAAAAACAAGGCCTAAAAATATTAAAGTAAATGAAATTGGAAACCCAACAAAGATTGCAAATAACATGCAACCAATCATTATTGCTCCGATTATTTCTGGGCTAAAGAAATCCATTATGGCCATCTCCCTTTAACAAAAGCATAATAAGTTTTTAAAATTTCGGATACGCCTTGTACTAAAAGTAAAAATGCACCAATTGGCATACAACTTTTCAAAGGCCACATAATAGGCATCCATGTTGTATCCATGGCTCTTTGAATTCTAACTTTACCACCTAAGCATTCTTCTAAATTTGATCTTCCACAAATTGAAGTATAGGCATAATCAAAGCTTACAAAGAAGAAGACTAAAAAACCTGGAATAAAAAATATTAAATATAAAAATAAATCTACTCTTGCTTGATTTTTAACTGACCAATTTCGATAAAGAAAATCAGCTCTAATATGAATGCCTTTTGATAATGTGTATGCAGCTCCTAGCATAAATAATGCGCCTGCCAACATTCTACTTATGTCAAATGACCATAAAGTTGGTCTATTAAAAAAATGCCTTCCAATAACTTCATGGATCATTGCATAAATCAGGAAAATAGTTAACCAGGCAAATATCTTGCCAGTAATCAACATTTTCGAGTCTATAAATTCTATTGTTTTTGCCATCCAAGGAGTCATATCCTCTGGCATTTTTAAACTTGTTCTTCTTTCGGCTATAAGCTCATCTGTGATATCTAGATTTTCTTTAACCTTTGGTTCTGAGTCTTTATCAACCATTTAACAAGTATATTTATTTAAATTAAATTTGTAAAAAAAACGGGGATTTTTAAACAATCCCCGTTTTTATATTTTACTTACTGTTGTGATGCGAATGCAGTTCCAATTGATGCATCAGATGTTTCCATTTGTGCAATAAAAGGTACTACGATTTTAGCATGTGCAGTCATGTGCTCATAAACTTCTTTAAAGAAAGCATTTGATGCAGCATTCTTTTTAAGAGTTGCTTGAGCAGCGTTCATGTACTCGGTGAAATAATCAGCTGGTGTATCCCAAAGTTTTACACCGTGATTTTCAGTAAGGTCGATTAACGCTTTACCATTTTCTACAGCTCTATTAGTGATGTTTCTAGTGATCATCGCTTCAGATGCAACTTCCATTGCATATTTTTGATGGTCAGTTAAAGAATTATAAACATCTCCATTAATATAGATATCACCATTAACTACGTTTTGGTGTAATCCTTGTAGATAGTAGTTTTTAAGAACTTTTTGAAAACCAAAAACTGAGTCTGGTTTTGGACAACACCATTCAGCAGCATCGATAGTTCCTTTTTCAAGTGCTGGTAATATATCACCACCTGATAAAGATACTGATGCAATACCGATATCTTTGTATGTTTGTCCTGGAATTCCTGGAGGAGTTCTAAATCTGTATTTTCTGAAATCATCCATATTTTTAATTGGCTCTTTGAACCAACCTAATGCCTCAGGTCCTGATGATGCCATCACGAAACCTTTAACATTCATTCCCATTTCGCTCCATAATTGGTCGTATAATTCTTTACCACCATTATCGAAATACCAAGCTAACCAAGATTTAGTACTTAAACCAATTCCTCCACCAGCAACTGGCGATCCAAATAGCATCGCAGCTGGGTGATAGTTTGACCAGTAGTGAGTCCATGCTGCACCACCATCTACTAGACCTTTGTCAACAGCTTCTAGTGTTTCTTTCATACCAACAACTTCACCTTTAGAAAGAAGTTCAAATTTTAACTCTCCACGAGTTAATTTTGTTACTCTGTCAGTCCACATTTTTACGATTTGTCCATCGTATGATGTTTTAGGAAAAGTAAGTTGGATTTTTAATGTTTTAGCAGAAGCTGATCCAATTACTGAAACTGCAAATACTAAAGCTAAAATCATTGAAGTGATTTTTTTCATTATTTATCCCTCTCTTTATTGTTATTAAGTCTTAATAATTGAGGAAGTAAAACTCATTGGTCGCCAAATGTAAAATGATTAATTGCTACACTCTTAATTAATACAACTTGAGGTTTAATAGTAGCTATTTGTTACCCTTAGGGTCAAATGGATAGTCCCAAGCATCTCCGCCTATTTTTTTAGATATACCTGAATAATCTGTTTCGCTATCACCCCCTTCACAAAATTCATTAAATATATCTAAGGCATGTTTTCCTAATGGTGTTGATGCATTTACTGATTTCGCAGCATCATTAGCTAATTTAAGATCTTTTGTCATCATTGCAGCTGAAAAACCAGGACGATATTTATTATTTGATGGAACACCATCAGTTAAATTAGGTAAAGGAGTATAAGTTGATAATGCCCAATTATTTCCTGACGCATTCTTCATGATTTCGTGAACTTTTTTTAAATCCATCTTTAGTCTTTTTGCTAACATTAATGTTTCTGATGCTGCTATCATTGAAATTCCTAAAGACATATTATTACAAATCTTTACTCCAACTCCACTTCCTTGTGGTCCTGCATGTAAAATTTTTTGTCCCATAATATCCATTAATGGTCTGGCTAAATTTACAGCCTCATCATCCCCACCAACTAAAAAATTTAATTTTCCAACTCTTGCTCCCATAACACCTCCAGTAACAGGTGCATCAATCATTCTAATTCCTCTGTTTTTTGCTTCCTTGCCAAGTAATAATGAAGTTTCAATATCAATTGTTGAACAATCAATTATTAAAGCATTCTTTGAAATTTTATCTATTATGCCTTTATCTCCTAAAAATAGTGATTTTACATGTTTACCTTCAGGCAACATCGAGATTACAAAATTTGCCCCTTCAAGCACCTCATCTAATGAGTCAACAACATCTAAATTAGCTTCTTTAGCTTTTTGAATCATTTCTGGTGAGACATCGTAGGCTTTAACTTTTTTGCCAGCCTTAACTAATTGGTCAGCCATTGGGTTACCCATGTTACCTACACCAATAAATGCTATTTGATCTGTCATTTTTAATTATCTATATTTGATTTTCCTCTATTAATCAAAACCGTTTTACTTTGAGTAAAATGATTAACCATGCTGTCAAATGCATACTCTTTTCCTAAGCCACTCATTTTTAATCCACCATATGAAACATTTGCTCTAGGCGCTACACATTGATTTACTTGAACAAAACCTGCCTCAATTTCCTCTACGAACTGTAAAGCTCTGGATAAATTTTGTGTCCACAATACTGCTGATAATCCAAATGGTGTATCATTTGCACTATTCATTACTTCATCAAATGTTTTAAATGGTATCGCACAAGCAACTGGACCAAAAATTTCTTCCTGACAAACTGGAGAACTAACTGGAACACCTGACATTAATGTAGGTTCGTAAAAGAAACCGTTTCTATAATCACCACCTGTCAATTGATTACCACCATGCAAAACATTGGTTGTAGAGTTTTTTTTTGCAATATCCATATAATGCAAAGTTCGTTTCAGTTGTTCTTCAGAAATAATTGCTCCAATATCAGAACTTTCGTCTAGAGCATTCCCCATTTTTAATTTACTTAATTTTTCAACAGCACCATCCAGTACTTTGTCATAAATTTTTTCCTGAATATAAACCCTTGAACCAGCAGTACATGCCTGTCCTTGTCGAGTATATCTCATACCATCAATAACCCCTTGAGTTGCAATATCTAAATCTGCATCACTCATTATTATATTTGGATTTTTTCCTCCAAGCTCTAGAGTAACTGGGCATAATTTAGGAGCTGCTTTTTGCGCTATAATCTTTCCTACAGTAAAAGATCCAGTAAACGTTACTTTTCTTACTTTTTCATGAGTTACCAGAGGTTCGCCACACTCTTCTCCATAGCCTGAAATTACATTTAAAACACCCGGAGGAAGTTCTTGTTGAAATATCTCCGATAGTAGAAGAGCACAAAATGGAGCTTGCTCAGCTGTTTTTAAAACAACACTATTTCCTGCTACAATAGCTGGAGCGATTTTTGCTACTGTTAAAAATAATGGCGCATTCCAAGGGACGATTGCACAAACAACCCCAATTGGATCTCTGGTGGTATAATGAATACTATTTGGAATATTACTAGGATAATTTTCTCCTTTTAATTCTCCAGATAAACCTGCAAACATATTTGTAAGTTCAATGGAAGCACCTGTTTCTGGTATAGCCTGTGTTCTTAAAGCATTACCTGTATCTAATGACAATAAAGTTTGAATTTCGGATTTTCTTTCTTCTAATCTTCTCGCACCAGCAGCAACCATTTTTCCTCTTTCCCTTGCTGGTATTTTTTTCCATTTTTGAAAAGCCTTGTGGGCTGACTCTACTGCAATATTAACATCATTTTTATCACATTGAGGAGCTGAACCGATATTCTCGCCTGTGCTTGGATTTAATATTGGTATTTTATTATTTGTTTGAGCAGATATTAATTTGCCATCAATTAAGATTTTATTCGTTAGTCTTTTTGCATTGATAAGCGCTTGTTCAAGATTTTTTTCAAAGTTACTCATTGTCTAATTCTCCTCTTCTAACTTTTGAAGAGAGCCATCCACCGTCAATTTTTATTTCAGATCCATTTATAAAATCAGATTCATCGCTTGATAAAAATACTGCTGCTCCAACTATATCTTTTGGCTCCCCCCATCTACCTACTACAGTTTCTTTTCCCCAGGCTTCACCATGTTTTGGATCTTCTGCATATTTTTGATTAAATGGGGTAGATATTAAACCTGGACAAATGGTATTTACATTAATATTTTTTCCAGTTAGATCCACAGATAAGGCTCTTGTTAAACCTAGGACACCGCTTTTAGCTGCTACATATCCTACCCTATCTGGCCTTCCCATAAAACTTGCTATCGATCCAAAGTTAATAATTTTACCTTTTCCATTTTTAATCATATGTGGAATTACAGCCTGACTAGCAAGGAAAGGTGCGGTAAGATTTACTGAAATCATATCATCCCAATCTTGTTTTGTATGATCTAAAAGTTTCTTAACATGTCTAATCCCTGCGTTGTTTATTAAAATATCAATTTTACCGTAGTGTTTGATAGTTTGATCCACCATCTCGTTTATACTCTTTTGGTTTGAAACATCAGTTTTTATAATTATTGCTTCACTGCCTGCCTCTATAATTTTTTTTTTAGCTTTTTCTGAATTTTCAATATCTATTTCTGCAATAACAATCTTTGCACCTTCTTTTACAAGACCAAGACAAATTTCTTGTCCTATTCCTTTTCCGCCACCTGTAACTATTGCTACCCTATCTTTAAGTTTCATTTTCTAAATGATTTGACGTTATTTTAAGAAGGAAACTAATGCTTTTTCCTCACTAATCCAAGCTTTAATTCCTCCATCTAGAACATAAACATTTTTAAAACCAAGATCTTCTGCAAAAGCATTGCCTAAAATTGATGCTGTTTCACCATCATGACTAACAAAAATAATTTCAATATTTTGAGACTCTGCTCCAGCTAAAGCTCTTACTCTATCCATTAGATAAACATTAAATTTTCCATTTTTATCGAAAGCTGTTTCTTGAAACGACTCTTTAATTACACCAGTTTTAATCCATTGGTCTTCTGTTCTGATATCTAAAACTACTGCATTGTTTTTTAATAAATTATTTAATTCATCAGATGTGATTAAATTATAATTTGGATCTAGAACATCAATAATCTTGAACTCAAAAATAAGATCAGAATTTGGTGGTATTATATTTCCAGCGCCTGTTGCTCCATATGCTAGTTCAGCAGGTATTTTAATTTTTCTGATAGTTCCTTTATTGGTTCCAACTATACCCATCTCAAAACCAGGTATTACTTCTTTCATGCCTATTTGAACAACTAGAGGTCTATCTTTTCCAACGTTAGTATCAAAAACGTTTCCATCAACAAAAGAACCTGTGTATTCGATTTGAACCCATGAGTGATTAATAATTTTCTTTCCTTCGCCAGGCTTATCAACAATAATTTCTATTTCTGCTGCAAAAACATTACAAATCAAAAAAAAATATATTAATATGAAATTGATTTTGTTCATTTAGTTTATCTTCAATTCTTTATAATTTGTCTTCTCAACTTTTAAACAAGCTTTTCTATATTTTGGCATTCCACCAGGATAGGGTAAAAAAGACTTCGACTTGCCAGGTATATTGTCGCCTTTATACCATGAGCTTTTAGCTTTCATAAATAATGTTTTTTTAACTGAGTTCATAATTTCTTTTTGCCATTTATTTGCTGCTACATTTGTACTTTCTATACTTTGTCTTTTATTGTTTTCTAAAAATTTAATACATTTGGTAATCCATTCAACATGCTGTTCTATTTGCACTGGTACATTTGTTAATACTGAGGGACTTCCCGGGCCACTAACAATAAATAAATTTGGAAAGTTAGGAACAAGAAGTCCTAAAAAACTTCTAGGTCCACTTTTCCAATATTTAGACAATTTAATTCCTTTTTTTCCAGTTATATTTAATTTTTCGATTGAACCTGTCAAAGCATCAAAGCCGGTTGCAAATATAATTTTATCTAGTGAGTATTCATTTTTTTTTGTCTTAATCCCTTTTTTAGTAATTTTTACTATTGGGTTTTCTTTTAAATCAACTAATTCCACATTTTTTTTATTAAACATCTCATAATAATTTGTATTTAAGGTTGGTCTTTTAGCAGTAAATGGATGGTCAAATTTTGTTAGTATCTTTGCATAATCTCTATTTTTAACTGTTGAGTATATTTTGTTTTCAATAAATTTAACTGCTGTTTTATTTGCTTTGATGGTTTTTACTATATCATTAAAAGTTGCTCTAAAGGATAAAGTTCCATACTGCCAAGATTTTTCGTACATTAAATTTCTCTTAGCTTCGTCAAAATCGAATGCTGATTTTTTTGGAAATTCAAAAGGATGGCCGCCCGGTGTCCTTTTTAAATAGCTTCTTAATTTATTAAAATTTTTTTTGTATTTCTTAATGTTTGCAGCGGATAATTTTCTATTTCTTGCTGGAATACTAAAGTTTGGAGATCTTTGGAATAAAATCAATTTTTTTGCTTTTTTGGCAATTTCTGGTGCAATCTGGATTCCAGTGGAGCCCGTTCCAACTTGTCCAACAATTTTATTTTTAAAATTAATATTTTTTTTTGGCCATCTTCCACTATGGTGTAATTGACCTTGAAATTGATTAATTCCTTTTATTTTTGGAACATTAATTGATGAGAGTGATCCAGCTGCACATATTAAATATTTTGCCAAATAAATTTTTTTTTTATTAGTTTTTATTTTCCATAAGTTTTCTTTTTTAAAATATTGTGCGGATATTACCTTTTGTTTAAAAGATATATTTTTATTAAGATTTAATTCTTTTGAAAAATATTTAAGATACTTTAAAATTACATTCTGCTTTGGATATCTTTCTTTCCAAGTCCAGTTTTTAAAAATTTTTTTTGAAAAAGTAAAACCATAAGTAAAACTCTCTGAGTCGCATCTTGCTCCTGGGTATCTATTCCAATACCATGTGCCTCCTAGATCATCTCCTTCTTCTAAGACCAAAGTGTTTAATTTTAATTTATCTCTCAAACAATGAAGTTGATATAATCCTGAAAATCCAGCCCCTACTATTATACAATCAAATTTTTTCACTTAAAATTATTTAGTATGATCTTTAAAAATTTTATTTTTAGCTCTGTCGGATCCACTTACTAAGTGTAATTGGCGTTGCAACGAGTAACCAATTTTTTCTTCAATTTTTTTTGCACCCTGGTGATCGAATAAACTTGTAGCCGGCATATACCTATATGTTAATCCAGCCCTTCTATTTCCTGAATAATTAGGTTTTGAACCATGATATAAGTATACATCATGTATAGAAAACATTCCTGGCTGCAAAGTAACAAACTTTGCCTTATCTTTTATTTGATCAATATTTTTTAAAGTCTGGTTTAGTGTTACATTTTTTTTATCAAGGGTTTTATGTTCAGCAAGATTTTTATTTAAATGTGATCCAGGAATATATTGTAATGGTCCATTTTCAGGTGTAACTTCATCAATTGCTAGCCATATAGTTACAGACTCTAGTGGTTTAATAGGCCAATATTCTCCATCCTGATGCCAAGGTGTTTCATTACCTGTTTTTTTAGCTTTGCAGAAAAGTGAAGATCCCCATAAAATTATATCCTCACCTATTAATTGTTTAACTTCCTCAATTATCTCAGGATAAAGTGCAAATCTTAAAAAAGCTTCGTCTCTCTCGTATAAACCACTTACAAATTCATTATTTTCATTTTTATGATCAAGAAGATATTTGTCGAGTGCAGAATTTAGCTCTTCCACTTTATTTTTGGATAAACAAGTTGGGCTTTTAATTAAACCTTCATTTTTATAAAGTTTAATTTGATCCTCATTTAACATGGTTAAATTTAGCAGATATAAATATTAATATCTATATGTTAATAGAATTAGAAAAATTGAAAATTAATGGAAAACTTTGATTATATAATTTTAGGAGCTGGTTCAGCTGGTTGTGTTTTAGCAAATAGATTAAGCGCTAATCCAAACCATAAAATTTTATTGATCGAGGCTGGAAGTAGAGACACAAACCCTTGGATCCATATTCCGGGTGGATATTTTAAAACAATGTTGAATCCAAAAACTGATTGGTGTTTTCAGACTGAAAAAGAGGAATTTTGTGACAACAGAGAAATGGTTTACCCAAGAGGTAAAACTTTAGGTGGAAGTTCCTCAATAAATGGAATGCTTTATATTAGAGGTCAATCTAACGATTTTGATTATTGGAGACAGCTAGGTAATGTAGGATGGTCATGGGAAGATGTGCTTCCCTACTTTAAAAAATCTGAAGATTTTCAATTTGGTGAGAATGAATTTCATGGATCTGGTGGACCTTTAGCTGTTCAGCAAATAAGAGGGACTTTTAAAGTATGCGATCTATTTATGGATGCAGCAGAAGAGTTTGGACACAAAAGGACTGATGATTTTAATAATGGTGACAATGAAGGAATGGGTTATTTTCCTTTTACAGTAAGAAACGGGCTTAGATGTAGTACTGCTGTGGGTTATCTCAATCCTGTGAAAAAAAGAAAAAATTTAAAAGTTGTTACAAATGCTCATGTTAAAAACATTGAGTTTGATAATAAAAAAGCAGACAAAGTGAATTATTGGATTGGTGAGAATGTAATTACTGTTAAAGCAAATAAAGAAGTAATTTTAAGTTCTGGGACTATAGGTTCACCTCATATTCTTCAAGCTTCAGGTATTGGCCCTGGCGAACTTTTAAAAAAAAATAATGTCAATGTAGTTAAAGATCATCCTGGAGTAGGTATGAATTTAACAGATCATTTAATGTTAAGACCAGTTTATAAAGTTAAAAATTTAGAAAGCTTAAATGACATTTATTATAGTATGACAAAAAAGGTTATGACTGGACTAAAATATTTCTTATTTAGAAAAGGACCACTAACAGTCGGGGCTAGTTATTTATGTGGCTTTGTAAAAAGTGATGATCATTTAGCAACTCCTAATTTGCAATTCCATGTATCTCCAGCTAGCACGGACGTATTAGGCAAAGGCTCCCTTCATAAATTTACGGCTTTTACGCCCAGCATAACAAATGTAAGACCAACTAGCAGAGGTTCAATTAAATTAAAATCATCCGATACAAGAGTATCTCCAGAAATTAAGATGAATTACTTATCTACAGACGAAGACAGAGAAATTGCAGGTAAAGCATTAAAAATCACAAGAAATATTGTTATGAATTCAAAAGCTTATAAAGAGTATGAGCCTGAAGAATATAGGCCTGGAATTCATATTACGGATAATGAGGAATTGGCTAAAGAGGCTGGAAAATTTTGTAGTACTATTTTTCATCCTGTGAGCACATGTAGAATGGGAACTGATGAAAATGCAGTTGTATCTGATCGATTAGTCGCTCATGGCTTAGAAAATTTAAGAATTGTTGATGCATCTGTCATGCCATCAATAACCTCAGGAAATACTAATGCACCTACTATTATGATTGCTGAAAAAGCAGCAGATATGATAATAGAAGATGCTAGATGACCGAAGAAATAACAATTTTTTTTCAAATAATATTTATAGATTTAATTTTAGCTGGAGATAATGCCATTATTATAGGAATGGTTGCTTCAAAGTTTCCTCCTGAACAAAGAAATAAAATTATTTTTTGGGGCATTGGTGGAGCAGTAATATTAAGAATTTTATTAACTCTCATAACAGCATATCTTTTACAGATTACAGGTTTAAGATTAATTGGCGGTTTGTTGCTTCTTTACATAGTTTATAAACTTTATGTAGATGTAATTAAAAATTCAAGTGATGGTGAGGAAAATATCAAAGTTGATAACTCATCAATGTTGAAAGCTGTTTGGACTGTTCTACTAGCTGACTTTACGATGAGTTTAGATAATGTGCTAGGTGTTGCTGGTGCTGCTAAAGATCATTATTTTCTTTTAATATTTGGTCTTGTTTTGTCTATTATTTTAATGGCTACTGCTGCAACATTAATTTCTAAATGGATAAAAGAATATAAATGGATAGCATGGGTTGGTTTATTTGCTATATTGTTTGTTGCAGTTGAATTAATTTACACAGACTTAAAACTTTTTATTTAAATGTATTTAAAAAAAATTAATCTTAAAAATAAGTATGCTCTTGTCACTGGAGCTGGAAAAGGATTGGGAAGAGCTTGCTCTATTGCAATGGCTGAGGCTGGTGCAACAATAATAGGCCTAAGCAGAACTTCCTCGGATTTAGATAAACTAGAAAAAGATATAAAAAAAGTAAAAAGTAAATTAATAAAAATAAACTGTGATGTAATGGATTACCAAGATTTAAATAAAAAATTAAAAAAAATAAAAATAATAGATATTTTGGTAAACAATGCTGGGACTAATATTCCAGAACCATTTGATAAAGTAAAACAAGAAAGCTTAAATTATTTGATAGATTTAAATTTAAGAGCCGCATTTAATGTTGCTCAAATAGTTGTAAAAAAGATGATAAAAAATAAGAAAAGAGGTGGATCTATAATAAACATGTCATCGCAACTAGGACATGTAGGAATGTCTGGCAGAAATGTTTATAATATGACCAAATTTGGTATTGAGGGACTAACTAAAGGTATGGGTGTAGAACTCGCCACAAAAAATATAAGAGTAAATACCGTAGCACCAACCTTTGTTGAAACACCAATGGTGAAAAAATTTTTTAAAAATAAAGATTTTAAAAAATTAGCACTAGGGAATATTCCTATGGGTAAAGCTGCAAAAGAGAGTGACGTTGCAACTGCAGTTTGTTTTTTAGCTTCAGATGCTGCAGCAATGATAACAGGAACATCTATAAAAATAGACGGTGGGTGGACCGCAAAATAATGAAAAAAATATTGCTTATAATAGCAATTTTATTTCCTACAAATATTCTAGCAATTGAATTTACCGGAAAGTTTATTCAAGGGCATTATATTTTAGGTAAAACTGATCCTAGTTCACAAATATTAATTGATAAAAAAAATATAAAAGTATCTAAAAATGGTTTCTTTGTATTCGGTATAGATAGAGATAGAAAATATGATGTATTAATTACTAAGATTTCAAATGGTAAAACTAAAAAAATTACTAAACGTGTATTTAAAAGAAAATACAATATTCAAAGAATAGATGGATTACCTGAAAATAAAGTAACACCCCCAGAATCTGTTTACAAAAGAATAAAAAAAGAGAATGGAAAAATAGGTGAAGCAAGGGCCATAAATTCAGATTTAAATTATTTTAGCAATAGATTCATTATGCCCGTTGAAGGAATAATAAGTGGAGTTTATGGAAGTCAAAGAATTCTAAATGGTAAACCAAGATGGCCACACTATGGAATAGATATTGCCGCAAAAAAAGGAACGCCGGTAAAGTCATCTGGGACTGGAGTTGTTACAATGGCTGAAAATGATCTTTATTATACTGGTGGAACAATCGTAATGGACCACGGCCATGGTATTTCAACAATCTATTCACATTTAGAAAATGTAATGGTTGACGTTGGAGACTTAATAAAACAAGGTGATATAATTGGAACAGTAGGTTCTACTGGCAGATCAACAGGTCCTCATCTAGACTTTAGAGTTAATTGGTTTCAAACTAGACTTGATCCAATGACAGTTATTCAATAATCTATTGCTATGAAAAATGATATCCAATCAGTTTCAAAAAGACTAGTTAATGCCTACAACAAAAATAAGTTAATCAATCCAATACCAGAGAAGTTTTGTAAAAATATTAAACTTGCACATAAATTAAGAATTTTATGTGAAAGTAAAATTAATGATAGCAAAATAGGATTTAAAGCAGGTGGAACTATTTTTGCTCTGTTAAAAAAGTTAAAAGAAAGAGAACCTTTCCATTCAACCGTATTTCAAAAAAACCTTATTAAATCAGGAGGTAAAGTTAAGGTAAATAAATATGCTCTCGGTATTGAAGTAGAAGTTTATTACATAATTAAAAAATCCTTTTTTGGTTTCAAAGGTAGGCTAAATCCAAAAAATGTCACAAAATTTATAACCCATATGGGTCCATGTATTGAGATAGTAGGTTTTAGACAGAAGAAAAAAGGTATTAAGTATTTAGGTGATTTGTGCAGTGATTTTGGAGTAAATATTAAATTTATTATGGGACCAAAAAAGAAGTTTAAAAAATTAAATCTAAATAATTTAAAAACAAATTTAAAAAATAATAAGGGTTTAAATGTCAAAGGTAATACAAATACTGTTTATATAAACCCTCTTAATTCTCTAAAATTTGTCTTAAATAAAATTAGGAAAGAAAAAGTAAAATTAGAGAAAGATTTCTACGTGTTCACAGGCTCAACGGTAGGAGTTGTTCCAATAAAAAATAAGGGCGAATATATAGGCAAAGTTGATAAAATCGGATCAGTTAGAACCACTATCAATTAATGGGCCTTCATTTTTCCTCAGAAGAATTCAACAGTAGAAAAAATAAAGTTATTACTAAATTAAAAGAGGAAAAAATAGATGCCTTGGTCATGTTTAGACAAGAGTCTATGTATTGGCTGACTGGTTACGATACATTTGGTTATGTTTTTTTTCAGTCCTTAGTATTAGACCAAAAAGGTAATTTAATATTATTAACTAGAGCTCCTGATTTAAGACAAGCACAAAATACTTCAAATATAGAAAATATAAAAATTTGGGTTGATAAAGATGATTCTAATCCCACAGAAGATCTAAAACAAATCTTAAACGAACTTAACTTAAAAGACAAAAAGATCGGTATAGAGTACGAAGCTTATGGACTTACTGGACGTAATGCAATTAATTTAAATAAATCATTAAAAAATTTTTGCTCTTTAGATGATAAATCTGAATTAATAACAAAACTGAGGGTAATTAAATCTCCTGAAGAAATAGTTTATGTTAAGAAAGCAGCAACCCTTGCCGACAAAGCTTTAGATGAAGTTTGGAAATTTGCTAAAAAGGGAGTGAGTGAAAGTAAAATTCTTGCTGAAATGAATAGGGTAATTTTTGAAGGAGGTGGGGACTATCCTGCAAATGAATTTATAATAGGTTCTGGTAAAAACGCACTACTATGTAGATATCAATCAGAAAAACAAATACTTAATAATGTAGATCAGCTAACTATTGAATGGGCAGGCACATATAGACATTATCATTCTGCAATGTTCAGAACTATACCGATTGGAAAAGCAAATCCCAAACATTATGAAATGCACGAGGCTTGTGAAGAAGCACTAAAAAACTGTGAAAATACATTAAAACCTGGCAATAAAATTGGAGAGGTTTTTGATATGCATGCAAAAATATTTGACAATTTAGGTTATAAAGATTGTCGGATGAATGCATGTGGATATTCATTAGGTGCTACATTTTCACCTAATTGGATGGATTGGCCAATGCTTTACAAAGGCAATCCTTATGTCATCCAACCAGGAAATGTTTTCTTTATGCACATGATTCTAATGGATAGTAAAAATGAGTTAGCTATGAATCTAGGTGAGACTTACATTGTTACTGAAAAAGGAAATGAAAGACTAGGTAATCAAAAGACAGACTTAGTTATTCTCTAAGTATTAAATAATTTTAAAACCCAATTTGGTCATAATAATAAGTTATCTAATTGAAAATATTATTTGTAAAAGATACTTTATTAATACCATATCTCATGGTGAAAAAGAGGCCGATATCGCATCGGTTAAAAGCGAGTTTTGGAAAAACAAACAAGGAGAGTGTATGAAAAGAATGCACAGAGTTTTAAGTTCGTTTAGCCGAGGCTCAAAGAACGCTAGGCTAAATCAATTAATGTTTCGAAATTTGAAAACTGTAGAAACTAATGCCAACGGTACAAGTGGATACGTTATTAAATCAGGAAAAAATTCTGGGGAAACATTAGGACACTTGAAAAAAGAGAGTAAAAAAATATAGCTTAAAGAATGAGATATGGGGCATGTAAAAATAACTGCCCCATATTTTTTCTTTCTATTTTACTGGGGTCATAATTTTTTGACCTTCAACTCCCATAGCAACAACAATTGCTTTAACAGGAACATCTCCAATATTTTTAGATTCATGAGCCACACCTACATCTTCAATAAATGCATCTCCAGCTTTATAAACATAGCTTTTACCACCTTGAGTAAGTTCAATTTCTCCTTGTTGTATCATTATTAAAACAGGGAACGAGTGAGTATGCGGAACTACAGGGCCTCCTACGGGCACAGTAAACTCAAAAGCTGTGATCTTTGCTTTTCCGGATGGATAAACAATATCGTTACCCATACCAGTCTGACTAGTTGATAAAATTCTTTTTACATGACCATCAGCAAAAACAGAGCTGTTTAAACCAAATGATACAAATAAAATTAGAAATAATTTTTTCATAAAATACCTTTCTGATTAATGAAGTTAAACTATCAGGCGATAGAAATTAATATATATGGCAAAATGTAATCTATTTACTCCACTCAACTTTAAACATAGCTTCGTTGCGTCTCATCATAGGAAGCGTAAAAGGCCCATTATAGGTTGCTCTTATTGGAGGTCCTTTAATGATTACTTTATCCTCTAAGAGTTTTTTATTTAGAATTTCCTTATGTTTGAAAAAATTATTATCTGAGGCTCTTCCAGAATATTCTATTACAGCAAAAAAACCTTCTTCTATTGTTGAGATTTTAACATCTGAATTTGTGGGTATAGGCGCATTCTCTTTTGTAAATTTTGATGGAAGATAAAATTGCATATAGTATCCATTATCCTTCTCACCCTGTGTTACTGGCACAGTCATTTTAATCTCTTGGGATTTATTATTCTTACCCGAGATATATTTAAAAAGTTTTCTAAAACTACTGTCATCATTTCTACTTACAACTTCGACGACTAGACGATCTTTATAATGTCTTACTTCGTATATTTCAGATTTATATACTACATCATATTGAGATTCCTCATAAGCCATTGAAGTAGAGTAAGGTAAAATACAGAATATATAAATCAAAAAAGATATTGATATTATTGATTTTCTCATTCAGTTAGATCCTAACTCTTGCAACCTATCAGATAAATAAGTTTGCTCACTATTATTTCCTGAGGCAAGTTTGATCATTGCATTCACAACTACCTCAACTTTTATTGGAGTATATTTTTTAAATCCACCAAAAAAGAATAAGGATA
>CABYCO010000008.1 GCA_902517495.1 uncultured Pelagibacteraceae bacterium | reverse complement strand
AACCAACCGTCAACAGTTGATTTGTTTTTAGACATCCAATCTCTTGCAACTTCGCCTGGGTCTCTTTTTTGGACTGAAACTTCGTATGCCATCCAAGAAACATCATCAGCTGTAATTTGAAAGTTATTAAAAAAATCTACAATTGCTGGAGACTTGCTTTCAAGAGAAGTTCCCCATCCAATTTGGATTTGTTTTAAAGCATCCTTCGAGGCTACATAAGATTTTTGATACCAATCAGCATCTGCCTTTGGTTGTATCATTTTATATTTTGCAGGATCATATTTTGGTTCTTCGAGCATAACTACATCAGCCATTCCCCAAATAGCGTGAGGTTTGTAACAGTAAAATGCGTACCCTTCACCCTTTTTAATTGAGTCTAACACTCTGGCATTTTTTACAGCTTCAGCAGCTCTTATTGGCTCAATACCAGCATCATATAATTTATAATCTCTAAGTTTTACTTGGTTAACATTTGCAGAAGCCCATCCATCTGCACCAATCCAAAACTCACCTTTTCCATTTCCATCACTGTCCATTGCTTTAACAACTTCAGGTCTTCCCAAATCTTCTATTGCAGTAATATTCATTTTTTTTGCAAATTGTTGAGAGACACAATAGCCTTGATTTCCTTCATAAGGATTTTTGCTTAATTTTAAAGTTCCTTTTGGTACTAAATCTTTTGTATAAGCTTCTTGATTTGGTAGCCAAATATCAGGGTGAACTTCGATTTCACCTTTACTTCTATCAATCGCTCCGTAGATTGCAGTATTGTTACCAGGGACTAACTCAGCCTCACCACCCATTTTATCAATAACAACAGCAGCAAGTAAATTTGCAATTGCAGTTGCGCCTGTCCAACCAGGATCACCTATTTTTACCTTTTCGGCAAAACTTGAAGCTGGCACAAACAATGAAATTATTCCAGCCACAAGGATTTTTTTGATTATATTCATATTTTCCCCATTTAATTAATTTATATAAATAAAATCTAACTTTGTTTTAAATTTAGAGTCAACTTTTCTAATAAGCTAAAAAGTAAATGCTGCTATGCAAAAGCCTAAAATGGTCTATTTAAACAAGAAAATCCTCAACAACTTGATTGAATTTTTGGGGCTGTTCAAGATGTACATTGTGACAGCAGTTTTTAAATATTTTTAAATCACTATCAGGAATATTATTTTTAAGTGTTGAGACTTGTTCAAAATTATAAGATTTGTCTTTATCTCCCCAAATTATCAAAGTTTTATTTTTTATTTTTTTTAAATTTTCTAATCCATTCCAATCTCGCATGGCTATTAAGGCGTTGCGTGCTGTTTCTTCAGATGTATTTTTAACTGCATTTTCACATAAAAAATAATATTTAGCTTGATCTCCATCAACAAACCACTTCGGTGGTATTCTTTTTACTTGTTCTTTGATTCCTTCCTCACCCAGCTTTTTTATCGATGTATTTATAGGTTCAAATCTTCCTGGAATGTCACCAATAGGTCCTGTAGCAAAACAAATCAATTTATTTATTCTATCTCCAAATAGTTTTGCAATTTCTTGTACTATCATTCCACCCATCGAGTGCCCCATTAAATTAAACTTATCTATATTTTTTAAATCAATTTGTTGAATAATGAATTTAGCCATTAAACTAATACTATTTAAAGACTGTGCATTAAAGCTTTCACCAAACCCTGGTAAAGCTGGAGCAATAATTCTAAATTTTTTTTGTAGATAATCTTTTTGGAGTTTCCACATTTCTGATGATCCTAAATATCCATGAACTAAAACTAGTGGATATCCTGATCCAATATCATCAATATAAATATCTTGCATAATTGTTTATAAAATATAGTTGTATATTGTAACTTTTAAAACAAAATTCAAAGTAGATTTATGATTGGTATTCTTGGAGGAATGGGAACACAGGCTGGATTAGATTTTTGCAATAAACTTGCAAAAATAAACGCTGGTAAGCTCGATCAACAGTATCCTATGTTTGTTTTATACAACAAATCTAACATTCCAAAACGACCTGAAAATTTAAAAAAATATTACAACGTTTTGAATTCACTTGTTGAGGGTTGTAAAATGTTACAAAAAAACAATTGTAAATTCATTGTAATGCCATGCAACACAGCTCACTATTGGTACGATGATTTAAGAAAAAAAGTTAAAATACCAATACTTAGTATGCCTAAAGAAGTCTACTTAGATATGTCAAAAAATTGTAAGAAAAATTCTAAGATTGGTATTTTATCTACTGAAGCTACATTAAGTACTAAAGTTTATAATAAATATTTCGATAAAAATTTTAATTTAGTAAGTCCAAGCAAAAATTTACAAAAAAATTCAGTAAATAAATCTATAAAGCTTGTTAAGATGGGCAAAATTAAAGAAGCAGAAAAAGCAATTAGACCAGCCGTAAATTACTTAATGAAAATTAAATGTAAAAAAATAATTCTTGGATGTACTGAATTACCAATTGCAATATTTGCATACAAATCTTTTAAGAAAATAAAGCAATCTAAAGTATTTATAGATCCAAATCTTCTGTTGGCAAATATTTCAATGAAAAAATATAAAAAGTCTTAATTTAATCTCAGTTCTAATTATTAAAATAGAACTGAGATATTAAATTTATTCGAAACCCTTATTACTTAGTAGGATCTGGAACTTTTCTTAAGTAAGGTTTAACTGTTTCCCAACCATCTGGGTATATTTTCTTAGCTTCTTCATCTTTTACAGCAGGAAGAATAACTACATCTTCACCTTTTTTCCAATTAGCTGGAGTAGCAACTCTATGTTTTGCAGTTAGTTGCATTGAATCTATGGCTCTTAAAATTTCATGGAAATTTCTACCTGTAGCCATTGGATAAGTTAAATAAAGACCAATTCTTTTATCTGGTCTTACAACAAAAATAGTTCTAACAGTCTCATTATCAACTGCTGTTCTTCCCATTGAAGTTGTTCCTGCATCGCCTTCTAACATATTGAAAAGTTTTGCAACCTTTAAGTCTTCGTCAGCGATAATAGGATAATCTGGCATAGTTCCAGATACATCTTTGATATCTTCTAACCATTTTTTGTGATCCTCAACCCCATCTACACTTAGTCCGATTACTTTTACATTTCTTGCATCAAACTCAGCTTTCATTTGTCCTAATGAACCTAATTCTGTTGTACAAACTGGTGTAAAATCTTTTGGGTGAGAAAATAATACGCCCCAACTATCTCCAAGCCACTCATGAAAGGAGATATCTCCTTCTGTAGTTTTGCATTGAAAATCAGGACACATACTGTTTATTTTTAACATTCTTCACTCTCCTTTAATTAATTAGAACTATTATAAATTATTGAGTAAGTTTATCAACGATATTTAAGTTTGAAAAAACAACTTATAAGACGTGTATCTTAAGCAGATTATAAGTGTTAGTTTTTTTATATGAATAACTCTAATCACTCAAATATTTTGATTATCGGTGGCGGATGCGCTGGTATATCAGTTGCCACAAGACTTAAAAGTTTAAAGTCTGAATTATCAATATCAATTATAGAACCTTCTGAAAAATCTTTATATCAAGCAGCATGGACTTTAGTAGGTGCAGGTGCTTATGATGTAAACAGCACTATAAAACCAATGTCATCTGTAATGCCTAGTTATGTTAATTGGATTAAAGAATATGCTGAAAGTTTTTCTCCAGAGTCTAATTCGGTAAAGACTTCAGGTGGTGAATATTCTTATGATTATTTAGTAGTTTGTCCTGGTCTAAAAATTAACTTTGATGGAGTGACAGGGTTAAAAGAAACTTTAGGAAAAAATAATGTTTGTACCAATTACAGTTCCGATATGGCTGTTTATACATGGGAATGTTTAAAGAATTTGCAGGGAGGAAATTTATTATTTACTGAACCTCCAATGCCAATTAAGTGTGCAGGAGCACCTCAAAAAATAGCTTACTTAGCTGCTGATCACTTAAAGAAAAAAGGAGCTCTTAAAGATAGTAATTTAGAATTTTTATGTGCAAAACCAGTTATTTTTGGTGTGCCTCACTTTCAAGGTCCACTAAATGAAATATGTGACTCGTATGGTATTAAAAGAAGCTTCCAGCATAATTTAATTTCAATAAATGGTGAGGCCAAAGAGGCTGTATTTAAACAATCAGATAAAGATGGAAATTCTAAAGAGGTTACAAAGAAATTTGATTTTATACATGTAACACCACCTCAAACGTCTCCAGACTTTATTAAGAATAGTCCATTAGCTGATGCTGGTGGATGGGTTGATGTAGATCATAAAGAAGGAACATTAAGACATATTAAATATGAAAATATATACAGTTTGGGTGATGTAATGAATGCACCTAATGCAAAAACAGGAGCAGCAGTTAGAAAACAAGCTCCAATAGTTGCTCATAATATTATTAAAGATATCAATAAGTCATCTGAAGCATATAGACTTTATGATGGATATGGAGCCTGCCCTCTTACAGTTGCATATGGTAAAGTTATGTTAGCAGAATTTTGTTATGGTGGAAAAGTAACTCCAAGTTTGCCTTTTGACCCAACTAAACCTAGTTCTTTATATTGGCAAATGAAATCAAAGCTTTTTCCTTGGTTACAATGGAATGTAATGTTTAAAGGAAAAGAATGGAGTAAGCCTAATCATAAAGCTATTGAAAATTAGTATCAATTTTATAAAATTTTATTTATTTTATAATTATGATTTTCGAACAACTATTTGATACTAAATCCTCAACTTACACTTATATTATTTCGAGTGGAAAAGGACGTGAGGCATTAATCATAGATCCAGTAATTGAACATACTGATGAATACATAAAAGTTTTAGAAAGTTTGGAATTAAAACTTGTAAAAGTAATTGATACTCATATTCATGCAGATCATGTAACAGGCTTAAATGAGCTTAATCAAAGAACTAATTGTGTTCGTATGATGGGTGAAAACTCTAAATCTGAGGTAATTGATATAAAGTTGAAAGATGAAGAAAATATAAATATCGATAATATTGAGCTTAAAGCTATTTATACTCCAGGTCATACAGATTGTTCCTATAGTTACTTAATGAATGACAGAGTTTTTACAGGAGATACACTTTTAATTAATGGGACTGGTAGAACAGATTTTCAGAATGGAAGTGCTCATGAAGCTTATGAATCTTTATTTGGCAAACTATTAAAACTTCCTGAGGAAACACTTGTTTATCCTGCTCACGATTATAATGGGGAAAAAAACTCCACAATTGGTAACGAAAAAAGTAATAACCCTCGATTACAAGTTAGCTCAAAAGAGGAATATGCTGAAATAATGGATAATCTTAATCTTGCTAATCCAAAAATGATGGATATTGCAGTTCCTGCAAATCTAAAGGGATTAACGCTTAAAGAACTCTAAAATCAGGGTTATTATTAGTATTGTTTTTAAAAAATATACAATTATATAACTCCTATGGCATGCAATAATTCTCACTGTAAATGTAAAAACTATTCTTGTGACAGA
The DNA here is from genome assembly GCA_902517495.1 of uncultured Pelagibacteraceae bacterium. Lineage (GTDB taxonomy): Bacteria > Pseudomonadota > Alphaproteobacteria > Pelagibacterales > Pelagibacteraceae > Pelagibacter. Next base: position 35,411 of record CABYCO010000008.1, on the reverse strand, counting down.
TGCGTTTGTAAAAATTGTGATTGCAAACCATCATCAGAAAACTGCTGTTGTAACAAGTAGTTAAATTTTAATTACTAATCTTAAATAAACATGAATGATTTTTTAGAATCGATAATTAAAAGAGATCCAGCTGCAAGATCAAAGTTAAGTTTAATACTTACCTATCCTGGTGTTAAAGCTGTATTTTTTCATCGAATTGCAAATTTTTTTTCGATCGCAAAATTTCATCTCGTTGCAAGAATTATTTCTCAGTTCTCAAGGTTTCTAACAGGTATAGAAATTCATCCTAATGCTAAAATTGGAAAAAATCTTTTTATAGATCATGGTATGGGAGTGGTTATAGGAGAAACTTCAGATATTGGAGATAACGTAACCATCTATCACATGGCAACATTAGGTGGAATTGCTCCGAGTATTAATTCAGATGATCAAAGAAATGTTAAGAGACACCCAACACTAAAAGAAAATGTTGTAGTAGGTTCTGGTGCACAAATACTTGGACCAGTTGTGGTTGGTAAAAATGCAAAAATTGGAGCTAATGCTGTTGTTACAAAAGATGTTACAGAAAACGCAGTAATGGTTGGAATTCCTGCAAAAAATGTTGGAACTGCATCCGAAGAATTTAAACCCTATGGTGTTGCACCAGGGGGTGATACAAAGCTTGGTGTATGAAAACTTTACAAAATAATTTTGTCGAAGCAATAGGAAACACCCCTTTATTTAAATTAAAAGCTGCATCAGAAATTACTGGTTGTAATATTTATGGAAAAGCAGAGTACCTAAATCCAGGAGGCTCTGTAAAAGATAGAGCGGCTCTAGCTTTAATAAGAGATGCTGAAGAAAAAAAACTAATTTCAAAAGGTGGAACAATTGTTGAAGGAACTGCAGGTAATACTGGAATTGGATTATGTCTTTTAGGAAATTCTATTGGTTATAAAACTATTATTGTAATGAACGATAATCAAACACAAGAAAAAAAAGATTTATTAAGAAATATTGGAGCTGATTTAAGGTTGGTTCCACCAAAACCTTATAAAGATGAAAATAACTTTGTTAAATACGCTGGAAGATTGGCCGATGAATTGAAAAGTAGTAACAATCACGGTGTAGTTTGGGCTAATCAATTTGACAATACTGCGAATTCAAAAGGTCATTATGAAACAACTGGGCCAGAAATATGGGAACAGACTGACGGCAAAATTGATGGATTTGTATGTTCGTCTGGTACTGGTGGTACAATTGCAGGAGTAAGTAGTTTTTTAAAAGAAAAGAATAAAGATATTAAAATATATTTATCAGATCCAACTGGCTCATCTCTTTATAATTACATTGAAAATGGTGAATTAAAAAGTGAGGGAGGTTCAATTACAGAAGGTATTGGATCTAGTAGAATTACTGCAAATTTTGCAAAAGCAAATATTGATGGAGCATTTTCAATAAGTGACCATGAGTCATTACCCGTTCTATTTGATTTAATTGAAAAAGAAGGTTTAAGTTTAGGAACTAGTTGTGGAGTAAACATTGCTGGAGCAATAAAATTGGGTAAACTTTTAGGTCCAGGTAAAACGATTGTAACAATACTTTGCGATAAATCTGATAAATACAACTCTAAGATGTTTAATAAATCTTTTTTAAAAGAAAAAGGTCTTCCCTATCCTCACTGGATATAATCACGCATACCAGTACTGTAATAAATTCATTACATTTCTATCTTACAATAAAATTTAATACAAAAAAAAATTAAAGGAGATTTTATGGACGCAAAAGAAGTAGTTAAAAAAGGATATGAACTTTTTGGAAAAGGAGAAATGGAGGCATTTATGGATATGGTGCATGATGATATCACTTGGATTTATCCTGGAGATAAACATCCAATGTCAGGAACTCATAAAGGCAAAGAGGCATATATGAAAACCATGATGCAAGTTCCACAACTTTGGAATAATTTTTCAGTAACTCCAGATATGATGATTAGTGAGGGGAACAAAGTGTTTGTTAAAGTATCTGCTAAGGCAGATGGTATGGATACTATTTTTGGTCATTACTTTGAAGTAGGCGATGATGGTAAACTGACAATGTTTATTGCTTTTGACGACACACTAAGCATGTTCAATGCAATGAAAAAGTAAGAAACAACATGTCAATTTTAGAAAAACTAAATAAAGCAATCATGGAAAAAGATGGTGCAGCAGCTGGTGAGCTGGTGCACGATGATTACAAAATGTTTTCACATCTTAAAGGAGAATATGTCCATATGGGTAAGGCAGGTATGGTTGAAGCTGTAAGTAAAGGAATGATGAGTCCTAAAAAATATAGGATCCTTTTTGAAAATGATGAAATTGGATTTGATCATTCTTACGTAACTTACCAAGATGGAAATACTGAAGCTTTAATGTGTTGTTGGAAATTTAAAGATGGTAAAATCATTGAAGTAGAGACAGGTGCAACTAAATTACCAAAGTAATTGAATAATCAATAGATTAATTTAAAATAATAAATAAAAAAAAGGGGGAATAAATGGAAAAAGAAATGTTAGTACTTGCAGAATTAAAAGAAGGCAAGTTTGAAAAATTTATGGGATGGATGCAGTCAGATGAAGGCATGAGTGTAAGAAAATCTGCAGCTTATCCTGAAAAAACAGTAGGAGCGGTAATACCTGACAAAAGCGGTGTTATGTTTAAGGTATTTGTTCACAATGAGGAAAAAATGAAAGAACTAATATCTGGTACACATCCAGTTGGAAAGGAAATTTATGATGAATGTGTTATCAAAATGACTGCTTGGGATTTAACAAAAGTTGAAATGTAATATGGCAAGATTTTATTTGATTGGCAAAATAAGTGCAGAATTAATGAAAAGAATGCAAAATGATCCTTCTGCAGATAGATATGCATCGACTAAGAAAGTTACCGAGGCTGCTGGTTTAAAATTGATCAGCTATGAATGGGTAAGAGGTAGATTTGATGTTATCTCATGTGTAGAAGGAGATTATGAACAAGCGCTTGCCTTGAAGATTGCTTTTAAAAATTCAGGTCTTATGGATGATTTGATGGTTCATGAAGTTATTGACTACAATAAAGCTTTTGAAAACGCTGCAGATGCCACAAAATCTGTTATTAAACCAGGAGAATAATTATGAATGGTTACGCAATTTTTAACATTAATGTTAACAATCCTGAAAATTATAAGGAATACATAAACAAAGTTAAGCCCACTGCAGAAAAATTTGGTGGGGAGTATCTTGTGAGAGGTGGTACCAGTGAGACAATTGAAGGCTCATGGCAACATCCAAGGACAGTTGTGATGAAATTTCCAAGTTACGAGAAAGCAAAGGAATGGTATAATTCAGAAGAATATAAACCAATAAAACAAATTCGATTAGATAACGCAGATTCTAATGGAATGATAATAGAAGGAATATAAAGGAGAAAAATGTCAATATTAGAAAAATATAGTGCTGCATTAAAAAATAAAGATGAAGCAGCTATGAATGAACTTTTGCATGATGATTTCAAATTCAAAATGCATAAATCAGGAAACACTTTAGGCAAAGCTGACGTGATCAAATGGGCTATGAGCGGAGATATCAACCAAAGAGATACTAGAGTAGTATATGAGAACGATGAAGTAGGTGTACACCATGCATTCGTAACATTTGATGATGGAAATGTTGAAGCGGTAATGGCAGTCTACAAATATGATAATGGAAAAATCATGAGTTTAGAGACTGGCGCAACACCAATGCCTAAGTAATGAAAAAACTAATACTTTTATTTATTTTTATCGCCTTTAATTCAAATGCAGCTTCAATGAAGATAATTGGATCTAAGGGCGATCCAAAAGATGTTACTAGAGTAATAGAAGTAAAGATGTATGACAATTATTATGAACCAAGTTCAATTCAAGTTAAAAAAGGTGAAACAGTAAAGATAATTGTTAAAAATTTAGGTGAACTGGTGCATGAATATAATATTGGTACTAAAGAAATGCATATTGAACACCAACCCGAAATGGCAAGATTAATTGAACACGATATTCTTTTAGGCGACCGAATTGATCATAAAAAAATGAAAGAAATGTCTAAAAAAGATCATTCATTAGGCCACAAACACGCAAATAGTGTAATGCTAGAACCAAATAAAACAGGAGAAATTATTTGGAAGTTTTCAAAAGATATTTCTTTAGAAATGGCATGTAACATTCCTGGTCACTACGAAAGTGGAATGGTCGGTCCTATAACAATTAAATAAATTAGAAAAGTTTGTAGATATTAATTAAGGATATATTATTCTTTAATTATGAGTAATTTAACTGCTTATATAATTTTAATTATTGCAGTTGCCCTTGGTACAGCATCAAATGGTTTTGCCAAAGCTGCAAATGGTTTTACAATATTTTTACCAAGTGTCTTTACAGCAATAACAATAGTTGCTTGCATGTATACACTTTCTTTAGTTATGAAAACTATTCCTGTTGGCGTAACTTATGCTTCATTTGCAGGCTTATGTATAATAGCTACTTCAGTTGTTGGTATTTATAAATTTAACCAAATTCCCGACTTTTTTACAATTATAGGTCTAATATTAATTATATCTGGAGTTTTAATTGTTAATTTAGTTGGAAAATCAAATTAAATATTAAAGTTCGTCTGGCAGATTATGCTTACCATCATCTTTTAAATCAATAATATATTCTTTAAGTACAAAATCTAAATCTAGGTCTGAGTATAAATGTGGAAACATGTTGCCATCAGTTGATTGCTCCCAAACTAGATTTTTTAATTTTAGAGCATCCACTTTAAGAATTATTAAATTACTTTGATTAATATAAAACTTATTTAGTGTTTGCTTGACCTGATCTTTATCTGAAAAATGAATATAACCATCTTTTAAATCTAATGCAGTGCCTTTAAAAACATTATTTTGTTTTGCCTCACTCCACTCAGATTTTGTACATATCTTGTAAACAAAATCAAAATTCATTTTATTTGAGAAAGTCGTCTACTTCTACTTGATAACCTTCAACTAAACGATTTGTTTCATTTGCCATTCCAACAATTGCAATCATTTCATTTATCATTCCATCTGTGGCACCTTTTTTTCTGGCGGCTAAAGAATGAGATTTAATACAATATTCGCAATTGTTAGTAATTGAAACTGCAACATATATGAGCTCCTTTACAGCAGGGTCTAATTCACCTTTTCTCATTACTTGCTGTAATGATCTCCAGGTTCTTTCTAATGTTTCAGGACTATTAGCCATAGTTTTCCAAAAATTCGGAATTTCTGTTATTTGTCGAGCTTCTTTTATTTCATCAAAAATTTCTTTTACCTTTCCAGTAGCCTCACTTTCAGAAATTTTTTTAAATATTGTCATAATTTTCTCCTTTTAGTTATAAATTGATTCAATTTTTGGCATTAATTTAAGTAGTTCCTTAGTATAATTATGTTTAGGATTTTTAAACAACTCTTCTGTTTCAGACACTTCGCATAACTTTCCATCTTTAAGCACAGCTATTTTATCACACATTTGTCTAACAACGGGTAAATCATGGCTAATAAATAAAATTGTGAGATTTAACTGTTCTTGAAGATCTTTTAATAAGTTTAGTATTTGAGCTTGAATGCTCACGTCTAATGCTGATGTAGGTTCATCGCACACAAGAAGTCTTGGTTGGGTTGCTAGTGCCCTTGCTATTGATATTCTTTGTCTTTGTCCCCCTGAAAATTCATGGGGATATCTGATTGCAGACTGTTGAGTTAATTCAACAGATTCTAATAAATCATGAATATAACTATCTAAATCACTAGATTTTATACTTGGATTATGAAGTTTAATAGGTTCTGCAATAATTTCCTTTACTTTTAGTCTTCCATTTAACGAAGAAAATGGATCCTGAAATATCATTTGAATTTGTTTTCTAAATTTAAGTAGATCTTTGTTTTTTTTAATTTTGGTAACATTAACACTGTCAAAAAAAATATCTCCAGAACTGGGCTTAAACAAATTAACAACCATTTTTGCTATTGTTGTTTTGCCACTTCCACTTTCACCAACTAAGCCAAAAGACTGTCCTTCTTTTATATTTAGTGAGACATCATCTACAGCCATTACAGAATTCTTTGTATTCTCAGTAAAAAAACTATCATCAAAAGACTTACTCAAGTTTTTAATTTCTATTATATTTTGATCAACAATTATCTTTTTAGACCACCTGTTTAATATTTTAATGTTATTATTTTGATTATTAACGTTTTCTTTTTCAATTATTGTAAATCTAGATATTTTTTTATTAGTCGGTGGTACAGAGCTAACTAAGCTTTTTGTGTATTTTTCCTTAGGCTCAACCAATATCTGTTTGGTTAAACCTATTTCAACTAAGTCTCCATTTTTCATTACAGCCACTCTATCTGTAGTTTCAGCGATAACTCCCATATCGTGGGTAATAAGTATTACGGCTAAGTTTCTCTCTTTTGTTAGTCTTTTAATTAATTCTAGAATTTGAGACTGAATAGAAACGTCTAGTGCTGTTGTTGGTTCATCTGCAATTAATAATTCAGGCTCACAACATAAAGCAAGAGAAATAACAACTCTTTGCCTCATTCCACCAGAAAATTGGTGAGGGTAATTATAAAACCTTTTTTTGGCATCCTTGATCCCAACTTCTTTTAATAAATTAATTGCTTTATTTTTTGCATCCTCTGAACTTAAGTTTAAATGAGTTTGTATTGTTTCTATAAGTTGTTCGCCAATTGTTAAAATTGGATTTAAAGAGGTTTGAGGATCTTGAAATATTAATCCAATTTTTTTTCCTCGATACTGAATAATTGTTTCTGGATTCTCACTGATATTGGTTTCTCCCATCAATATTGATCCACTTGATACTTTGCCTGGTTCATCAATTAAATTTACAATCGCATTAGCAACAGTACTTTTTCCAGAACCAGACTCTCCGACTAATCCAACTATTTCACCTTTTTTAATGTCTATATTTATATTTTTTGCAGCATTTACTGTTTCTTTTCTCATTTTATAGTCGACACTCAAATTATTTATTTTTAAAAAAGTCATTTTTTTAGCCTTGGGTTAAGCGTATCCCTCATCCAATCTCCTAATAAATTAATCGAGAAAGCAAGAATAACTAAGAATATTGCAGGAAAGAATGTTATCCACCATTCACCTGAAAATAAAAAATCATTTCCTAATCTAATTAAAGTACCCAATGAAGGTGTTGTAGGAGGAACTCCCACCCCTAAAAAACTCAATGTCGACTCTGCAATGATAGCAAGAGCTAAACCAATTGTGCCTATTACCAAAATAGGTCTCATTATATTTGGCAGTATATGCTTAAACATAATAAGTAAATTTGAAACACCTATAATTGATGAAGCTGAAACATAATCTTTATTTTTTTCTACTAAAGTTGCTGCACGAGAAACTCTTGCAAATTGAGGCCACTCCGAAATTCCTATAGCAAAAATTAAAACATATATTGCCATCTCATCATGCATTTCTCTAGAGATGATACCTCTTGCAATACCATCAACTAATAGAGCCATTAATATACTTGGTACTGTTAGCTGAACATCTGTTAATCTCATTACTATCATTTCATATTTTCCACCAAAGTAACCTGCTGTTAAGCCTAGTGAGACACCTAATATTAGACTAAAGATAATTGCTGAGAAACCAACTATTAATGAAATTCGTGAACCATAAAGAATTGTTGAAAGCATATCTCTTCCTTGTCCATCTGTACCTAAGATAAATTTTGCCATACCATCTTCAGTCCATGAAGGAGGAGTAAAAGCTTCCATTAAAGATAATGATGCAGGGTCAAAAGGGTTATGAGGAGTGACGAACTCAACAAAAAAAGAGCAAAAGAAAATTATTAATAATATTACTGACGATACAATTGCAGTTGGAGATTTAATAAAACTAAAGTAAATGTCGCTATCTTTTAGTCTTTCCCAAGAATTAAGTGTTTTATTATCCACTTGTAGCATCCCCTTTAACTCGAATTCTTGGATCAATAAAATAATATAGAATATCTACAATGAAATTTATCATCACAAATACAAAAGCTATAAATACTAAATAAGCTGACATAATTGGTATATCTACGAATTGAACCGCCTGAATAAATAAAAAGCCCATACCTGGCCATTGAAAAACGGTTTCGGTAATAATTGAGAAAGCAACTAATGTACCTATATTTATTCCTGCTATAGTTATTACAGGAATTAATCCATTTTTTAGTGCGTGTTTATAATTAATACTTTTTTCACTTATACCTCGAGCTCTAGCAAATTTTATATAATCAGTTTGTAATATTTCCATCATCTCGGCTCTTACTAACCTAATTATATAAGTCATTTGAAAGAGACTTAGTGTTACAGATGGAAGTATAATTGCTTTCAATCCTGAAACTGTTAAAAGGCCAGTAGTCCAAAAGCCTAGGTCAATCACCTCTCCTCTTCCAAAAGATGGAAGTACACCTAAAATTACTGCAAATAAATAAATAAAAAGTATACCAATTACAAAGGTTGGAAGAGATACTCCCAAAAGAGATATGGCCAATATAAAATCACTCAAAAAACCTTTTCTATTTATACCTGTGTACACTCCTAACAATGTTCCTGAAATCAATGCAATTAATGCAGAAATTAAAACTAATTCCATAGTTGCTGGTAATCTTTCAATAATTAATTCTGAAACTGGTCTTCTTAACTGATATGAAATTCCAAATTCCCCTTTAGAGGCATTAATCACAAACCTTGAAAATTGAATATGTATTGGATCAGTCAGTCCAAGAGTTTCTCTTAATTCTGCTCTTTCTTCATCAGAAGTTTCTTCACCAACCATGTTGTTAATTGGATCACCTACAAAGTTAAATAAAGAAAACGAAACAAACGACACAACAAGCATCACTATTACTGACTGAATCAGACGTTTGAAAAAATACTTTATCAATTTAAGAAATATTTATACTTATAAGCCCTTTATTAAACAAAGGGCTTATAAAAAAGTTATTTATTTAAAACTTGCAAAACGGAATAATGGTTCATTATTCGGTCTTATTGGAACATCTACATTTTTTTTAGTTGCCCAAGAAATTACTTGGTGATGTAGAGGAAGATATGAAATATCATCTTTTACAATTTTCCAAGCATTTGCAATAGCTGCATTTCTTTTATCTAAGTCAACTTCGCCTTCCATAACTCTTATAGCAGCATCAACTTCGCTGTTGCTAAAGTTTACTTTATTCCAGCTAGCGCCTGACTCATACAGATAATGAAAAACATAATGACTATCTAATGTTGGAACTCCCCATCCTAGCATATAGAAGTCACCTTTATCTTCTTTAAGCTCTTTAAAGTGTTTACTTTTAGTTTGAGCAAATAAGCTTACATTAACGCCTATTTTACCTAACATTCCAACTACTGCAGTGCAAATTGCTTCATCATTTACATACCTGTCATTAGGGCATCTTAGTTCAACATCAAAACCTTTTGGATATCCTGCATCAGCTAATAATTTTTTCGCAGCATCAACATCATAAGGCAATCTTTTATCTAGATCTTGTGTGTATCCATTTACACCAGGAAAAGTTATGATTCCTGCAGGCTCACTAAGGCCTCTCATTACTTTTTTCTTTATCGCTTCAATATCTATTGCTTGATAAAGGGCTTGTCTTACTTCTTTTTTCTTAAATGGATTATCACCAGTATTTCCAGATCTTAATTTATCTGCTGCTTGGTCCATACCTAAAAAGATTGTACGCATTTGAGCAGTACTCACTACTTCATGATCTGCAGAATTTCCAATTCTAGCTAAGTCTTGAACTGGAGCATCAGTTACTAAATCAACTTCACCAGATAATAATGCTGCAACTCTTGTAGCTGAGTTTTTAATTGGTAATAAGTGTATTTCAGTAACACCATTATCTTTCATTGAACCCCACCAATTACTATTTCTCTCAAATACTGTCTTTGTATTTGGTTCTCTTAAAGTAATTTTGAATGGTCCGGTTCCCATAGCGTTAGTTGCTGAGAATGTTTCTTCACCGCCATCCCAATTTTGTGAAACTGTCGCTCCAAAATCAATAGACCATTTTTTAGACATTATAAATATATTTGATAACTGGTTTAAAAGAATTGGATTTGGTTTACTAGTACTCACTTGAACAGTGTAGTTATCTATTTCTTTAACATCAGAAATTGTACTTATGTATTCTTTAAAATCTGATGTAGGTTGTTTTGCTCTCAAAATACTAAATACAACATCTTTTGCAGTCATATCTGTACCGTCAGAAAATTTTACACCTTTTCTTAAATTAAAAACCCAAGTATTTGGATCAGTTGTTTTCCAATCAGTTGCAAGTTGAGGTTCAATACTCATATCCAGACCTCTTGTTACAAGTGCTTCATAGACCTGTCTTGAAACTTGTGTTGTTGGACCTTCATTTTGGGCATGAGGATCCAAAGTTAAACTATCTCCTTGCATAGACCATTTAATTGTTTTCGCATATGAATGTGTTGATACAAAAACAAATAAAATTGCAAAGAAAATTTTAATAAAATTTTTAAATTTCATTTTTCCTCCTAATTATTACAAATAAAATTAAACCTGATAAATGGATTAACTACAAGGGTAAAATAGGTAACTTAATTGTTATGAATGATATCGTTTTTGAAGTTAGTATATAAAATTTTTGAATAATTATTCATATTATTCATATTATCTCTGGCCTCTTTATCAAATTTTTCCAGAGCACCCTGTCCTAATTCATTTTCTAGTGCTGACTTATATTCAGGGACACAACCCCAATCATTTACAGTTGTATCTTTGATCTCTATGTGGAATTGAATGCCATAAGCATTGTTTTTATATCGAAATATTTGGTATTTTGTCTCTTTTGATGAAGCAATTAATGTTACATCTTTATTTTTTTCTAATTCTTGAACTTCATAAGAGTGCCATTGCAATGATGTAATTTTTTGAGGAAAATCTGCGAAAAGTATATCTTTCTTTTTTTCATCTAAAAAGTTTACATCTAGCATTCCAATTTCAGGATTATTAGTTTTAACTACTTTTCCTCCTATTACTTCTCCCAATAATTGACATCCAAGACAGAAACCTAGGTATGGCTTATTTAAATCTACAACAAACTCTTTAATCTTTTTTTTTTCTTCAATCAGCCAAGGATAATCCATTTCCATCCAAGTATCCATAGGTCCGCCCATACAAAGCATTCCATCAAAAAAATTTAAATTATTCGGAATTTTTTCACCTTCATCTAATTCAATTGTTGTAATATTAACTCCATCTTTGATCATTAAATCTTTAATAAAACCAGGATCTTCAATATTTATGTGTTGAAGAACAAGAATTTCCATAATTAAACGATGGGTTTTAGCAAACCTAATATTTTTTTATGAATTATTTTATTAGATGATACCGCTACATGTCCTGCTTGCTTTGCATCCTTATTTTTCCAAGTCGTAGTAATGCCACCAGATGCATTGATAATTGGTAATAGTGGATGAATGTCCCATATTTTATTATTGCATTGTAATACAACATCAATTCTACCTTCACATACCTGAGCATATGACAATGCATCTGAACAAGGGAATTGTATCAATTTAAGAAGTTTTGGAATTTTTTTTTGTTGATTTAATGAAATTGCTCCATGAAAACCAGCAGTCAATTTAATATCTTTAAATTTAACACTCTTATTTACTGATATTTGTTTTCTTTTTTTATTTTCAACAACATATGCAATTTTTGAAGATTGATTATAATAATACTTATTTAACATAGGGAAGTTTGCCAAACCAAATATTGGATTGCCTTTATAATTTAGTGATATTAAATTACTCCAAGTTGGACTTCCTATAACAAATGACCTTGTTCCATCAATGGGATCAATTACCCAACTAAAATCGCTCTTAGTTTTTTTGTAACCAAATTCTTCTCCAATAATTTCATGTCCAGGAAATTTTTTACTTATTTTTGCTCTAATAAATTTTTCAAAGGCTTTATCGCATGTGGTGACAGGGTCATATCCTTTGCCAAGTAATTTATTATTAACTTTAAAGGGCTTATTAAGTTTTTTAAAATAAAAATTCGTTAAATCAATTGCTAGTTGGTTCAAAAACTTTGGAAATTCATTATTTTTAATTGTTAGTTTATTATCCATAATTCCAAATACTACTTAATTTCTCTTGATTAAAGATATTTTTTAATTAATGCTCAATTTTATGAAAATTGAATTGGATAATAATAAGGTTTTCTTTAGAGATGAAAATCTGAATGAAGAAATTCATCCATTTTGGCTTAGAGAAAGAGTAGAAAATGTTGAATTACTGGATCAAAAGACACAACAAAGACTTTTTGATCCAAGCACAATGGAATCAGACGTTATTATCAAATCAGCAATAATTGAAAAAGACTTATTAAATATAACTTTTTCAGATGGAATAGAAACTAAAATTGATATTAATAAGATAATTCGAGAATTTAAAAATTCCAACTCAATTAGTAAAATTAAAGAAAAAGTAAAATGGACTTCCTCACTTAATAACGTAAAAAAATTTAACTTTCATAAGAATATTTATGAAAGTGTTGAAATGCATGAATTACTTGCTTCTTTTTACAAGTATGGATTTGTAATTATAAAGAATGTTCCAACTCATGATAATTATTTAATTAAATTTGCTAACTCCGTAGGCAGTGTTAGAAGAACTAATTTTGGCGAACACTTTAATGTTTCATCAAAACCTAATCCTAATGATCTTGCATATACACCTTTGCCTTTGGCTCCCCATACCGATAATCCATATAGAAATCCAGTTCCTTGTATCCAGATATTGCATTGTATTGAAAATGAAGTAACTGGTGGTTTATCTACTTTGGTTGATGGTTACACTGTTACTGAAGATTTAAAAAAAGACTTCCCTGAATATTATGAAATATTAACTAAAGTAAAAGTGAAATTTAAATTTATTGATAAAGATGTGATTTTAGAAGACTGGTCTGAATTAATAGAGCTAGATGAAAATAAGAATTTTAAACAAGTAAGATTTAGTCCTCGACTTGATTACGTTCCGGTTTTAAAAAAGGAGGAACTAGACCTTTATTATAAAGCTAGAAAAAAATTATCTGATTTATATAACTCCGATTTCTATAGAATAGAATTTAAATTAATGTCTGGGGATTTAATTATGATGGATAATTATAGATTACTGCATGGTAGAACGGAATTTAATCCAAATGAGGGTAAAAGATTTTTACAAGGGTGCTATATTGAATATGATAGTACTGATAGCAAACTTAGACATTTACAAAGAAAGTTTAATATAAATTAATTTATCCTATGCTCTGTAGAAAAGGCATAAACTCGAGAAGATAATAACCTAAGGCTTGCAATTGATTAGTAATCATTAGTATTCCTGTAATTAATAGAAGAGATCCACCAAACATATTTATCATCTTCATCTTGACTTTAAGGTTTTTAGAAAAAATCATAAATTTTTGTATCAAATAACCTGATAGAACAAAGGGAATTGCTAACCCTAAAGAATAAAATGATAAAAGGCCAATCCCTTTGTTAATACTATCTTCAGTTGATGCAATTGCAAGAATTGATCCAAGAATTGGACCAATACATGGTGTCCAGCCAAAGCCAAAAGCCATCCCAATTAAAATAGAACTTATTATTCCTGTATTATTATTTGTTTGAAATCTTTTCTCGTAATTTAAAAACTTTAAATTTATGAGCCCTAATATTTGTAGTGAGAATATAATTATGATTACACCAGCCCCAATTCTGAGTTGATATGAATTATCTAAAATTAGAGAGCCTAAAAATGTAGCTGTAGCTCCAAAACTTATGAATACTATAGAAAATCCAACTGCAAATAAAATTATAGGAAAAATATTTACGGTTTTTTTTTCAAGTAATTCATTAAGAGTTGATCCTGATATATATGATATATAACCTGGTATTAGAGGCAGAACACATGGAGATAAAAAGCTAAGTAAACCTGCTCCAAAAGCTAAAATAAATTCGATCATTATCCTGTATTTTTAATTGCTGCTGAAATACCTGCTATTGATGCCATCATTGCATCATTCAAATCTTTTTTATCCTTCTTATTTAATTTTTTTTGCAAAAGCTTATTCATTACTACTGCTTGTAAAACATTAAGGATTTCAGAATATATGTTTCTAATAATTGCTGGACCTCTAAAACTCTTTCTTTGTTTATAAATTTCTTTTGGTGTTATTTGATCATTTAATTTTTTAACTGCGTCAAATTGAAACCTTAATTTTTTACCAACTCTTATAAGTTTATCGTCAGCTAAATTTTTTTCATAAATTTTAGATATCTCAGGGTCTACTTTTGAAAGTACCATATCAAGCAAGTCCATTGTTGAATTAAAATATGGCCAGTTTTTTTCCATATCTATAAGTGTCTTTTTAAATTTTTTAATTGATGAATATCTCAAAGCTTCTGCAGTACCTAGCCATGCAGGTAACATTAATCTAATCTGCGTCCAAGCAAATACCCAAGGGATAGCTCTTAAACTATTTATATTATCAACATTTTTTCTTTTAGAAGGTCTAGAACCTATTGAGAGTTTACCAAGCGCCATATGTGGCGTTACAGTTTTAAAGTATCTAATAAAATCTGAACTTTGGTTTATATTTTTTCTATAAGAGCTTGTTGATATTTCTGACATACTTTGAATTAATTTTACCCAGCTATCTTTTGGTTTTGGAGGTGGGTTTAAAGTAGCTTCCATAACAGACCCGATGTAACTACATAGATTATATTTTGCCAACGGCTCATAACCATATTTTTGTTGTATAACTTCTCCTTGATCAGTTATTCGAATTTTACCATTAACTGAACCCGCTGGCTGTGATCTCAATGTAGCCTGTATTGGTCCACCTCCTCTTCCAGCAGATCCTCCTCTGCCATGAAAAAACGTTACTTCTATTTTATATTTTTTAGCTAGTTTAATTATTTCTTGTTGTAATTTATATTGGTTCCAGCTCGCAGAAAGCTTTCCAGCATCCTTACTAGAGTCTGAGTATCCAATCATGATTTCCTGTTTATGATTAATATCTTTTCTGTACCATTTTAATGAAAAAAGTTTTTCCATAGTAGGTTTTGCATTTATTAAATCATCCAACGTTTCAAACAAAGGGACTACTCTTAGTCTATTTTCAATGTTTGCCTCCTTTTGCAAAAACATAACTGATAAAATGTCTGAAGCTGAGGATGTCATTGATATTACATACGCTCCTAGACACTCTTTGGGTTGAGTTGCCAATACTTTAAAAGTGGACCATACTTCTTTATTTTCCTTATTTTTAAATTGAAAATTTTTTAATAAATTTTTGCTCTGCATTTTTGTAGATAAATACCTTATTTTTCTATCCTCATCCCATGATGAATAATCTTGGTTAAGCTTTTTCTTTATATATTCTGCCAATAATTGAGAATGTCTTGAAGACTCTTGTCTTATATCAAGTCGAGCAAGATTTATGCCAAAACATTTAGCTCTACGCATTAAATCTAGTAGATCGCCACTTGCTATATTTTCACTTTGATTTTGCTCTAACGACTCTCTTACTACTCTCAATGGTTTTAGAATTTCTTCTCTTTCAGATAATAAATTTTTTTCATTTAGTGGTTTATTATTTACTAAAAACTGTTCAATTGATCTATGCGTTTTTCTTAATTTATCTCTTAAAGGTCTTAGATAAACTCTATAAGGCTCGAATGATTTTCCTGTGGTTTTTAATATTTTTTTTGAACATTTTTTCATAGAGTAAGATCTAATTAACTTTGTCATTGATTTCTCATAAAGTTTAGCTGCCTCCCACCTTGATAATAAAATGACTCTTTTAGTAACTTCTGCAGTAACAAATGGATTTCCATCTCTATCACCACCCATCCATGACCCAAACTCAATAGGATTAAAATTTTTAGGCAAACCTTTACCCATATTTTTTTCAAATATTTGATTTAATCTTCTATATACTTTAGGAATTGTATCCCACAAGCTATCTTCTATAATTGCAAGTCCCCATCTTGCTTCTTCTGCAGGGGTTGGTTTGGATCTTTTAATTTCATCTGTATTCCATATAATTGTGATCTCATCAAAAACTTTACGATCTAAAATTTTTAATTTTGAAGGATAATTTTTAAGTAGATTTCTTTGCTCTAATATTTCTGTTAAGGAATGGTATTTCTGTATTAAGGTTCTTCTTTTAACTTCAGTTGGATGCGCAGTTAAAACAATTCCAATATTTAAACTTTTCGCAATATTATAGATTTTATTATTTGATATTTTTTTATTTTTAAAAAAATTTTCAAATATCTCTTCTATGAAAATATTTTGAAATTTTTTATCTTGTTTGACATTTTCGTAAAGGTCTAAAGTCCTTGAAGCATCAATTGATTCAGCCAAATTATAAAAATTCATAAAGTGGTTAAATGCTCTAGTTAATTTGAAAAGTGAGTTTGGAGATAATTTTTTAACCTCGTTTAAAATTTTTTTAAAGGGATCTCTATGATTTTTATTAGCTATATTTGCTTTAGACAGTAATCTAATCTTCTCAACAAGATCAAAAAACTTCTGTCCTTCTTGTTCTTTAATTACTCTTCCTAATATATTACCTAAATATCTAACATCATCTCTCAAAGATTTTGTTGGTATTCTTTCATAATAGAGGTCTCTTTTTAGCATTTTTAATTACAAACTTTTTCTGGTTTATACCAATAGCATTAGTTTGTATTTTAAATAAACTTCCCGAAAATTTAAATTTTTTAATTTCACTGTTTTTCATGCCTTTTAATGCAGATGTGACAAATAAATCTGAATTTTTTGGACCCCCAAAGGCACAATTAGTAATATTTTTAGCGGGTAAATTGATCTTATGTATCTGTTTGGCAAATTTATTTAAAACAATTACGCAAGCTCCGTGAAATTGGCATACCCATAAATTTCCAGCTTTATCCAAGGTCATGCCATCTGGCACTCCTTCCTTATTTGAAAATCTTTTAAATATTTTTTTACTTATTATATCTGCATTTTTATCTATCTTAATTTTGTAGATTACCTTTTTTCTACTATCTGTATGGTAAAAGTTTTTTTTATCAATAAATGCTGGTCCATTAGTAATCATGTAATTGTCATCTACTTTTTTAAGATTAAATTTTTTATCGAGACAATAAAGAGATCCATTTGGAATATTTCTTTCAGGGTTATCCATGGTTCCAAACCAAAGTTTCCCATTAAGATCTGTTTTGCCATCATTAATCCTGTTCATTTTTAATGACTTTTCAATGGTTATAGATTTAATTTTTTTTTTACTTTTTAAATTAAATATTCTTAATTCACCTTGAAGACCTAATATAAATATATTATTTTTAATATGAGCTAAAAATCCTATTTCTTTATTAACTTTAATGGTTTTTTTTTTTTTATTTTTAGAATTTAAAATATGAATTCTTTTTTTTTTGATGTCTGTAAAATAAATTGAGTTATGCTCTTTGACCCACAAAGTACCTTCACCTAATGTACATTTCAAATTCCACAAAACTTCAGGTTCTGAAGTTATAATCTTAGCCATTATACTCGTATTCTTTTATAAAATCTTTTTTTGGATTAATTCCAATTCCTATATTTTCTAATGGGGAAGCAAATCCATCTTTGTTTTTTACCTGGTCTAAAATTGAAAATTTTTCTTCAGCTAGATCTGTAATAAAAATATTTTTTTCAGTGGTATCAAATTCTAACATTGATTTTGCTGGAAATAGTCCACCTGGCATATCCGGTAAAGAAGTAAGTAAATGTAGATTTACTGCTACACTTAAAGCTGAACCCCATACATGATTAACAATCGGGATGAAATTCGACTGAGCTAATGCCGATACTTTTAAATATTCTGTAATTCCACCTAAACCACAAACTTCAGGTTGGGCTATATCAATACAATTTTTTTTAATTAATTGGTTCCAACCATATTTTGTGAACTCAGCTTCACCACCAGCAATATTTGTTTTTAATTTTTCTTTAAGTTCTTTGTAACCATCGTAATCTTCTGGTGCCACAGGTTCCTCAAACCAATAAATTTCCATTTCATCTAATCCTCTACCTACGTACAACGCATCATTTTTATTATATGCATGATTGGCATCTACCATTAGTTTAAAATCGTCACCAATTACTTCTCTAACTGCGCTTACTAATTTTAAATCTTCTTTAGGACCTAAACCAACTTTCATCTTCATCGCCTTAAAGTTTTTTTCCTTTATTTCACTGGCCTCCTGTTTGAATAATTCACATAATTCTTCGACAGTTTTTTTTTGGAGCATCATTCCATAACCATAAACCGGTATTTTGTTATTGGTTTTGCCCCCTAATAATTGATAAAGAGGTAATTTTGCTTTTTTGGCTAGTATATCCCACAATGCTATATCAATTCCTGATAATGCCTGAATCGGCATTCCTTTTTGACCACTATCTCTTAGTAAATTATAAACTTTATGCCAGATATATTCTTTATTAATTGGATCTTCTCCAATTATTAAAGGCTGTATTACTTTTTCTACAATATATTTATTAGCGAGAGCTATATTTCCAGGGCCAAAACATTCTCCCCAACCCTTGATACCTTCATCAGTTTCTATCTCTACTAGGTGGGCGGTTCTGTGTTTGTAATATTGCTGAGAATATCCTAATTCTTTATCCAACTCATACCTAAGTACATGACTTTTGATTGAGCTGATCTTCACAATTATTAAACAGCAACTACTTTAGAGTTCTGTTCTCCTAAGTTTTCTATAGATAATTTCATTTCATCACCAGCTTTTAAAAATACTTGGGGTTTTCTTCCCATACCTACTCCTGGAGGAGTTCCTGTAGTAATAATATCTCCAGGTTGTAATGACATGAATTTACTCACATAAGATACAATGATATCTACATTAAAAATCATAGTACTTGTATTTCCTGTTTGCATTCTTTCACCATTTACATCCAGCATCATCTTTAAATTATTAATATCTTTAATTTCATCTTTAGTTACTAAGTAAGGCCCAGTAGGTCCGTAAGTGTCATGAGATTTTCCTTTAACCCATTGTCCCATTTTTTCAATTTGCCATTCTCGTTCACTAACATCGTTTACTAAACAATATCCTAAAATATGATCTTGTGATTGACTTTCTGAAATATGTTTTGCTTCTTTTCCAATTACAATTCCAAGTTCAACTTCCCAATCTAGTTTTTTTGATCCAGAAACTATTTCTACATCATCATTAGGACCACACATTGAGCTAGTAGCCTTCATAAACATTATTGGTTCTTTAGGAATATCGGCACCAACTTCAGCTGCATGATCTGAATAATTAAGTCCTATTGCAACAAATTTTCCAGGACTTGTAATACATGAACCTACTCTTTGATTAGATGAAAGCTCAGGAAGACTTGATGTGTCTGCACTTTGAATTTTTGACATTGTTTCAAAATTTAAATTATCTGGGTTTAAATCATTTATGTGAGAACTTATGTCTCTTATTTTTCCATCAGCAGCTAAAATTGCTGGTTTTTCTTTTCCTTTTTCTCCTACTCTTAATAGTTTCATTATTTCTCCTTTATATTTAAATTGTCATTCCACCATCAACAGAAAATGTATTTCCTGTTGTAAATGTTGATTCATCGCCAGCTAAATAAATAGCCATAGAAGCAATTTCTTCAGCTGTTCCTAGTCTTCCCATAGGTTGTCTTGCTATAAAATCTTTCTTAGCTTGAACAGGATCAGGGCTTTGGTTTACCCTATCTTGCCAAGAAGGAGAGAAAACTGTTCCTGGTGCTATTGAATTACATCTAATATTTTGTTTTACAAAGTCTGAAGCTATAGACTTAGTTAACCCAATAATTGCAGCTTTTGAAGCGCCATAAACAAATCTATTTGGTAAACCTTTTAAACTGGAGGCAATAGACGAAACATTGATTATACTTCCTCCATTTTGCTTCACCATTAACGGTAAAATTGCTCTGCACATGAAATACATAGATTTAATGTTTACATCAAAAGAAAAATCCCAATCTTTTTCTTCGCAATCTAAAATTGTTCCATGATGAACAAATCCTACTGCATTAAATAGAACATTTACTTCATCGAGTGTTTTAACAAAATCTAAAATTGCCTTGTTGTCTGTAGAGTCTAAAGTTTTAATTTTAATATTAGGATATTCTTTATTTAAATCAGCTAAAGTTTTTTCATTCAAATCTGTTGCTATTACATGGGCCCCTTCATTATGAAAAGCGATTGCTGTTGCTTTTCCAATACCTTGGCCTGCTGCTGTAACTACAATTTTTTTACCTTCTAATCTTCTACTCATTTATTATTTATCCTTTCAATTTCTTTATAAAGTGAACTATGGTCTGTTTCACCATGTCCATTATCAACAAGAGATTTATACATTTCTTTAACCAAATTTGAAATAGGTAAATGAGTATTATAATTATTGGCACATTCTAATATATTATTCATATCTTTTAAATGAACTGATGTTCTACCTTTTGGAATAAAATCTTTATTGATCATTCTTTTTCCATGTGTCTGTAGAACTTTGCTATCTGCCCATCCGCCTGACAAAGCTTTGATCATTTTATTTGGATCAGCTCCAGCTTTTTCACAAAGAGTAACAGCTTCTGCAACAGCACCAATTGTTAAACCAACTATAATTTGGTTTGCTAATTTAGAAACTTGACCACTTCCAATTGGACCAACTAAAGTTGGGTTACCCATTTTTTTTAAAATATCAAATGCATCGTCAAAAATATTTTGCTCTCCCCCAACCATTATAGCTAACGAGGCTTCCTCTGCACCAATTGTTCCTCCAGATACTGGGGCATCTAAATAATTTATTTCTTTTAATTTTAGATTATTACCATGTTTAGTTGCTGTCGTTGGTTTTACTGAACTCATATCAATAACTATAGCTCCTGGTTTTAAATTATTTAAAAAATCTGAATTATTCATCACCTCATCAACAGCTGTATCATCTGTTAACATTGTGATAACTATATCACTTCCACCCACAGCATCTTTTAATGTATTTGAAATTTTTGCACCAAATTCTTTTAGCGGCTCTGCTTTATTTTTTGATCTATTGAATGCCGTCAAATTGTATCCAGCTTTTAGGATATTTTTTGACATTGGCAAGCCCATCAGGCCTATGCCTATAAAACCTATTTTTTTTGTCATTTATTTTTTAGGTACGAATTCGTGGAAATTCTGTGTCATCACTTCTGGAAAGAACATTACACAAGCTAAAACAATCAATTGGATTACTACAAAAGGAGCAAACCCTCTAAAAATATCTGTTAATGAAATATGCGGTGGTGCTACTGATTTTAAATAAAAAGCTGCAGGACCGAAAGGAGGACTTAAAAATGAGACTTGCATATTAACACAGAACAGTATTCCAAACCAAATAGGATCAAAACCAAGTGCGAGAACTATTGGTAAAAATACTGGCATTGCTAACAAAACAATTCCAACCCAATCCATAAAAGCACCCATTATCAAAAACATTAATTGCATCATAAATATTAAATACATTGGTTTTAGATCATAAGCTAAAATAGTTTCAGCTACATAAGTTGGTC
Organism: uncultured Pelagibacteraceae bacterium; assembly: GCA_902517495.1. GTDB lineage: Bacteria > Pseudomonadota > Alphaproteobacteria > Pelagibacterales > Pelagibacteraceae > Pelagibacter. Next base: position 13,710 of record CABYCO010000008.1, on the reverse strand, counting down.
CACCCGCTAAAGAATAAGCTCCAGCTAAAACTGTAGCTCCAAAAGTAATGGTTAAAATAGTACCTGAAGCTTTAAAAGTTCTAACCAATGCATCTTTAAATAAAAACCACGTTAATTCTTTTCTCGCAAATATTATAATTAATGTAGCAACTACACCCATTCCAGCTGCTTCGGTTATACCTGTTATTCCAGAATAAATTGATCCTAAAACTATTATTACAATTCCAATTGGTGGTAAAAGGCCTGGAAGGTAAGACATTTTTTCTTTTAAAGTTAAAGCTGGCTCATCGCTTAGCGGAGCTAGATGTGGTTGTAATCTTGTTCGTATAAGAATGTATGTAATTATCAAACCAGAAATCATTAAACCTGGAACAATAGCTTCTTGGAATAACATTGTAATTGATGTTTCTGTTGTCAATCCGTAAATAATTAAAACAATAGACGGTGGTATCATAGTACCTAGGGAACCTGATGCACAAATAATACCAATAGACATGTCTTGATCATATTTTAATCTCAACATCTGCGGCAGTGCAATCAGCCCTAATAAAACAATTTCTCCTCCGATAATTCCACTCATCGCAGCCATAATTGTTGCCATGATTGCAGTTACCACTCCAACTCCTCCTCTAGTTTTTCTTAACCAAGCATTTAATGCATCATATAAATCTCTGGCTATATTTGAGCGTTCAAGTAAGGAGGCCATGAATATAAATAAGGGTACTGATAAGAAAGAATAAGTTACAACAAGAGAATAATATCTTGAGAGTAAAATTCCTAATGCATGTTCACCAATGTATAAAAATACAAGTACTGCCCCCATAAAACCTGAGGCAAAGCCCATTGGAACACCAATGGCTATAAGAGCTAGCAATCCAACAATAAGTATTATCGAGAGTGTTCCTATTTCAAATTCCATATTATTCTAAATCTTTAGCAGGATCGTATTGTCTTTCTTTAGGATTTCTCCAATCAATTATTAAATTGTTTATTGACTGAAGTGCAATAAGAAACACACATATAAGTGTAAGTGGTTTCATGGTAGCTGGAATTGGTGGATCCCAATAAGTTGCAAATCTCTCCCAGTTTACAAATGATCTATATGCATCTTCCATTCCACCATAAATCACAGCCCCCGCAAAAAGAACAATAACAATAGTGCTAATTAGATCAAATATTCTTTGTGTCGGTCTACCAACATAATCGTAAAGTAATACTATTCTAATATGGCTTCTCAACCTTGTTGCATATATGCCCCCAACTAAATAGCATACACCTGCCAACCATAGGCATAACTCATTTGCCCATAAGGTAGGTTTAAATAAGACATATCTCATAAAAATTTCGTACATCATTACAAGTACTATTACTGGAATTAAATATTTTATTGTATGGCTTAAAAATAAGGAAATTCTATCTATCCAAAATATTGGAAAATCGTCTTTACTTGCAACTTTTTCACTTTGCTCTTTTAATTGTTTATCTTGAAGCTCTTTGTCGTTCATTGGCAAAAACTTTTTAATAAGAAGGGCCTTTTCAGGCCCTTCAATATTTTGATATGTTGCTAATAATTATAGGATACCGTTAGCTTTCATGTAAGCTTTGTGTATCTCAATAAGAGCAGCAGCTTCAGGAGATTTTTTCTTCCATTCTTCCCAAGCGCCAAGTGCAGCATTTCTAAACTTAAGTCTATCTTCTCTAGACCAGTCATGAAGAGTAACACCCATAGCATTTAAAGCTTTGACTGCTTCAGCATTTTTTCTCTCAACTAAACTAGTGATTGTTCTACCGCAGATCTCGATTGCAGCTAACATTGCACCTTGTTCATGAGGCTTTAACTTATTCCAAACTTTTGAATTACAAGCTAAGTGGTCAGCTGGCATAGAGTGGAAACCTGGATATGTAGCATATTTATTTTGCTCATAGTGTCCACCTGCATAGTTAGTAGCTAAAGACGAATAATCAGCTCCATCAATAAGACCAGTTTGTAAAGCAGTTGGAACTTCACCAAAATCCATTACGATTGGTTTAGCACCTAGTGCTGTAAAGATCATGCTTTCCATTCCTGGAGGCGATCTAAATTTAAAGTCTTTGATAGATGCAACATCTGGAATTGGTTTACTAGATATTAAAGACTCATGTCCTGGTATCCACCATCCAATTAAAGTCATTCCATATTTGTTGTAAAGTGCATCAACAGCTTCTTGAGCTCCTGGGAACTTTAAGAAGTCATATTGTTGATACGGATTATCATATCCACCCATAACGTCACCTGCAAATTGAAAAGCTGCATTTTTACCAGTTTGGTATCCAGCACCTGTCATATCACAGTCAATAATTCCAGTTTGTGCAGAGTTAAATACCTCAGCAGACTTTCCTGTAACTGATGATGAGTAGAACATTTGTACTTTTAAACTTCCGCCAGAAAACTTTTCAACGTTTTTAGCGAATTGAGCTGCAACTTCACCATTTGGTGAGCTAGCTGTAAAGTGAGTTTCTATTTTTAAAGTTTTTGCATTTGCAGAACTAAATAAAGCAATAGAGACCACAGCTATAGCAGCAGTTATTTTTGTTATTAATTTTAACATTATTTTCCCTCTCGGTTATGTTTTTTTAAATTTAAACATAAAGAGAAAAAAAATTCAAATAAAAGAGGGAAATAAATTTCTAAAGATATTTAATTTTTATTATTACAACTAAAAGTTGTATTGTTTAGACAACTTCTGACAAAAGAGGTTTTTGAGAGAAAAAACATTTTATATTATCTACAGCTAACATACTCATAGCCAATCTAGTTTCATGTGTCGCACTGCCTACATGAGGAAGAACAAAACAATTTTCTAACTCTAAATATCTTTTATCAAGGTTAGGTTCATTATTAAACACATCTAATCCAGCTCCATAAATTTTTTTATTTTGTAAGGCTTCAATCAGAGCATCATCGTCTACAGTTGATCCTCTCGAAGTATTTATGAAAACTGAATGTTTTGGAAATAGTTTTAAAATTTCTGAATTAATTATATTTTTAGTTTCCGCTGTGGCAGGAGTATGTAAACTTACATAATCGCAATTAGGTAGCATTGATTTTAAATCGGGGTAATAAGTAGCATCTTTTTCAAGATCATTAGATAACTTATTTCTATTGTAGTAAATTATTTTCATTTTAAACGCTCTAGCTCTGTCAGCAACTATTTGCCCAATCCGTCCCATGCCTATTATACCTAAAGTTTTTCCTGTAATTTCATTACCAACCATTAGTTTAGTAATATCTGGTCTATGATCTTTCCAAGTATTTGACTTAACTAGATTATAAGCTTCACCAACTCTTCTGGACGATGCTAAAATTAAAAGGATTGTTATTTCTGCTACAGCATCGTTTAATACATTTGGCGTATTTGAAACTTTGATATTTTTTTCTTTGGCTGATTGTGTATGGATATTGTCGTATCCAACTCCAACATGACCAATAATTTTTAATTTTCCTTTTAAATTATCAAAAAAATTTTTGTCTAATTTATCAAAACTTGTTGAGATTAAACCATCGTATTCATTAGCCAGTTTTATTAATTCTTCATAGGTGTAGGGCTTGTCTTCTAAATTAAGAGTAACATCAAATTCTTTTTTTAATATTTCTTCAGCACCATCAGAAATTTTTCTAGATACTAAAATTTTTGGTTTCATCTAATGAGAGTTTCTTAAAACGCCTTTTGTTTTCGTTATATCTAAATACTGATCTCTTGACATAATACATGCCCCATCCTCAAGTTGACCAACATTTGATCTAGAAATTTCTTGCCAAGGAGTTTGATTTGTAAGTTTTTTAATTTTTTTATTTTTTCTTCTTTTGATAAATTCAGACTTTGTTATTTGAAGATCAACTCTTCTTTTATTAAGATCTATTGTCATTTTGTCTCCAGTTTTAACAATTGCTAAATCACCGCCAACAGCGGATTCTGGTGATACATGAAGTATAGATGGACTTTCTGAAGTACCGCTTTGTCTTCCATCTCCAAGAGTTGGAAGTGCATTAATACCTTTTTTTAGTAATCTGTCTGGTGGTTGCATATTAACTACTTCGGCTGAACCTGGATATCCAACAGGGCCACAGCCTCTTATTATTAAAATAGAATTTTCATCTATTTTAAGTTTCTTGCTATTAATCCTGTGATGATAATCCTCTGGACCTTCAAAAACTACTGCTTTTCCTTTAAAAACGTTTGGATGTTTAGGGTTTGATAAGTATCTATCTCTAAATTCTTTACTAATTACTGAAGTTTTCATAATTGCTGATGAAAAGAAATTTCCTTTCATAACTAAGAATCCAGCCTTAGCAGTTAAGCTATCTTTAAATGTTTTAATTACATTCCTATCTACATTAACTTTTTTTCTTAAATTCTGGGCAACTGTTTTGCCAGTAACAGTAAGTAAGTTTTGATGAATTTTTTTGTGCTTCATTAATTCTTTCATGATTGCTGGAATTCCACCTGCTCTGTAAAAACCTTCCATTAAATGCTCTCCAGCAGGTTGACAGTTTGCTAATAAAGGTATTTTGTGTCCAAGCTTTTGCCAATTAGATAAATCAAATTTTACACCCATGTGTTTAGCAATTGCAATTAAATGTGTAGTACAATTACTTGAAGCTCCTATAGCACTTGCAACTATGACTGCATTTTCAAATGCTTTCTTTGTCATAATTTTAGAAGGTGTTAAATCTTCGTGAACCATTTTTACAATTCTGGATCCTGTCTCAAAAGAAATTTGTTCTCTTTCTCGATATGGAGCTGGTATTACTGCACACCCGGGTAAAGACATTCCTAATGCTTCTGCAACAGAATTCATTGAAGAAGCAGTTCCCATTGTATTACAATGACCAGGGCTTGGTGCAGATGCTGCTGCCATATCCATAAATTCTTCGTAATTAATTTCTCCTTTGGCATGCAATCTTCTTGCTTCCCAAATTATCGTTCCTGAACCAGCTTTCTTTCCTTTATAATTTCCATCAAGCATTGGACCGCCGGATAAAACAATTGCAGGAATATTAACTGTTGCAGCCGCCATTAAAGCTGCTGGAGTAGTCTTATCACATCCAGTTGTAAGTATAACTCCATCAAGTGGGTACCCATAAAGTACCTCTACTAATGATAAGTATGATAAATTTCTATCCAACATAGCAGTTGGTTTCTTGCCAGTTTCTTGGATTGGATGGGTGGGGAATTCCATCGGAATACCGCCTGCTCTTCTAATTCCATCTTTAATTCTTTTGCTAAGTGATAAAAAGTGTCTATTACATGGGGATAAATCACTCCCAGATTGAGCTATTCCAATGATTGGATTTCCTGATTGAAGTTCTTCTCTTGTAAGACCATAATTTAGATATCTTTCTAAATACATAGCAGTCATCCCTGGGTCTTTAGGGTCATCAAACCATTGTTTGCTTCTTAAATTCTTCTTTTTCATTAATTTTTAAATTATATTATATTGGTTTATAAAACTTAAATTGAAAAATGAATAGTCTAATTGTTCTCAATAAGAATGATAATGTTGGCGTAAGTCAATTTATTATACCGGAAAAAACTAAAATTAGTGGTCAAGAGATAAGTACAATTGATCCAATACCTTTTGGACATAAAGTTTGTTTAAAACCTATAAACAAAGGTGATCCAATAATTAAGTATGATCAGATAATTGGATTTGCATCAAAAAATATCACTGCTGGTGAACATGTTCATTCTCATAACTTAGAATTTAAAGATTTTGAGAGAGCATTTAGAGTTCAAAATAAAAAAACTATTATTGATGAAAAAGTTGACACTTTTTTTAATGGAATCTTAAGAGATAATGGACAAGTTGCTACTAGAAATTATATAGGGATCGTTAGTACAGTTAATTGTTCAGCAACTGTTACTAAGATGATTGTTGAAAAAATAAAATATTCAAACATTTTAAATGATTATTCAAATATTGATGGGATAGTTCCAATTACTCACTCCACTGGGTGTGGAATGAATACTGTAAGTGAAGGAATGCAAATGTTTCAAAGAACAATAGATGGTTTTAAAAATCATCCAAATTTTTCTCATGTATTTGTTATTGGTTTAGGTTGTGAATGTGCTCAAGTGAGTTTGTTTGATGAGTCTTTAAAAAAACATAATAGAATACATTTTCTAACAATCCAAGACGAAGGTGGGACAAAAAAAATTGTAGAAAAAGTTCTATCGCAAATAAAAAATTTGTTACCTGAGGCTAATAAAATTAAGAGAACACCTCAGTCTGTTAGTCACTTAACTTTAGCTCTTCAATGCGGAGGTTCAGATGGATATTCTGGTATTACAGCAAATCCAGCTTTAGGTGTTGCAGCTGATTTGTTAGTTAAAAAAGGTGGAAGTTCAATATTATCTGAAACTCCTGAAATTTATGGGGCCGAGCATCTTCTAATTAATAGAGCTAACAGCCAAGAAACTGCTGATAAGTTAATGGAAAGATTAAAATGGTGGAAAAATTACACTTCAATAAATAATAGCACCATGGACAACAACCCTGCTCCAGGAAATAAAAGAGGAGGCTTAACTACGATATTAGAAAAATCACTTGGCGCAGTTGCTAAAGGTGGCAAATCAATATTAGAAGATGTGCTTGAATACGCAGAGCCATTAAAAAATAAAGGCTTTAATTTTATGGATTCCCCAGGGTATGACCCTGTGTCTGTAACAGGGCAAGTTGCTTCAGGTGCAAATGTAATATGTTTCACAACAGGAAGAGGTTCATGTTTTGGCTGTAAACCTGTTCCGAGTTTAAAATTATCAACAAATACTGCGATGTATGAAAAAATGGAAGAAGATATGGATATAAATTGTGGGACTATTGCAGAAGGTAAAGAAGACATTGATAAAGTTGGAAATAGAATATTTGAGCTAGTTGTAAATACAGCTTCAGGAAATAAATCAAAAAGTGAAATTAATGGCTACGGTGACGAGGAATTTAATCCTTGGCAAGTAGGCGTAGTAATGTAGTTTTTTGAAAAATTTTTCATAAATTATCATGTCAGAAAATAAAAAAGCTTCTTTAATTAAGGTTATTTTTCTGTCCGCTTCTGGGTTTTTTTTATTTGTATGTATGGACTCAACTGCAAAATATTTAGGAAATGTTATGCCAGTTACACAAGCTGTGTGGGGAAGATTTTTTTTTCACTTTGTTGCTCTTTGTGTCTATTTCTTAATCTTTAAGCCGAAGCTAAATTTAACTAGAAATTTTAAAATTCAAATTATTAGATCATTATTAATGGTTACAGCAACATTTTTTATGTTCAACTCATTACAAAGATTTGATTTGGTTGACATATACGTAGTTTTTTTTAGCGCTCCATTAATTGTATCACTTTTATCAGCATACTTTTTAAAAGATATATTGTCTCCAAAAGGTACAACTTTGATGTTGCTAAGTTTTGGATCAATTATTTATGCTTTAGGACCCAGTATGAAAGTATTATCGCCAGAACTAATCTTTCCTATTGTGCCACCACTGTGTTGGGCACTTTATCAATTTTTTACAAAACTTATTTCTGGCAACAATGAGCCATTTACAGCAGTTTTTTATACTGCTGTAACTGGAGCTTTGATATTTACAATTTATATTTCATTTAATTGGGTACCGATTGAAAATAATATTTATTGGATTGGTTTAGTTGCTATGGGAATTTTTGGCTTTATAAGTCATTTTATAATTATTTATGCAATTCAATTATCTAATTTATCATTTGTAACTAATTTTCAATATTCACAATTATTATGGTCAACAATAATCAACTTTCTGATTTTTGGAGTCCCTGCAGATATAAGTAAAATAATAGGTCTTATAGGAATTATAATTTTTGGAGTTTTGTTTATTAGAGTTGAGGGTTCAAAAAAAGTAAAACAAATTAAGTAGTATTTACCTCTTTTTTAGCAAAAAAGCGTATTTGTAATTATTAATTAGTTTGAACCGTTTTTGTAACTTTTTGTACACTTCAGACTTTTTAAAATAATCCTTATAATAATTTTTTTTTTTAATTAATGGCTCTCTAAATTTCCATCCAAACACTTCCTGCGGTAGTAGTTCAACACATAAAAATCTACAATGTAACGTTTTAAAATCTGACTTTAATATAATTTTATTATCCAAACTTTCACAATCCATTTTTAAAAAATCTATTTTCTTTATATTGTATATTTCTCGGATTTTTTTTAACGTATATACATTAACGTTTCTAATAAATTTATTTTTTCTGCCAATATTTTTTATGTGTGTCTTGTCTAAACTAGATACAGTTGAAATATTTTTTTCAAAGTATGCTTTCTGTTTGCCATTTTTCAAGGCCAAACCTATGTTTAAGTTCAGGTCATTTGGTCTTAAAATTTTGAATAAACTTATGCTTTCTTTTGAAATATCTATATTTATGCCACTCCAACCTCTTTTAAATAAAAGTGCAGTATGAGACTCTTTAAAAGGATGGTAGCAACCAATATCCATATAAGTTCCAGTCTTAATAGATTTTAGAATAACTTTTGGTAGTTTTGGTATTCCATCTGAATTAAAACCAAGTCTTACAAAATCTTTAATTAACTTAAAATAAAATTTTATTTTCATCTAAGTATTATATCTTAATTTTTTTACCAGAATTTGCACTCTTAGTTATAGCATCAAAAATTTTTAGTGAAATTAAGCCATCTTCTCCTGTCACTTTTGGTTTGGTTTTTTTTTGAACTACTTTTGAAAAATGATTGATTTGATTAATAAGCGTATCATGGCTTTTATTTGTTTTGATTTTTTTCGACTCAATAAAATTCCACCAACTTCTTTCATTTTTATAATACCAAATCTTTATATTTGGAAATTTTATTGATCCTTTAGTTCCACCAATAAAATATGAAGACTGGTCGGTAATTGGATATGCAGGATTTTCACCAGCTGTAAGTTCATAACTCCAAGGAGACACTATCGTATCTGAAATGTTTATTGTACATAATGCTCCTGACTTGAATATGAGATTAACAGAAGCAGTATCTTCTACTTTATATTTTCTTACTTTATTTGATGTAAAGGCTTGAACATAAGTAATTGGTCCAAGCAGATAACATATCATATCTAGATCATGGACTAAATTAATTCCCAAAGGACCTCCTCCCTTAGAGGTTCTCCAATTTTCTTTAAAATATTTTTTATGCTTATATATCCAAAAAAGTATATTTGCAGAAACTATCTTTCCTAATTTGCCTGATTTAATTATATTTTTAACAACATTAATAATTGAATTATGCCTTCTATGATAACCAATTAACAAAGGTGTCCTAGTTATCTTGGCTGCTTTAATTATCTTTTTAGCAGAAGCTATTTTATCTGAAATAGGTTTTTCTAAAAGTACAGGAATTTTTGATTTTAAAAATTTTATTGTATGTTTTTCATGCAAATTGTTTGGAGTTGCAATAATCACCGCATCTGGTTTATTTTCTTTTATTAAATATTCTATATTATTATAGATAGGAACCTTTAAATTTTTTACTAATTTACTCTCATGCTTTTTAATTTCTACAATTGAGTGTAAAATGCAAAGCTTTGATTTATTTATTGCTTTAATATGTTGTTGACCCATCAATCCGATCCCAACAACAGATATTTTTATTTTATTAAGCACAAATTTAGATCTTAGGTAATACCAGCATCTATTATAAAGTTTTGTTTGGTGCACCCCGATGATACATCAGACGAAAGATGTACAACCAAGCTAGCTACATCATTGGGCTTTAGTTGTCTCTTCAAACATTGTTTATCAAGAATAAATTTTTTATATTTTGGAGTTAACCAATGCTTAATTTGTCTTTCAGTAGCAATTGATCCAGGTGTAACTGAGTTACATCTAATATTATATTTACCAAACTCTCGCGCAAAAGATCTGGTTAAACCAATAACAGCTGACTTTGCTGTCTCGTATGCAACTTTATCACCTTCACCTAACATCCATGAAACTGAGCTTAAATTCACGATGGCGCCACCATTATTTTTAATCATTCCTTTTAAAACAGCTTTGATTGTGAAGAAAAAATGCTTTAAATTCACATCCATTCTATTATTCCAATATTCTTCATCTACTTGCTCTGTAGAGTGTCTGTCATCATTAGCTGCGTTATTAATTAAAATATCTATTGGGCCTTTTGATTTAATAATTTTTTTTATAATACCTTCCAATTTTTTTATTTTTATTAGATTACATTCAATGAAATGTGGTGTTTTGAGACCTTTTTTTTTTAAGTCTTTAATTAATTTATTTGAATCTTTTTTATTTATATCTACGAAATAAACTTCACACTCTTGTTCGCAAAAATGTTCAACTATTGAAGCACCTATTCCTGAACCACCGCCTGTAATAAAAACATTTTTATTTTTTAAGTCAAAATATTTTACTTTCATTTATATCCTCTCTTCAGTTTTAGCATCAAATAACGAAATTTGCGTTAAATCAAAAAATAAATTTGTATTTTTTGCCAGCTCAATTTTTATTGTTGAGGGAAATTTAGCTAATACTTCTTGGTTTTCATAATCAAATGTCATTATCTGCTCATGACCTATATACTCACTTAAATCAGCTTTTAAAGTAATCTCAAAATCACTTTCATTAGATTTTTTAAAGAATATATGTTCGGGTCTAATTCCAAAAAAAACTTCTTTATTATTTAAATTAGATTTTTCATTGAAGTTATATCCATTAATTGGAATTTCAACATTAGAACCATTAGCAATAAATGAAATTTTATTAGAACTTTCTTTTAGATTTCCTTTAATTAAATTCATTGAAGGAGATCCTATAAAATCTGCAACAAAAGTATTACTGGGTTTGTTGTAAATATTTTCTGGAGTATCATTCTGTTGAATTACACCGTGATTCATGATTGCAATATTTGTACCTAAACTCATTGCCTCAGTTTGATCATGCGTTACGTAAACTACTGTTGTTTTAAGTTGTTGATGAAGTTTTTTTATTTCTCTTCTCATCTCAACTCTTAATTTTGCATCTAAATTAGATAAAGGTTCATCAAATAAAAATATTCTTGGTTCTCTCACAAGCGCTCTACCAATTGCTACACGTTGTCTTTGTCCTCCTGATAACTGTGAAGGTTTTCTCTCTAACAATGCGTCTACCTGTAAAAATCTTGATACTTTTTCTAGCTGTTCTTCTATTTTCTCTTTTGAAACTTTTGCTTGTTTAAGTCCAAAAATCATGTTCTCACGTACGTTCATTGATGGGTACAAGGCATACGACTGAAATACCATTGCAATATTTCTGTCTTTTGGTTCTACTTTACTTACATTGTAATCATCAATATGAACATTACCTTCATTAATAGTTTCTAAGCCTGCAATAATGTTTAGCAAAGTTGATTTACCACATCCTGAAGGTCCTAAAAGAACCAAGAAATTCCCTTCATCTATCTCTAGATTAATTTTTCTTAAAACTTCAGTAGATCCAAAGTTTTTTGATAATTCCTCAATTCTTAATGTTTTCATTATTATCCTTTCACTGCTCCTGAAGTTAATCCTCTAATAAAATATTTACCAGCTAAAACATAAACAATAAGTGTTGGAATACCCGCAATTATAGCAGATGCCATATCTACGTTATATTCTTTAACACTTGTGCTTGATAAAACCATATTATTTAAAGCAACTTGAATTGGTGCTGCTTTTCCAAATGAAAAAGTTGATCCAAACAAAAAGTCATTCCAGATTTGCGTAAATTGCCAAATAACAGTCACAACAATAATGGGTGCTGAAATTGGAAGTAAAATTTTAAAAAATATTTTAAAGAAACCTGCTCCATCAATTCGTGCAGCTTTTACTAATTCTGTAGGAACAGAAATATAGTAATTTCTAAAAAACAAAGTTGTGAATGGAATTCCATAAACTGTGTGGACTAATACTAATCCTATTATAGAATTTGATATTCCTAAAACTCCAAGAGTTCTTGCCATTGGTAACAGAATTGCCTGAAATGGAATAAAACATCCAAATAGTAAAAAAAGAAAAACCCATTGATCCCCTTTAAATCTCCATTTTGTTAAAACATATCCAGTCATAGCTCCTATAAATGTGGAAAAAAATACAGCTGGAACAACCATCTTGAAAGAATTCCAAAAATATGGCCTTAAAAAGGTATCACCTGCTCCATATCCTCTACCTCCCCATGCAACTGCCCAGGAGTTAAAATTGAATCCACTTGGCCATGTTAAAAGTGTTCCTTGACGAATTTCCTCCATAGTTTTTAATGAAGTTACTACCATTACGTATAGTGGAAAAATAAAATATAATGCGAAAAGTATTAAAGCAAAATACAAAAACCATCTCAAAAACATGTTTGTATATTTTGACTTCATTTCAAGTTGTTTGTATGAAGCCTGTAACTTATCTTGCATTTTCTCTCCTTAACTCAGAATATAAATATGGGATAATTACTGCCGCTACAGCCATAAACATCATAATTGCACTTGCAGCTGATAAACCAACTTGGCTTTTGTGGAATGCAGTTTGAGTCATATATAAAGCAGGCATAGTTGTGGATATACCTGGTCCACCTTGAGTTAGTGCAACTATAAGATCATAACTTTTTATAGAAATGTGAACTAAAATGACAAAACTCGTAAAAAAGACTGGCCTCATCATAGGAAGTAAAATTTTCCAATAAACTGTGAATAAATTTGCACCATCTATTTTAGCCGCTTTAACAATTTCATCTTCAACTGATCTCAATCCAGCCAGAAATAATGCCATTACAAATCCAGCTGATTGCCAAACACCTGCAATCACAATGGTGTAGATTGCCATTTCTCGATTGACCAGCCAATCAAATGTAAAGTTTTCAAAACCCCAGTCGATAAACATTTTTTGGATACCAAGTGTTGGATTTAAAATCCATTTCCAAGCAGTTCCAGTAACTATGAAAGATAAAGCCATAGGGTATAGGTAAATAGTTCTTAAGACACCTTCAGCCCTAATTTTTTGATCTAAAAATATTGCAAGAATAATTCCGATCACAACACAAAAAATTAAGAACAAAGCTGTAAAAATAAGTAAATTGTCGACTGCAATAAGCCATTTTCTAGAACCCCAAAGCTTAACATATTGACCTACTCCCCAAAGCTCGTATTTGGGTAAAATTTTAGAATTTGTAAAAGATATATATAAAGTCCAAAGCACAAAACCATAGACAAACCAACCAATTAATCCAACAGCTGGTGCCATTACGATTTTAGGTAGGTTTTTTTCTAACCACTTGAGCATTATAAATATTTTCTAATTTTGATTAAAAAAAAAGGCCACCTAAACTTTAGGTGGCCTTAATTTTTATACTTTTACATGTTGTCTAAAACTGAATCAGCCAAAGCATTTGCTGCATCAACAGAAGACATATCAGAATTAAAGTGTTCTGTGATCACATCTTGTAAAGCAGCTTTCATAGTATTACCTTGTGCCATTCCGTGAGCAAAACTTGGTACTAATCCACCACTTGCTCCTGCAGTTTTGATGTCAGAATTTGATGTTTTTGCACATTTATCAAATTCATCCATTGGTACGTCTAAACGTGCTGGAATTGATCCTTTGTATAGGTTGAAAACTTTTTGAAAGTTCTTACCCATCATTAATTTAGCTAATAATTTTTGACCTTCTTGTTTGTCTGGGTCACTT
>CABYCO010000007.1 GCA_902517495.1 uncultured Pelagibacteraceae bacterium | reverse complement strand
CTGCCTCTGCAACAACCCATTTTATATTTTTATACTTACTTAGTCTTTTTTTACCTTTTTCAATCATTTTCTCGTTCGAATCTGAAGAGGTAATTTCCCCATTTTTATCTGTATAATCTAAAAATAATTTTCCTAAATCACCAGTTCCACAAGCGATATCTAAATATTTTTTGTCTTTGGTTGGTTTCATCCAATTCATAAGGTTTTTTTTCCAAAGTCTATGAATTCCAAATGACATAAAATCGTTCATCAAATCATATTTATCATAGACTTTATTAAATACTCCCTCTACGAGCCCTGCTTTATTTTGAAGATTTTGTTGCATATAAATTATATTAAAACACTAATATAGTATGAAATGCCTGAATTACCAGAAGTAGAAATTGTCAAACAATCTTTGAATAAGAGTATAACAGGAAAGATTATCAGAGACATATTAATAAAAAATAGAAATTTAAGGTTTAAGATCCCAAAAAATTTTGAAAAAAATATAGTAAAAAAAAAAATTATTAAAGTTGATAGGTTTTCAAAACATTTAATACTCAAATTTGAGGATAGTTCTAATCTAATGATACATCTTGGAATGTCAGGAACCATTCATTTAATAAATAAATTTAGAAAAAAAAATTCTATAACTAACACCAGTTTTTATCATTCTCCATTGTTACCTAAAAAGCATAATCATGTAGAAATCAAAATCGATAATTTCAAATTAATTTATAATGATCCAAGAAGATTTGGATATTTTTCTTATTTTAAAAATGAAGAACAGATAAATAATAACTTTAAAAAATATGGACCAGAACCTTTTGATCCTTTGTTTGATAAAAATTATATTTTTAATTATTTTAAAAATAAAAAAAAAAATATTAAAAATTTTTTAATTGATCAAAATTTTGTTTCAGGAATTGGCAACATTTATGCAAGTGAAATATTGTTTTTATGTAAGATTTTACCATTTAAGGAGGCAAGTTTGCTTAGCTTAAGAGACTGTCAAAAAATCTCTCACTTTTCAAAAGTAGTTTTAAGAAAAGCAATTGAGAAAGGAGGATCAAGTATCAGAGATTTTAAGAGTACAAGTGGAGATCAAGGCTCTTTTCAAAAAAATTTTAATGTTTATCAAAGAGAAAATAAAAAATGTTTAAAACATAGTTGCAAAGGAACAATATATAAAAAATTTATTTCAAATAGGTCTAGTTTTTTTTGTAATTTATGTCAAAAATAAACAAATATTGTATTGACCCAATCATTATCTGAAGATATACAATCACGCTTATGGCGAATACTAAATCAGCAATTAAACGTACCAGAAAAATTAAAAGGCAAACAGCTGTTAACAGATCCAGAAAGAGTCGTTATAGAAGTGCATTGAAAAAAAAATGAACTCTATAATTGATAAAAAGGATAAAAAAGAGGCTTTAGCGTTTCTTCCAAAACTAAATTCTGAATTGATGTCAATTGCAAAAACAGGTATCATTAAAAGACAAAACGCCTCAAGGAATGTATCGAGAATTACAAAAAAAATTAATTCTTTATAACAACCTCCAATAAGTAAAAACTTTTTCTTATACAACTTAAACGTACAAATTAAAAATAATTTACTATATCTAAAAGTTTAATTTAAAAAATTACTAGATGTAGATTTAGTAAAATTTCAAATATTAAATCTTGTACCCGACTAGGTTGTAATAAAAAATTTTTAAAATATTCAATCTAAAATTTATTCAATCATAAATTTTATTTATTTTTGTTTTTACAAATAAACTTATTGCAATAATTTTTTATAAGTCTTAAGTGGAATTCCCTCATGAAAAATAATTTACAAAACGAAAAAGCACTCGAAAAGAAAATTGATTGGCAGAGTATTAAAAAAGAATTACGAGAAAAACTTGGAAACGATATTTTTGAAAGTTGGATAAAAAAAATTGAATTAGTTGATGAATTTCACAATTATATATTATTTTCAGTCTCAACAAGATTTATAAGAGATTGGATAGTATCAAGATATTTAGACCAAATATTGCAAACAATCAAAGAATACAAAAAAGACTTGGTGAGGATTGAATTCATAATAAAAAATAACAAAGAAACTGAAATTAGCGAGACAAATACTTCATCCAAAAATTCTTTCGAAACTAATAATGACAATGTTTCGTTTATAAAAGACTCTTATCTCCAATATAATAGAATAGATCCAAATAAAAACTTCGAAAATTTTATAACTGGAGGAAGTAACAAATTAGCCCTTGAAGCATCAAAAAAAGTTTCCCAAGATATAGCTCACTACAATCCTTTATATTTATATGGTGGTGTAGGAATGGGTAAAACACACTTATTAAACGCTATTGGTTTAGAATTGAAAGAAAAGAATAAAGTTATGTTTATATCAGCAGAAAGATTTATGTACCAATTTGTAAAGTCTATAAAATCAAATGAAATGGTAAAGTTTAAAGAGTACTTTAGAAATACTGATATTTTATTAATCGATGATATTCAGTTCATGAATGGCAAAGAAGCAATGCAAGAAGAATTTTTTCATACCTTCAATGCATTATTAGATAAAAATTCACAAATAATAATTTCAGCAGATCGACCGCCGAATAAACTAACTAGGATTCAAGAGCGAATCAAATCTAGATTTTCAGGAGGTTTAGTTGTGGATATTCAAAACCCTGATTATGAACTTAGATATAAAATTATTAAATCTAAAACTGAAGAATTAAAATTATCTTATTCAAATCAAGTAGTTATTTCCGAGGAAATTCAAAAATTTTTAAGTACAGAAATTAAAACTAGTATAAGAGAATTAGTTGGAGCACTAAATAGAATTGTTTCATTCACAAGGATTTATAATAAAGTTCCAAGTTTGTCAGAGGTTAAAATAGTTTTAAAGGATTTGCTAAATCTTACCGAAAATAAAGTGGATATTGACACAATCCAGACAATAGTTTGCAAATTTTATAAAATTAGCAAAAATGAAATGCTTTCTCCAAGAAGATCAAGATACCTTGTACGACCAAGACAGACTGCAATTTATCTTGCTAAGATGTTAACATCTAAATCATTACCAGAAATAGGTAGATCTTTTTCTAATAGAGATCACACAACTGTAATCCACTCAGTTAAAACCATAGAAAGATTGAGAAAAGAGGATAGTGAATTAAATATTAATATTGATAGTTTAAAAAATAAGATTTTGTATAATAAAGAAAATGAAGTTTAGTTTAAATCAACAAGACCTTCAAAAATCTTTAAATTATTGTCAGGGTGTAATTGAAAAAAGAAGTACTTTGCCAATACTTTCAAATGTATTATTGGATGTAAGTAATGGGAAACTAACAATTACAGCTACTGATCTTGATTTAATTTTTATTCATCAAATTCCAAACGTAGAAATAATAGAAGAAGGCAAAACTACCTCATCTTCATCAATAATGTATGATATCGTTAGAAAGTTTTCCTCTGGAAGTAAAATTAATTTTTCTAATCCTAGTGAAAATAAATTGCATTTAGAGACCGATAAGTCTGTTTTCAACTTAAATTGTATTAGTGCTTCTGAATTTCCATTAACAGATGAAAATTTTAATGAAAATGAGTTTTCGATTAAATCAAAAGAGCTTCTTAAAATGTTAAACAAATGTAAATTTTCAGTATCTAATGACGAAACAAGACATTATTTAAGTGGAATTTTTCTACATCAAACTGAAGTTGAAGATAAAAATTTTTTAACAGCTGCAGCTACGGATAGTCATAGAATGTCTATATCAAAGATAAGACTACTAAATAAAGTACAATTTGATCAGATAATTTTACCAAAAAAGACTATTTTTCAACTTTGTTCATTATTAGAGGATTATGAAGGTGAGGTAAAAATATCAAATATTAAATCAAAAATTAAATTTGAAATTAATAAAAGTATATTGATATCTAAGCTTATTGATGGAAAATTTCCAAACTACGCGCAGGTAATACCTAAAGAAAACCAAAAAAAATTAGAAGTTGATCTAAAATCATTTTTAAATTCAGTAGATAGAGTTGCCTCAGTCTCTTTAGATAAAAAAGATGGTGTAAAATTTAGTCTTTCAAAAGATAATCTTGATCTTTCAGTTAACAATACAAATAGTGGTGACGGTAAAGAAAGTTTAAGTGTTAAGTTTGATCACGAGCTAGACATAAGTTTTAATTCTAGGTATTTAATTGATGTTGCTTCCCAACTTGATGGAGATAACATTGAGATTTATTTAAAAGATACAGGTTCACCAGCACTAATTAGAGACCCGGCTGATTATGATAGCATATATGTTGTAATGCCAATGAAGGGCTAATTCATTAATTTTAATTCAGTATATATTTTATCCTCTATATAATTCGTAAAGTCTGCTGATTTCATTCCTGGTTTTACTGCTGGAAGAATTGATATTATTATTGTTTTATTTGAAGCTAATTTTCCATCTTTTGGCCAAACATTTCCAGAATTTATAGCCACGGGTTGACAATTTATTTTTAGTTCTTCATAAATTCTACCAACTCCTTTTTTAAAGGGAACTGTTTCATTTGGCAAAACTCTAGTTCCTTGTGGGAAGATAATTAACGGTCTTTCTGAATTTCTTACAGAATTTTTTATTTTATCAATTAAACCTAAATTATTTTTACTAATTTTATTTCGATTTATTGAAATTGATCCTATCTTTTTTAAATACCAACCAAATATAGGAATTTTGATTAATTCATATTTTAAAATAAATATTGGTGAATTAAAAATTGTTTGTAGGTAAAAAGTTTCAAACATTGATTGATGAGAACAAGCAATAAAAAACTTTTCATTTTTAATAATATTTTCTCTACCTTTAACAATAATTTTTGTTTGTAAAAACATTTGAATGCAAAATGCTGCCCACCTACCCATCAGTTTTCCACCAAATAAAACTATTTTAGTTGGCATTATTAATGATGGCAGGAATATTATTGAAATTATAGATATACCTAGAAAGAAAAAAAATAAAAATAGAAGTTTTCTTATCATTTTTGTCAAAAACTAAATTATATCTTTTAGTTTTTGTCTTTTTTTAATTATATTTATTTTTGAACCTTTAATTAATATTTCAGCAGGTTTAGGTCTAATGTTATAATTTGAAGATAAAGATGAGCCATATGCTCCTACGTCGCAAATAATAATATAATCTTTCTCATTTAATTTTTGAAATTTATTTGTTGTTAAGAATTTATCTGTCGTTTCGCAAATAGGGCCTACAAAATCGTAACTTTTCTTAGTCATTTTATTAGTTTTTTTTAATGGAATTATTTTATGCTTAGCCCCATACAACGCAGGTCTCATAAAATCATTCATAGCTGCATCTACAATAATAAAATCTTTTTTAGAATTTTCTTTTATATAAATAATTTTTGAAATTAATATTGCAGTATCACCTATAATTGATCTACCAGGTTCAAAAATAATTTTTGATTCATGCTTTTTTAAAAATTTTTTAATAATTTGATTATATTTTTTATAATTAAATTTCTTATTATCCTTGTTATAGTTAATACCCATACCACCACCAAGATCTATAAACTCAAAATTAAAGTTAATTTTTTTTATTAATTTGTCTAAGACGTTTATCATTTTTTGATAAGGCTTATAATCTAGGATTTGACTTCCAATATGGACACTTAAACATTTTAGTTTCAAAAATTTTGAACTTTTTATATATTTTGAAACTTCAATAAATGTTTTTTCATTAACACCAAATTTGTTTTCTTTTTTACCAGTTGAAATTTGTTTAATTGTTTTTGCGTCGGTATTTGGATTTAATCTAATCCCAATATCTACCTTTTTATTCTTAGATTTTGCTATACTTTCAATTTCTAATATTTCACTTTTTGACTCACAATTAATTAATAAAATATTTTTATCTATTGCATAAATCAATTCTGATCTAGTTTTACCTACCCCAGAAAAAACAATTTTCTTTGGATTAATTCCTGCTTTAAGAGCAATCATTAATTCACCTTTAGAGACAACATCAGCTCCTAATCCACTTCGTTTAATTAATTTAAGTATTTCTATATTACAGTTTGACTTTGTTGAAAAACATATGATTGGAGAAAACGATTTAAAACTTCTTTTAAAGTTACTTATATTTTCGTTAATTTTTTTCTCTGAATAGCAAAAAATTGGTGTTTCAAAATTTTTTATTACTTTTGTGAGTTTAGATTTTTCAACTGTAAAAATATTATTGATATATTTCATCTTTATTTGGTATTTCAAATACGTTATTAAAATTATTAAATTTCATAACATTATTATTTAATGATGCCTCATATTTTGGCTCATTTTTTCTTCCACATGAAGTTAATAAAATTAGACATATAGTAATAAAAGTTATTTTTTTAATCATAGTTATTTCTTTTTGTAACTTAATATCATTTTCTTAATGTTGTCGAAAGAAGTTCCACCGTAAGAAACTTTGGAATTAACAGATTTTTTTAGTTCAAATACTTTTAGAACGTCAGTGGTTAAACCTTTTTCAATTTTATTGATCTCTTTAATTGTGAGTTCTGACAGTTTTTTTTTATTTTTTTCAGCAAAATTTACGATTTTTGCTGTTTGTAAATAGGCTTTTCTAAATGGATAATTTAATTCTCTAACCATATAATCTGCTAAATCAGTTGCTGTAATGTAGCCACTTTCCGCAAGTTCAATCATTCTTTTTTTATCTGGTGAAAAATTTTTAAGAACATCATTTAATATAATTAAGGAATTTTTTAATTGATCAAATGATTTAAAAACAGTTTCTTTATCATCTTGCAAATCCTTAAAATAAGAAAGGGGTAACCCTTTTAATGTTGTAAGCATAGAAAATAGATTTCCAAATATGAAACCTGTTTTTCCTCTTAAATATTCTAGAGGATCAGGATTTTTTTTTTGAGGCATAATGGATGATCCAGTTACAATTTTATCATTCAAATTAATAAGTTTAAAAGCATCTGAATTCCAGATTATAAACTCCTCTGCAATCCTAGAGATATGAACAGCACATGCAGAGCAAGAATAAAGAAAATCAATTACAAAATCTCTATCAGAAACAGTATCAATTGAGTTTTTAGTTGGTCTAGTGAAACCTAGTTTTTTTGAAGTATAAAATCTGTCTATTCTAAAAGAGGTACCTGTTAAAGCAGCAACACCAAGTGGACTTTCATTAAGACTCTCTAAATTGTTTTTAAATCTTTTTTTATCCCTGTTAAACATTTCTAAATACGCCATTAAGTAATGAGCAAAAGAAACTGGTTGTGCATTTTTTAGGTGAGTGAAACCAGGCATAATTGTCTCTACATTTTTTTCTGCTTTTTTTAAAATATTGTTAATTGTTGCATCTATATTTTTAGCAATTTCTTTATTAGCTTTTCTCAGCCACATTTTAAAATCTGTGACAACTTGATCATTTCTTGATCTAGCTGTGTGAATATACCCCGCATCTTCTCCAATTATTTCAAATAGTCTGTGTTCTATATTCATATGAATATCCTCAAGCTTACTATCAAAAATAAATTTTTTTTTTATAATTTCGTTCTTAATTCTATTCAAACCCCATACTATTTTATTTTTAATTTTAAAATTTATAATTTTTTGTCTAAACAGCATCTCAACATGTACAATTGAAACTTCAATATCTTCTCTGAATAATCTTTTATCGATTTCTATTGATCCACCAACCTTTTTAAAAAGGTTTGTTTTTTCCTTTTTAATTCTAGTATTCCAAATTGGTTGATTGTTTTTATTTTTACTCATGATATTTAATTGTTTTAAATTTTATGAAAATCATTTTTTTTAATTATCTTATAATAATATTTTACTTAATATCATCTAGCGTCTCATATTCAATAGAGCGTCCAGAAATTAAGAATCTTATAGTGCATAAAGACAAGAAAAAAATTGAAAATATAGAATTTATTAAATCTGATGGCCAAAAAGTAAGTTTAAATAATTATAAATCAAACCCATTAATAATAAATTTTTGGGCTACTTGGTGTGCTCCTTGCAAAAAAGAAATGCCATCTTTGGATAAACTAAAAACCTTAAATGAATTTAAAAATATAAATATAATTCCAATTAATATAGGTGGCGAAAGTTATAAAAAATCTAAAGAGTTTTTTGATAAAATCAAAATTAAGAATTTAGATATATTTACAGGGTCTGGACCAGAGTTTTCACAGTTATTTAAACTACGAGGATTACCTACAACAATTCTAATAGATCGAAATGGTTTTGAGGTTGGAAGAATTGTTGGTTACATTGACTTTAATGATCAATCTTTGCTTGATTGGTTGCCAAAAAATTTATGAAATTTTCATTAAATACATCAATAATAAAACCAGAGAATAATGAGGAAGTCAAAAGTGCTGTAATCTTACTTCATGGATATGGAGGTGATGGTAAAGACATCAGTATGCTTACCTTAAATTGGAAAAGATTTTTAAAAAATACTGTTTTTTTATGTCCTGATGCACACGAAGTGTGCAGTATAAATCCAACAGGATTTCAATGGTTTGATTTAAATAATGAGGATACAGAATATACTCTTCAAGAATCGAAAAAGGCAGAAAATGTTTTAAAGAATTATATTTTAGAAGTAAGTGATTACTTTAATTTAGAGTATTCAAAAATCTGTGTTTCTGGTTTCAGTCAAGGATGCATGATGTCATTAAATGTTGGTCTAACATCAGAAAAAAAATTTAGTTGTATTGTAGGGTTTTCTGGCAGAATCATAAATATGAAAGACCTTTCTCCAAGAATTAAAAATAAAACTAATATTTTAATGATACATGGTGAAAATGATCCAATCGTTCCCCCAAGCAATTTACTTGAAGCTGAAGATTTTTTTATCAGAAATAAAATAAAAATTGAAACTTTAATGATTAAAAACTGTGATCACCATATACCTATAGAAGCATCAAGTGCGGCATTAAACTTTATTAAAAAAAATATAATTAATTAATAAATCCTTAATATACAATTAGTAAAGTTGATTAAAAATATATTTAATATATATTTTAATTATGATTGAGCTTTCAGATCAAAGTATTTCGCTAGAAAAATGTCCAGCGTTAGTTTTAAATGCAGATTATAGACCTTTGAGTTATTATCCACTTTCTTTGTGGAGTTGGCAGGATTCAATTAAATCTGTTTTCTTAGATAGAGTTTCTATCGTTAGTTATTATGATAGACAAATAAGAAGTCCATCATTTAGCATGAAACTTCCAAGTGTAATTGCGCTTAAATCTTACATAAGACCTCAATCCAATCCTAACTTCACAAGGTTTAACGTATTTTTAAGAGATAAGTTTAGCTGCCAATATTGTGGTAGCAAAGATGAATTAACTTTCGATCACTTATTGCCAAGATCAAAAGGTGGAAAAACTAATTGGGATAATGTTGTAACAGCTTGTTCTTCCTGTAACGTTAAAAAGGGAGGAAGACTAATAAAGAAATCAGGTATGACATTAAACCAATGGCCGTTTCAACCTACCACAGAGGATCTTCACAAAAATGGTAAGAATTTTCCACCGAACTTTTTACATAAAAGTTGGATGGACTATTTATATTGGGATGTTGAACTTGAACCGTAACTAAATTTTTTCAGAGATTTTTATAGCAACCTTAGAACCAGTTTTGATTACCTTATCCATAATCGAATAAAGACCTTTTTTTGTAGCCCCTTCCTCGTAGGCTATATCTTTATGGTCCAATTCATCTTGTCTAAATTTTATTATCTTTTCTTTTAAATCCTTTTCATCCATCTCTATTTGATCAATTTGGTTTTTGTAATGCTCATCAATTACCTCTTCAACAGAGGCCGTACATAACATTGCAGCTTTTTTTCCAAGTATTGTTGAACCAAATCCAAGACCTAACCCAAGCAAATCCCATAATGGCAGCAATTTTGTTGGTTTTATATTTCTTTTTTCTATTTCATCTTCAAAAAAATTTGAATGTTCCTCCTCATGCTTTTTCATTTCACTGATTTTTTCTTTTAAATCATCATTTTTTATCAAGGTATTTAAAGCAAGCAGTTGACCTTCATAAATTTTAATGGCACCTCTTTCTCCAGCGTGATCTACTCTTATAAATTCTTCTAATTTTTTTTTATTAGTTTTTTTCATAGACCAATGTTCTAATAGAAAAAATTATAATTAAAATTGATAAAATTGTATTAATTGCCGCTAGTGAAATTCCAAGAATATTAAAAGTAGCATCTTTACAGTTAACGGGCATACTTTTGTTAAGAGACTCTAGTAATTTCGATTTATTTAAAATATCTGATGATCCATTTGTACAGGCTGATAGCTCATCAAATATACTATTCTCAATTCCAAAATGATACCCAGATAGTAAAGCGCTCAAAGCAAATATCATAATTGTAACTATTAATATTTGATCATTATTCGAATAATTATACCCGATAAAGCTTACAAATATTGCAGCTAGGTAAGGTAACCTTTGATAAATACATAACTTACATGGTTGATATTGCAATATATACTCAATGTATAAAGCTGAAATTATTGAAATTAATGAGATAGATAAAATAATTAAATAAAATTTTTTTCTACTTGGAAATAGGATCATATTTAATTAATAAAATTATTTAAAAATTTATAAATAAAATATACAAAAATAATTAAAATAATTGACAAAAAAATAGAATATTTTAGTAGTTTTTTTTCAATAATTTTTTTCATTGTAGGTCCAAAGTTTCCAATTAAAAATGCTATTAAAAAAAAACGTGAACCTCTTGTTAAAAGGGAAATGATAATAAAATACAAAATATTAAAGTTTATAAAACCACTTGTGATAGTAAGTAACTTAAAAGGCACTGGTGAAAAACCTGCAATTGCTAAAAGAGTTATCCAGGCTATAACACCACCTTCTGAAGATACTTTATCTTTTAAAAATGATGCATCGTCTACACCATAAATCTCAAAAATTCTGAGCCCGATTTCATTAAAGAAGACGTATCCTATAAAATACCCAAGGCAAGCGCCCAAAACAGATCCTATAGTCGCAATTAATGCAATTCTAATCCACTCATGTTTTCGAGCTATTGTCATAGGAATTATCAAAACATCTGGAGGTATTGGGAATATAAAACTTTCGATAAAAGATATAAATCCCAAAATAGATTTAGATTTTTTATGACCTGCTAGTTTAATAGTTTTATTGTAAAGCTCTTTAAACATATTTTCTTTTAATATAATAAATGATTTAATACTATTAGATAAAATATGCAAAGCTTTGGGCGAATGGCGGAACTGGTAGACGCGTTGGACTCAAAATCCAATAGTAGCAATACTGTGAGAGTTCGATTCTCTCTTTGCCCACCAAAAAAATGATGAGTACAGAAAATATTAATAACTTAGTCGATTTATTTTTTATTAATTATAAAAAACATAAAAAAGAAAATATTCTTTTGACATCTTTAAAAAATAAAAATAATTACTTTACATGGGAAAAAACATTCCATTCAATTAAAAAACTTTCATCAGAAATAAAAAAATATACAAATAAAGGTGATAGATGTTTGTTAATATCTGAAAATAGACCTGAGTGGTTTATAACTGATCTTTCAGTAATGCTATCTGAAGCCATTACTGTTCCTGCTTATACAACTTATGCTGAGAAAGATTATGAATATATAATTGATAACTGTAATCCAAAATTAATCTTTGTTTCTAATCAAGAACAATTTAATAAAGTAAAAGAAATTATAAAAAAAAAGAATTTTATTGTTAAAATATTTTCTTTTGAAGAGTTAGATACTGATAAGGACACTTATATTAATGTTAATAAATTATTTTCTAATTTAGATTATCAGGATTTAAATGTTCCAGAGTTATCGATTAAAAGAAATGATCCAGCTTGTATTATTTATACTTCAGGAACACAAGGCAACCCAAAAGGTGTAATCTTAAGTCATGGTGGTATTTTAAATAATTGTGATGGTGCAAACGATATATTAAAACCTTTGCTTACAGATCAGACTAGATTTTTAACCTGGTTACCTCTTTCACATTCTTATGAGCACACCGTTCAATTTGTTCAAATAAGTGTTGGAGCCAAAATATTTTATGCAGAAAGTATTGAAAAATTAATTAAAAACATGAATGAGTGTAAACCTCAACTAATGACAGCAGTTCCCAGGTTTTACCAAAATTTATTTCAAAAGATTAACGCAAGTTTTAATAAAGCAACAGGTTTAAAGAAAAGTTTAATATTAAAAATGTTAGAACTAGGAACTAAAAAAATAAACAAACAACCTTTAACAATTTTACAAAAATTAATTGATAATATTTTAGAAAAAATTGTGAGAAAAAAAATCAAAGCTCAATTTGGAGGCGAACTTAAAACCTTTGTGTCAGGTGGTGGAGCGCTTGATAAGGAGGTTGGTATTTTTTTAAATGCTATCGGTCTTCCTACTTTGCAAGGTTATGGTTTAACCGAGACATCTCCAGTTGTAAGTTGTAACCCTATTGATGATATTAGAGTTGAGACTGTAGGACCACCGTTTAAAGGTAATGAAGTAAAAATAGCCTCAGATGGAGAAATTTTAGTTAAAGGTGAAAATGTAATGTTGGGTTATTGGAATAATGAGGAAGAAACTAACAAAGTTTTAAAAGATGGTTGGTTGCATACTGGGGATATTGGAATATTTGAAAATGGATATTTAAAAATTACTGATAGAAAAAAAGATATTTTGATTACGCCTGGTGGAGACAATATATCTCCAGTTAAAATAGAAAATGAATTGTCAAATTCGAAATTTATTGATCAATCTATTGTTTATGGAGATAACAAGCCTTATTTGGTTGCTCTATTAGTTCTATCAGAAGACAATAATAATGTTGGTAATGATCAAATCCAAAAAGAAATAGAAAATATTAATAAAAATCTTTCTAAAATAGAAAATATAAAAAAATTTTTTGTAATTAATGAAAAATTTACAATTGAGAATGGAATGTTAACTCCAACTTTAAAACTTAAAAGATATAAAATTATTCAAAAATTTAAAATTGAATTTGAAAAACTTTATTAGAATATTTTAAAAAAACACTTTATTAATAGCGATTTATTTAACTTTTTTTTTAATTTATTAAAAAAAATAAAAAAAATAATTTTTTTAAATTATTACAAAAAATTATATGTTTGACATAACTAATCAAAAAAAATAAAAATTAGATATTAACGAATCACAAAGATTCGTTTATAAAAAAAGGGAGCTAAAGATGGCTAAAAGAAAAAAGAAAGCTGCTAAAAAGAAAACTAAGAAAAAAGCTAAGAAAAAAGCTAAGAAGAAAAAAAGAAGATAGTTTAGTATTCTTTTTAACTGATAACGCTTCTCATGGCGCTTGCGTGGGAAGCGTTTTTTTTTACTCTGTTAGTTCTTGATTTACTGGCTCTTCAGCAACTGGTTTTTCTTCAATTTTTTGGATTTGTTTTTCTAAGTTTCTCTTTAAAGCTTTATCAAGCTTTTTCTGAGCATCTTCTAAACTTGATCCCATTACTATCTGGAATTCAGTTAATAGTCTGTCATAAGCTTTTTCAAATAATTGTCTTTCACTGTAAGATTGATCAATCATAATATCATCACCTTTGTTAAGGTCTCTTACTACTTCTGCCAAATCATAAATCTTTCCTGATGATATTTTAGCCTCATACTCTTGAGCTCTTCTACTCCACATGGACCTCTTTATTTTTGGCTTGCTTTTTAAGATACTTACACATTTGTTAATCTGATTTATTGTTGCCAAAGGTCTTAAGTGAGATTGTTTATTTACAGGAACCATTCCATTTGCCTTATCTTTTTCAAATTTTAAAATATATGTTTCAACATCAATTCCACCTATATTTATTTTTTTAGTTTCTGTAATTTGCCCCACTCCATGTTTAGGATAAACGACATAATCTTTAACTTTAAATATTCTTTTTTCTGTCTCTTGCTTTTTAACTTTTTTAATTTCAGGTTTTTGCTCGTTATTTTTAGGTATTCTTAATGGATCAGTTTTTACTTCAACTTTATCTTTTTTTTTTAAGTCTTTAATTACTTTTTTTTTTATTACTTTAGTTACTTTTTTAACTTTCGTTATTTTAGAAACTTTTTTTTGCTTAACAACTTTTTTAACTGGTTTAACTTTTTTCTTAACTACTTTTTTAGTTTTCTTATTATTCAAGATTTTCTTTAAAATATTTTTCATACTTATCTTTTACATCTTTAAATTGTTCATGATCCGTTGGAGGATCTTTCTTTTCACTTATGTTTGGCCACAAGTCCGAATATTTCTTATTTACTTCCATCCATTTTCCACCATTGTCGTCATTATCAGATATTATGGCGTCTACTGGACATTCTGGCTCGCAAACGCCACAATCTATACACTCATCGGGTTTAATTACAAGCATATTTTTTCCCTCATAAAAACAATCGACTGGACAAACTTCAACACAATCCATCAATTTACATTTGATGCATTTATCATTTACTAAATATGTCATGTTTTTTTTTTGCGAACTTTCTCTTTAATGTCACCTACAACTTTTGGATCTAGATAAAGTAATCCAGATAATCTTCTCATTAGGTTCGTTTCATACATATCGGCATCTTCATCTGAATATATAATATCCCACAATGCCTCTATAATGATTTTTTTGTCATCTTCATAAATATTTTTAATTTCTTTTGTAAAATCGAGAATTTGATTTGAGTCTTTTTCCTTTTCTTCAGCATCTTGTATTACTTTATCAATATTTTCTGTTTCAGCTCCCATTTCAATAATTGCATCTTTAATAATTTTTTTTTCTTTATCTGTATAATTCTCATCAATTCTTGCTGAATGAATTAGCAAACAAGCTACTGCTATTATTGATGGATGAGTATTTTCTTTTTCTGTTTCTTCTTTTTTAAAAATATTAAACATTATTTTAAGTTAAGTTGTGAAAGCACATTAAACGGATTATCATTAGTATTCTTCTTTGTTTCTTTTTTAATTATATTTCTAGATGGAATATATTTAAAGTGAAGGTTTTTATCTTTCTCATAAGTTTTGTAATTCATTTTTTTTATTAATTTCACAAAATTTTCTTTATTACAACCTAACAAATTCAGCATTTCAGGAATTAATTTGATCTCTTTAATTTTATCTTCTGATTTAGTGTTTAAAATCATCAAAAATAACCTTTCTAAAATATCTATTCTAACATACAAATTTTCAAATTTTTCAAAACCACATAAAAGCATAAGATTTTTATTTAATATTTTCTTTTCTTCTAAAAAGTTCAATCCAAAAGTTGGTGGTGAGAAATCAAAATTTTTCTCATTAAAGTTTTTCCATAGTAAAATTCTTAATGACACAGAACTTGGTTTAAATAATTTAAATAAAAAAATATGATACCGTCCAAATTTTACACCTAAATTTCTTAGTTTTTTTCTTTCATCTTGGCTAAGTTTATTTAAATAATTTAATACTCCATCTCTTTTAACAACTCCATTATTTTCATAAAGATGATATGCCAAAGCTCTTAATTCTGAATTATTATCTTTAACATTTTTTAAATCTATTAGACTTTTTAACTCTGTTTCAACTTTATTATTTATCCAGTTTTGCAAATAATCATTAAGTCTTATTTTTTCACTATTCTCAATCATTTCATCAATAGTTAATTGAATTTGTGGATTTAAATAGTCTGAACCTGGAATTAATCTTGCTATTTGGTTACTGTTCCAATAAATTTTAAAATCATCTTTTAGTTCAATTAAGCCAGTATCAATAATTTGTGTTATTCTTTTTATAATTTCGGGAACAACGTTTTGTCTTGCAGCTTTTTTTAAAGATTTTACGTCAGCATCTAATGTATCAACCTTTAGGTCTAATTCTAATCTTAGACCTTTTAAACGACCTATATACTGTTCATTAATCATTACTTCTTCATTATTAACAATCTTTGTTTCAAACAATATATCTTGTTTTAAACCTCTAGCTAAAACACTTGCTCTTTTATCAATAAAAGTTTTTGTTAATTCCTCGTGAAGTCTATCTGAGAGTTTATCCTCAAGGTTTTTAGCTCTTTCTATCCAATAGTCCTGATTTTCAACCCAATTAGATTTATTTGATACATAAGCCCATGTTCTAACGTTAGCAATTCTGTTTGATAAAGAGTCGACATTTCCGTCTAATTTATCAAGTAATGATAGCTGTTCCTTCATATAGTGGTTAGGAACTTTTTTATTTCCATTTGTTAAAAAATTAAAAATTTTACTTACAACATCAAAATGATGACCGTAAGTTTTCTTTACAAAATCAGGTATTTGACAACATTCCCAGAGTATTTGCAAAATTTGAGTATTATCCTCAATTTTTATATTTGGAGCCTCTTTCAGAAAATATTTTAATACTTTTTCATCTTGGCATTCATTTATTCTTCTAAGCCAGTCTTCCTGAGGTCTCTCTTCTAAAGATTTTAATAAAACAACTTTATTAGCAAAGTTTAATTTTGAATTTCTCCAAAAGATCGATTGGATATCTGTAAAATTGTGTGTTTCTAATGCCTCAATTTCTTCAGGTCCTATTTCTTTACATTCACCTGTTGTACCAAATATACCATCGTTTAAATATCTTCCTGCTCTTCCTGCAATTTGTCCAATTTCTGAAATATTTAAATTTCTAAGTTTTTTACCATCGAATTTTTTCAAATTTGAAAAATAAACATTATCTATATCCATATTTATTCCCATTCCAATTGCATCAGTTGCAACTAGATAATCTACATCTCCAGATTGATATAAACTTACTTGTGAGTTTCTTGTTTTGGGGCTAAGTGAGCCCATAACAATAGCAGCCCCACCTTTTTGACGTCTTATTAATTCTGCAATAGCGTATACTTCTTCAGTAGAAAAGGCAATTACAGCACTTTTTCTCTCTATTCTTGAAATTTTTTTGTGACCACCAAAAGATAATTTAGAGAGCCTTTCTCTATTTTTAAATTCAATATCTTCATCAAGTTTTTGAATAATTTTTTTAATTGCAATTGAACCCATGAGCATAGTGAGTTTATCACCTCTCATATTTAACAATCTATCTGTAAAAATATGACCTCTCTCATGGTCATTACACATTTGTATTTCATCAATACCTACAAATTCTAAATTTTTATCTAATGGCATAGACTCAACAGTGCAAAGAAAATATTTTGCGTTTATCGGTATAATTTTTTCTTCACCTGTAATCAAAGCAACTTTTGATGGATCTACTTTTTTTATAATTTTGTCATAAACTTCTCTTGCCAAAAGTCTTAATGGGAAACCAATCATCCCCGAATCAAAAGATAGCATAGTCTCTATTGCCAAGAAGGTTTTTCCTGTATTTGTGGGTCCAAGAACTGCTGTGATTTTATTTTTTGTCATTTCTAGCTTTGGTGTGATTTTTTTTACCAATACTATATATTGTTACCTCTAAAGAACAAAAATAGGCTAAAACTAGTCCGAATCATTGAGGAAAAAGTTCTCATTTTTATTATTTAATGCTTTAAGGTTATCATAATTTCAAAAAATTAAATATATTTTTTTATGCCTCAGAAACTATGGGAAGCTAATTCTAAGACAAAATTAAAATCCAATTTATTTGCTTTCGAAAATTTCTTAGCAAATAAATTTAATTATAAACCTGAAAAAAATTATAAAAAATTGTTAAATTGGACAATCAAAAACCCAAAACTTTTTTGGACTTCAATTTGGGAATTTTCAAATATCAAAGGTATTAAAAATAATAAATTTCATTTTCCTAAAGAAATTATTAAGAGTAAATTTTTAGTTAAATCAAAATTAAATTATGCAGAAAACTTATTGTCAAAAAGTGATACTACGAAAGCAGTAACTTTTATTAGTGAAAATGGATATAGAGAGGAAAAATCCTGGAAGGAATTAAATAATAATGCTTTAAAATTGGTTAAATTTTTTAAAGATAATAAAATTAAAGATAAAGATAGAATTGCAGCGTATACAGCAAACCAAATCGAAACTGTTGAAAGTTTTATTGCAACTAGTTCTATAGGTGCTATTTGGTCTTCTTGCTCCCCAGATTTTGGTATACAAGGAGTTATAGAAAGATTTTCTCAAATTAAGCCAAAATTATTAATCATCACTGATAGGTATTATTATAATGGTAAAGAAATAAATGTTCTAGAAAGATTACCAGATATTCTTAAAAAAATTAAATCTATTAAAAGTGTTTTAATTACCAATTATCCAGGTAAAAAAAATTTAAAACAAAAAAAAATCAAAGGGATAAAGATCTTTTATTTCAATAAATTAAAACTAAAAGTAAAAAGCAAAATTATATTTAAAAAATTTGATTTTGATAAAGAGCTAGCTATTTTATATTCAAGCGGAACAACAGGAAAACCAAAATGCATATGTCATAGAGCTG
This sequence comes from uncultured Pelagibacteraceae bacterium, assembly GCA_902517495.1. Taxonomy (GTDB): domain Bacteria; phylum Pseudomonadota; class Alphaproteobacteria; order Pelagibacterales; family Pelagibacteraceae; genus Pelagibacter. Next base: position 24,647 of record CABYCO010000007.1, on the reverse strand, counting down.
GTGGTGTTTTGTTACAACATTTAAAAGAGCACAAACTTCACTGCAATGTTAAGCCAGGAGATAATGTTTTCTATTTTACTACCTGTGGATGGATGATGTGGAATTGGTTAATGACTTTTTTAGCATCAAAAGCTTCTATTGTTCTATTTGATGGCTTTCCAATGCATAAAAGAAGTGATCTACTTTTTCAAATTGCTCAGAAAGAAAAAATCTCCTTGTTTGGAATAAGTGCTAAGTATATTGACCAATTAAAAAAGCTTAACGTTAATATTAAAAAAAAATTTAAACTAAAGTCTCTTAAAACTATTTGTTCTACTGGATCGCCATTATCCTCTGAGGGCTTTGATTATGTTTATAAAAATATAAAAAAAAATGTTCATTTGGCTTCTATTGCAGGTGGAACAGACTTAGTATCGTGCTTTGTATTAGGAAATATATATTCTCCAGTTTACAGGGGGCAGATTCAAAATAATGGATTAGGAATGAATACAGATGTTTTTTCTGAAAGAGGAAAGTCTTTAATAAATCAAAAAGGAGAATTAGTCTGTAAATCGCCCTTTCCCTCAATGCCAAAATTATTTTGGAATGATAAGAATAATGAAAAATATAAGAGTGCATATTTCAAAAAATATAAGAATGTTTGGCATCATGGAGATTTTGCTGAAAGAAAATCTAATGGAGGTTATGTAATTTATGGAAGATCAGATGCTACACTAAATCCAGGTGGAGCAAGATTAGGTACCGCTGAGATATATTCTGTAGTCGAAAAATTTAAAGAAGTTAAAGAGTCAATCGTTATAGGTCAGAAATGGGATAATGATGTAAGAATTATATTATTTGTTGTTCTTAAGAAGCCTAAGTCATTAAATGAAGATTTATCTTTAAACATAAAAAAAGCTATACGTTTTGATGCATCCCCACGGCATGTACCCAAAAAAATAATTGAGGTCTCAGACATACCAAGAACAAAAAATGGAAAAATAGTTGAGATTGCTGTCAGAAATACTATTGAAGGAAATAAAATAAAAAATATTCAAGCTCTTATAAATCCTAATATTTTAAATGAATTTAAAAATTTGGATGAACTTAAGACACCATAAATACTCCTAAATTTATATAGACAATAATAATTGATTAATATTAAATAGTCATAATAATTAATAGAATGGAGTAAAAATGATTAAAAACTTATTCAAAAGTTCTCTAATGATATTACTTCTGACACTTGGTTTGTCAGGTAAATCGTTTGCTCAAGAACTAAAATTTTTTACAATTGGTACAGGAGGAACAGCTTACACTTATTATCCAGTTGGTGGAATGATTGCTAATGCAATTTCTAAACCGCCAGGGTCAAGAGAATGCGGTAAAGGCGGAAGTTGTGGAGTTCCTAACTTAATTGCATCTGCTGTTTCATCAAGAGGATCAGTAGACAATGTAAATGCTATTATTTCAGGTTTGAGAAATTCAGGATTTGCACAGTCTGATGTTGCTTATTGGGCTTATACTGGTACTGGAACTATGGAAGGAAAAGAACCAGCAAAAGATTTAAGAACTATCGCAGCACTTTTTCAAGAACACATTCATTTAGTTGCGCTTAAAAAAAGCAATATTAATTCTGTTAAAGATTTAAAGGGTAAAAGAGTTTCACTCGATGAGCCTGGATCTGGTACGTATGTTGATGCTAAATTAATTTTAGAGTCAAATGGTTTAAGCACTAGTGATGTAAAAGCTGAAGCTTTAAAAGGTAAAGCAGCTACAGATGCACTAAGAAACGGTAAAGTTGATGCAATTTTTGTTGTAGCAGGTTTTCCAACAGGAGCTATTGTTGAATTAGCATCTGCAGTTGATGTAAAATTAGTTCCTATAGATGGTGCAGGAGCTAAAGCATTAACTTCAAAATATGGATTTTTTTCACAAAGCCCAATTCCTTCAGGAACTTATGAAGGAGTTGATGAAGTAAATACTGTAGCAGTAGGCGCCCAATGGTTTACGTCTGCCAAAGAAGATAATGAGCTAATCTATCAAATCACTAAAGCTTTATGGAATAAAGAATCTAGAAAGCTAATGGATGTTGGTCATGCTAAAGGTAAAACAATAACGCCTGATACAGCTCTTTCTGGAGTAGGAGTACCATTACATCCTGGCGCAGAAAAGTTCTATAAAGAAGCAGGACTTATAAATTAAATTTATAAGTATTCTAAAATAAATTGTGCCCTAGGTCATTAGACCTAGGGCATTATTATGTCTCAATTTAATATTTCTCCTGAGGAAGTTTCAAAACTTGAAGAAAAGTTTGAAATAAAAAGTAATGAAAGAAAATTAAAAAATTTTCTGAAATTATTGACATTTATTGCATTAGTTACAATGTCAATTTACCATTTTTATGCTTCAGGATTTGGAACAATTAGAGATATACTTCATAGAGGTATACACATTTCTTTTGTAGTTGGTCTAGTATTCCTATTTTATAATTGGAAAAGTTTTCCTGATGAGAAATCAAAAGGAAAAGTTCCAATAATAGATATTATTTTTTCAATTCTAGTTGTAATAACGGCACTTTATCTACCTTTATTGCCTCCTGAAATATTAGCTAGCAGAGTAGGAAATCCATCAAGTACTGAAGTTATTATGGGATCAATACTTATAATTTTGACCCTTGAAGCTGCAAGAAGATCTATTGGATACACACTTCCATTAATATGTGTAATATTTATGATTTTTGCACTTTATGGTCCTATTTTCCCTGGAGCTTTAAAACACGGTGGTAGTAGTTGGGCAGGGTTTGTAAATCATATTTATATAACTAACCAAGGAATTTATGGAATCGCTGTTGGTGTTATGGCTCAATATGTTTTTTTATTTATTTTATTTGGTGTACTTGCAACACGAATAGGACTAGGACAATTATTTATTGATTTGGCAATGGTAATAGCTGGAAGATATTCAGGTGGACCAGCGAAAGTCGCAATTTTTTCTTCAGCATTTTTAGGAACCATATCTGGTTCCTCAATTGCAAATACAGTAACAACTGGATCTTTAACAATACCTGCAATGAAAAAAGTTGGATATCCTCCACATTTTTCTGGTGCTGTAGAAGCTACAGCGTCCACTGGTGGACAAATAACTCCACCTATTTTAGGGGCTGCTGCATTTATTATGGTGGAATATTTAGAATTACCTTTAAGAGATATTTTAGCAGCAGCATTAATTCCAGCACTACTTCACTATTTTGGAATTTTTGTAATGGTTCATTTAGAGGCAAAAAAATTAGGACTTAGAGGCTTAAACGAAAGTGAGGTTCCTAAATTTATAAAAATTATACAAGACAATTGGCTTGCAATAGTCCCATTGTTTATCTTGGTATATTTAATTTTAGTTGGTCGGACTCCAGATTATGCTGCAGTAAATGGAATAATTGCATGCATCGTTATTGGGTTTATTAGAAAAAAAAATAGACTTACTTTTAACGATTTATTTGAGTGTCTTGCAAGAGGTGCAAAGAATACTTTAGCAGTTGGGGCCGCTGCAACATCAATAGGGATTATAGTTGGTGTAGTTACACTAACAGGTGTTGGTTTTAGATTAGGTTATGTAGTAATCCAAACAGCTGGTGATATTGGAGGTTTCTTCTTAAACTTTTTACCTTTTAATTATTTTTCTTTAGCCGATCTAACATTATTTTTCTCACTAATATTAATTGCAATATCATGCATATTTATGGGTACAGGAGTGCCAACTACTGCAACATATATAATATTAGTTGCTGTTGCTGCGCCTGCTCTTACTCAATTACAAATTGAGCCCATAGTTTCTCACTTTTTTGTATTTTACTATGGTGTCTTAGCTGACATTACACCGCCTGTTGCCCTCGCAGCATATGCTGCTGCTGGAATTGCTGGATCAAATCCATTTACCACAGGTAATACTGCATTTAGATTAGGAATTGCAAAAGCTCTTGTGCCTTTTGTATTTGTATATTCACCATCACTATTACTGGTTGCTCAAGGATTCAATTTTTATGATTTTTTTGTAACTTTAATTTCTGCAATGATTGGAATTGGTTTGATTGGAATTGGATTTACAGGCTATCTATTTAAAAGAGTTTCTACTTTTCAAAGATGGTATTTGGCAATTATTTCATTATTATTTATTGCTCCTGGTTTAAGTTCATCAATTATTGGTTTAGTTTTAGTGTTACCAATATTTGTTCTTCAATTTAGAAAATAAAACTTATCCGCCTAGTCCAGCATTTGGAAGAGGTCTTCTTAAAATTTTCCAAATCCCTACAGCACTTGCAGTTAATTTATTTTTACACTTGAGTTTACAATTCATAAATACCATTGATTTTGTAACTTTTTGAATTTCTACTGTGCCCAATAGTTCATCTTCAAGGTTTGAAGGAGCTATAAATTTTACATCCAATGAAATAGTTACACATGGTTTATTGCCACTTGCTCTATGACATGCAGTACCTGCACCAGCATCAATTATTGTACAAATATAACCACCATGTGTTATCCCAGCTTTGTTTAAATGTGTTTTTTTAATCTTAGTTTTAAACTCGAATTTTTTCTTATTAATGGTTCTAAATAATAAACCACCATTATGTTTCATGTAACTTGGCTTATTGCTTAATTGTTCAAATTTTTTTTTCATTAAAGGATTATTGTCATAATTAGTATAAATAATAAAACTAAACAAAAGAAATATATTACAGATTTTTCAAGTGATATTTTCATTTATCCTTTCATTTTGGTGCGCCTGCTAGGAGTTGAACCCAGAACCTCCTGGTCCGTAGCCAAGCGCTCTATCCAATTGAGCTACAGGCGCAATTTGTACAGTTTTTATACATAATTAATAATGTAAATTATTTTTTTAGCAAATATTGATATATATATATTACAAAAATGAATCTAGATTTATTAGTTCCTGATATAGGAGACTTTGAAAACGTTGAAATTATCGAAGTACTTGTAAAAAAAGGTGACAAAATCAACAAAAATGACCCTGTTGTCACTTTAGAAAGTGATAAATCAAGTGTTGAGGTACCATCCAATTATGAAGGCACAATTGAAAATATAAATGTAAAAATTGGTGATAAAGTTTCAAAAGGTGATTTGATACTAACTCTATCTTCAGAAAATAAAGATGAAAGCGAGAAAATTAGCAAAACTTTAGATGAAAAAATTCCGCCTTCAACCGAGAAATTAATAGAGGAAGCAGAAACTGCTACAAAACCTGATATAAAAGTTGAAACAAAAGTTATAGAGCCAACGCAAATCAAGCAAACAAGATTAGTTAATGAAGTTAAAATGGTCAGTAGTAACGATGATATTGATCCAATTGAAACTAAAGAGTGGTTAGATTCATTAAGTGCAGTTCTGCAAAATGATGGGTCTGAAAGAGCTCATTTTTTAATTAAACAATTAATTGATCAATCTTATAAAGCTGGATCAAAAATTCCTCATACTCAAACTACGCCTTACGTAAATACTATACCTCCTGAAGAGGAAAAAAGATCACCTGGAGATCAAAACATAGAACGTAAGTTAAGATCTTTAATTAGATGGAATGCTGCTGCGATGGTAGTAAGAGCAAATAAAAAACATCCTGAACTTGGCGGTCACATAGGAACATTTGCATCAGCTGCAACCTTGTACGATGTTGGGATGAATCATTTTTGGCGAGCAAAGAATAATAAATTCGGAGGTGATCTAGTATATTTTCAAGGTCATAGTGCACCAGGAATGTATGCAAGAGCTTTTCTTGAGGGAAGATTAAATGAAAAACAGTTAGATAGATTTAGACAAGAAGTACAAACTGGTGGACTTTCATCTTATCCTCATCCTTGGCTAATGCCAAACTTTTGGCAGTTTCCAACAGTTTCAATGGGTATTGGTCCAATGTTAGCAATATATCAAGCAAGATTTATGAAATACCTAATCAATAGAGGATTAATTAAAGATGAGGGAAGAAAAGTTTGGGCTTTTCTTGGAGATGGAGAAATGGATGAGCCCGAGTCACTTGGGGCAATTGGTTTAGCGGCGCGTGAAAATTTAGATAATTTAATATTTGTTGTAAACTGTAACTTACAAAGATTAGACGGTCCAGTAAGAGGAAATGGAAAAATAATTCAAGAATTAGAGGGCATTTTTCGAGGTGGTGGCTGGAACGTTTTAAAAGTTATTTGGGGATCTTATTGGGACCCACTTTTAGCAAATGATAAGACGGGACATTTAGTAAAAATTATGAATGAGACCGTAGATGGTGAATATCAAGCGTTTAAAGCAAGAAATGGGCTTTATGTGAGAGAAAAGTTTTTTGGCAAATATCCTGAAACATCAGAATTAGTCTCATCAATGTCAGATACTGATATTTGGCGGCTTAATAGAGGAGGCCACGATCCTCATAAAGTTTATGCTGCATATGATAAAGCGGTCAATCACAAAGGAAGCCCCACAGTCATAATAGCTAAAACTATAAAAGGTTATGGTATGGGTAAAAGTGGTGAAAGTGTAAACACTACTCACCAACAAAAGAAATTGGATGTTGATGATTTAATGTATTACAGGGATAGGTTTGATGTTCCTTTAACAGATTCTCAAGTTAAAAATATTGAATATTTCAAACCAGACGAAAACTCTGAAGAAATTAAATACTTAAAAAAAAGAAGACTAGAACTTGGTGGATTTATACCAGAGAGAACATCATATTCAAAACCGATTAAAGCCCCAGTTAAAGATATTTTTGATTTTATGAAAAAGTCTACTGGCGAAAAAGAAATGTCTACAACAATGGCATTAGTAAGAATGTTAACTAATCTTTTGAGAGATAAAAATGTTGCACCAAAATTAGTTCCAATTATTCCCGATGAAGCTAGAACATTTGGAATGGAGGGTTTCTTTCAAAAAATAGGTATTTATGCTCATGAAGGTCAAAAATATGAGCCAGAGGACTCAGCACAACTTTCATCTTATAGAGAAGAGAAAAGTGGTCAGGTATTAGAAGAAGGAATTACTGAAGCTGGTTCAATGTCTTCTTGGATAGCAGCAGGAACATCATATACAAATCATGATATTGAAATGATACCAATTTATCTTTTCTATTCTATGTTTGGCTTTCAAAGAATTGGAGATTTTGCTTGGGCTGCAGGAGATAGTCAATCGAGAGGGTTTTTAATTGGTGCGACTGCAGGAAGAACAACACTTGCAGGAGAAGGTCTTCAACACCAAGATGGTCATAGTCATTTGTTAGCATCAACAATTCCAAACTGCATTTCTTATGATCCGACATTCCATTATGAATTAGCTGTGATTTTTAGAGAAGGTTTAAGAAGGATGCATGAAAAAAATGAAAATATTTTTTATTATATTACAACAATGAACGAAAATTACTCTCACCCTGCAATGCCAAATGATTGCGAGGATGGAATTCTTAAGGGAATGTATAAAATTAAAGAAACATCAGGTTCTAAAGAAGCAAAAATTCAATTATTAGGCTCTGGAACAATACTAAGAGAAATGATGGCAGCATCAGAAATTCTTAAAAAAGAATATCAGGTCGATAGTGAAGTTTGGAGTGTTACTAGTTTTAATGAGTTAAGAAAAAATGGAATGGAAGTTGAAAGATTTAACCTTCTAAATCCTACAGAAACAAATAAAAAATCATATGTAGAGGAATGTTTAGGAAAACAACAAGGTCCTATCCTTACAGCCACTGACTATATGAGAATAAATGCTGATCAAATAAGACCTTTTACAAAAAAGAGCTTTTATTCATTAGGTACGGATGGATATGGAAGAAGTGATACAAGAAAAAACTTAAGAAATTTTTTTGAAGTTGATAAAGAACACATTGTTGCTTATAGCCTTAGCGTCTTAGCCAATGAACAGCTTGTTGCATCAAAGTATGCTGAAGATGCATTCAAAAAGTATAAAATTGATAAAAACAAACCCATGCCAACAAAAATGTAAATGTCTGATCAATCAAATAAAATATCAGCAAGTCCAAAAGTTAGAAAATTTGCAAGAGAACTTGGAGTAGATATAAATAATGTCAAGGGAACAGAGAGATCAGGTAGGGTTGTTGAAAAAGATTTAAAAGACTTTGTCTCATCTAGAATCAATCATCCTCAGAATAATAGTCAAAGACAAGAAGAAAAAATTATTAAAAACGAATATCAACACTCAGATTTTGGGGAAGTTGAAATTAAAGATATTCCTAGAGTAAAAAAAATAGCAGCTCCACATCTTGTAAATTCGTGGACAAACATTCCACATGTGACTAACCATGATGAGGCTGATATTACAGAAATGGAAGAATTTAGAAGCTCAATAAAAGATAATTATACAGGAGAAAGAATAAAAATTACTCCTCTTGCATTTATTATGAAAGCATTGGTACTTTCACTAAAAAAATTTCCATCATTTAATTCATCAATTGATGATATTGAAAATGGAAAGATTACTTTTAAAAAGTATTTTCATGTTGGTATCGCAGTTGATACTCAACATGGACTTATGGTTCCTAAAATTAGAGATGCTAATCAAAAAGATATCAATCAGTTAAGTGAGGAATTAAAAAAAGTAAGTAATGATTGTAGAAATTTAAAAATTGATAAAAAAGAGTTCTTTGGAGGATCAATGACTATCACAAGCTTAGGTGGAATAGGTGGTTCGTTTTTTACACCAATAATTAACTTTCCAGAAGTTGCTATACTTGGCGTTGGTAGAAGTTATAAAAAACAGGTATTTATTGATGGTAAATTCGTTCCGAGAACCATGCTTCCACTATCTCTCTCATATGATCACAGAATTATAGATGGTGCTGAGGCTGCGAAGTTTAATAACGAATTAAAAGATAATCTTGGGTCTAATTTTGCATATAACTTGAGTAAATGATTACTAAAATTGAAATACTAGCAGATGATGTGCACGTCCACTTTAATGGAGAAAATTCTGAAATTTTTCCTAATATTTGGCTAAGAGATCATGCAAAAGATGAGCAAAATTGGGATAAAAGGTCTAGCCAAAGGAAAACATATACAGCAGCATTAGATATAAATTTAAAAGTTAAAAAGGCAGAAATAATTGAAAATGGAAAATATTTGTGTGTCTCATGGCCTGATTTAGAAAAACCAGTTAAATATTCATCTGAATTTCTAACTAATAATAAAATAAAAAAGAAAAAAGAAGTAAAATCCAATTTAAAAATCTGGAAAGCTAATGAAATAAAAGAAGAAATTTTTTTAGATTATAATTCAATTTTATCAAATGAAGGATTTAGAAATTTTTTGAAAAATATTCATGACTATGGATTTTCAGTAATTAAAAACTGTGAACCCAATTTAAGGTCTGTTGAAACAATTGCAAATAGAATTGGTTACGTAAGAAACTCTATATTTGGAGGACTATGGAGTTTTGAGTCAGATGAAAATAAAGCTGATAGCGCATACACTCAAGATGAACTAAGACCTCATACAGATTCAACATATAGTAATGACGCTCCAGGATTACAATTATTACTATGTTGTGAATATAATGCTAGAGGTGGTGAATCGATTATGGTTGACGGATTAAAAATAGCAGAGACAATAAAAAAAGAAAACCAGCCGATGTATGAATTAATGACAAAAATAAATGTTAAGGGAAATTATATCGGTGATGGTGTTTATCTTGAGGCTGAAAGACCAATATTTAAGTTAAATGAAAATAATGAAATAGTTCAAGTTAGTTTTAATAATTATGATCGAGCACCATTTAGATTTGAAAAAGATTTAACATTAAAGTTTTATGAAGCGATAAAAAAATTTGATCTTATTGCTAACAATAAAGATTATCAGTGGCGACATATACTTAAACCTGGAGAACTTCTAATATTTAATAATTGGCGAATACTTCATGGTAGAGGATCGTTTAATGGAGTTAGAAAAATGTCTGGATGTTATATTAACAAAGAGGATTTTGACAGCTCTTGCAAGTTAAACGGAATAAATTAATTAATAAAATTATCTAATTAAATATAATGACAAAATCCCTTTCAATGGTCTGCGCAATAGTCACAACTTTTATTTGGGGAACAGCTTTCATCGCTCAAGACACTGGTATGGATAATATCGGTCCATTAACTTTTAATTCAGCAAGATTTATTGTTGGCTTTTTTACAATATTACCACTTGCCTTATTATTTGAGAGGAAGAAAATTAAACTAGAAATACTTTCAAAATCAAAACTTTTTATAAAATATTTAGTTTTCATGGGAGTATCCCTGTTTTTGGGAACTTTTTTACAACAAACTGCTCTCCAATATACAAATATTGCAAATGCAGCTTTTTTTACAGTATTTTACGTACCGATAGTTCCGATTTTATTATTCTTCATTTATTCCAAAAAAGTTCATTGGAGTATATGGCCTGCAATTGGTCTTTGTGTTTTCGGTGTATACCTTTTGAGTGATTTTTCTAACTCAGAAATAATGCTAGGCGATGGTTTAGTTATATTGTGTTCTGTTTTTTGGGCTTTACATATAATCTTTGCAGGTAAGTTTATGGAAGAATTTGATATCCCTATGTTTTATGCTGCACTTCAAGCTTTATTTGTTGCGTTACTTTCAATAATTTTTTCTTATATTTTTGAAGAAATAAATATTTCAAAAATAGTGATGGAAAGTAGTTCAATTCTCTATGCAGGCGCACTATCAGGCGGTATAGCTTTTACATTACAAATGTTTGCACAAAAAAATATAGAAGAAGCTCCTGCAGCAATTATTTATTCATTAGAGGGAGTATTTGCTGCTATAGCAGGATGGGTTATTCTTAATCAATTTTTAAGTACAAATAATATGATTGGTTGTTTACTAATATTGATTGCAGTAATCTCTTCTCAAATTTCACCAATTACTAAAAGTTAGCTATAAGCAATTACAAATAGAATCAAAGCCAGAAAAGTTCTATAATATACAAAAATATTTAAATTAAATTTTTTCACATAAATTAAAAAATATTTAATTGTGAAATATGAAATTAAAAATGAAAAAATAATTGAATAAATAAAAATGAAATTTAAGTCTATATTTGAATTAACCACATCTCTCATACTTAATACACTAGCGCCTGCTAAAGCAGGTATAGATAAGTAGAAAGAAATCTTAGATGAATCAACTCTATCAAATTTTAAAAATCTAGAAATTGTAATTATAATACCAGATCTACTTACTCCTGGAATAACCGCTAAAATCTGGAAAATACCTATGATTAAAATATTCTTAATATTTAAATTATTTTCAATATTATTTTTTACTCCTGTTCTATCTGCAAGAAATAGTAAAATTCCAAACAATAATGTTGTCCACGCAATTACTTTTAAATTTCTAAGATGATCCACCAAACCTGTTGAGTAGATTATAAATCCAAATATCACTAATGGTAGTGAGCCCAATATAATTAGCAACAATAGTGACTTGTTATTTAGAAGATCTAATAAATCTCTTCTAAAATAAAAAACTATTGCTAAAAGTGAGCCTAGATGCAAACTAATATCTAGCTGAAGTGAGCTAATACTGAAGTTAGATAGTTTTGAAATTATAATCAGATGTGCTGATGAGCTAACTGGAATAAACTCTGAAAATCCTTGAACAAACGCTAAAATAGTGGCTTCAATATATTTAGAAATCATTTTTGATTTATATAAATAGACAAAACAATGTCCAATTAAAGCAATTTAAAAAATGCATATCTACTATGTTAAAATCAAAAAAATCAACAAATACTGTGTTTTTTTAAATATATGTCAGCATATATTACCTAGTAATACTTTATTGATAATTGAATCTAGGCTATAAGCTCGATGTTATGACAAATAAAATGCTCAAATTTGTTGATATAGGTCAACAAAATCCACCTAAAAGAGATAAAATTAAGAGAAAAGAGGATTTTGGAGAAATTTATAATGAATTTATTCATGAAAAAGCGAAAGAGCAATCAAGTCGTTGTTCCCAATGTGGTGTTCCTTTTTGCCAAGTACATTGTCCTTTAAGTAATAATATTCCAGATTGGCTAAAGCTGACCGCTGAAGGAAGATATGAGGAGGCTTATCATTTGTCGCAAAGTACAAATAATATGCCTGAAGTATGTGGAAGAATATGTCCACAGGACAGGTTGTGTGAAGGAAATTGTGTAATTGAACAGTCTGGTCACGGAACTGTTACTATTGGTTCAGTTGAAAAATATATCACTGAAAAGGCATGGGAAAATGGGTGGGTAAAGCCTATAAATATTATTAACGAAAGTAATCAAAGCATTGGAATAGTTGGAGCTGGTCCTGCTGGATTAGCCTGTGGTGAGGAACTTAGAAAAAAAGGATATCAGGTTACAATTTATGACCGTTATGACAGAGCTGGTGGTTTACTTATATATGGAATTCCAAATTTTAAATTAGAAAAACATGTTGTTGAAAGAAGAATTAAACTTCTAAAAGAAGGTGGGATAAAATTTGTTCAAAATTTTGAGGTTGGAAAAGATTCAACTCTTGAAGAGTTACGGGATAAACACGATGCAATTTTAATATCTACTGGAGTTTATAAACCTAGAGAAGTAAATCTACCTGGAAACGACTTAAGTAATATTTTCCCAGCAATGGAATTTTTAACTGCTTCAAATAGAAAAGGACTAGGTGATAAAGTTGAAATGTTTGATAATGGAACACTTAATGCTGAAGGAAAAGATGTAGTTGTAATAGGAGGTGGAGATACAGCAATGGATTGTGTCAGAACCTCTATTAGACAAAAAGCTAAATCGGTCAAATGTTTATATAGAAGAGACAAAGAAAATATGCCTGGCTCTGCACGGGAGGTAGGTAATGCAGAAGAAGAAGGAGTTGAATTTATTTGGTTGAGTAATCCAAAGGAATTTAAAGGAACTAACAAAGTAAATAGTTTATTAGTTGATAAAATGAAATTAACAGAGCCAGATGAAAGTGGCAGAAGAAGACCAGTAGCTCAAGAGAACGCAGAATTTGAAATTAATGCTGATTTAGTAATTAAAGCTTTAGGGTTTGATCCTGAGGATTTGCCAGTTTTATTTCAAGAACCAAAACTTCAAGTTTCTCAGTGGGGAACAATAAAAGCTGACTTTGATACTATGGAAACAAGTGTTCCTGGGGTTTTTGCAGCAGGTGATATTGTTAGAGGTGCATCTTTAGTTGTATGGGCAATTAAAGATGGAAGAGATGCAGCAATCTCAATTGATAGTTTTTTGCAATCAAAACAAAAAATGAAGGTTGCATAATGGATATTCAAAAAAAAAATCGTGAACTTTTAAAGAAAAATCATGTTTATAATGAGCAAATGGAGCATGATGCTTGTGGGGTAGGTCTTGTAGCATCAACTGAGGGCCTTAAATCCAGGAAAGTAGTTGAATATGGAATACAGGCCTTAAAAGCTGTATGGCATAGAGGTGCGATAGATGCAGATGGAAAAACAGGCGATGGAGCTGGAATACATATAGAAATTGCAAAGGATTTCTTCGAAGAAAAAATTGAAATAACTGGACATAAACATGACAACTCAGATTTATGTGTTGGAATGATTTTTTTACCAAGAAATGACTTTAGTGGGCAAGAACAATGTCGAACTATTGTAGAAAGTGAACTAACAAAAAAAAATTTTAATATATATGGATGGCGACAAGTTCCTGTTGATCCATCTGTTTTAGGTGAAAAAGCAGAACTAACTAGACCAGAAATTACACAAGTTCTTTTTACAAATAACGATAAGTCTATTACTGGAAAAAATTTAGAAAGATTATTGTATGAAACTAGAAGAAAGATTGAGAAAGAGGCTCTAAAAAATCAATTAAATAATTTTTATATATGTTCATTTAGTTCTAAATCTATAATTTATAAAGGCATGTTTCTAGCAGAATCGCTCTCTGATTTTTATTTAGATTTAAAAGATCAAAGGTTCATTTCAAGATATGCAATATTTCATCAAAGATTTTCAACTAATACTGCACCAAGCTGGGACCTTGCACAGCCATTTAGATCCTTAGCTCATAATGGAGAAATAAACACTCTTAAAGGAAATATAAATTGGATGAAAATTCACGAGCAAGAAATGTCTAGCCCATTATTTGAAGATATAGAAAATTTAAAGCCTGTAATTCCAGCTGGCAATTCTGATTCTGCTTCTTTAGATAATGTTTTTGAACTTCTAAATATTTCTGGGCATTCTGCACCTTTGGCTAAACTTATGTTATTGCCTGATGCATGGTCAAAGAAAAGTAAAATTCTCTCAAAGGATCATCAACAATTATTTAATTTTTTAAATAGTACAATGGAACCTTGGGACGGCCCTGCAGCCATAGCCGCTACAGATAATGAGTGGGTTATAGTGGGAAGTGATAGAAATGGACTAAGACCCTTAAGATATACTATTACAAGGGATAAACTATTATTTGCAGGTTCAGAGACAGGGATGATTGATTTGAATGAGAAAAAAATTGTTTCAAAAGGAAGGCTGGGTCCAGGAGAAGTTCTAGGAGTTAGAATTGAAAAAGGAAAAGTTTTTACAAATAATGAAATAAAAAATTATTTATCTAAAGAATATAAAAAATTTAATAATCAAATAATTGATCTTGATAAGAAATTTTTAGTTAAAAATGAGAAAAGTGAGTTCTCTGGATCTGATTTAAAAAAAATTCAACACTGTTTTGGTTATAGTTTGGAAGATTTAGAATTAATTCTTCACCCTATGGCTGAAGATGCAAAAGAAGCAACAGGATCAATGGGAGATGACACTCCTCTAGCAGTACTATCCGATAAATATAGGCCACTTTATCACTTTTTTAGACAAAATTTTAGTCAAGTAACCAATCCTCCCATCGATTCTTTAAGGGAAAACAAAGTAATGAGTTTAAAAACGAGACTTGGAAACCTTGGAAATATACTTGATTTCACGGATCTTACTGAGGAAAACATATATGTGTTAGATAGTCCAATCTTATCAAATTCACAATTTGAAAACTTCCTAACCTACTTTGGTGGAAATTTTAAAGTTCTAAATTGCACTTTTGATGAAAATCAAACTTTGGAGGAGTCTATTGAGACTTTAAAAAGTGATGCTGAAAAAGCTGTAAGAGAGGGTATAACACAAATAATTTTATCAGATAAATTGATATCCGAAACAAGATTACCAATGCCAATGTTATTATGTATTGGAGCAATAAATACACATTTAATTAAATTAGGCTTAAGAGGCTATATATCAATTAATGTTCAAACTGGAGATGCATTAGATACACATTCTTTTGCAACATTAATTGGTGTAGGTGCCACAACTGTAAATCCTTACCTTGCATTCGATAGTTTATATCAAAGACATTCAAAAAAACTTTTTGGAAAATTTTCTTTTGACGAGTGCGTTTCAAGATATATTAAATCAGTAAATTTTGGCCTATTAAAAATAATGTCTAAAATGGGAATATCAGTTTTAAGTTCTTATAGAGGAGGTTGTAATTTTGAAACAGTTGGATTGAGTAGAACAATTGTAAAAGATTATTTTCCTGGAGTGGTATCAAAAATTTCTGGTATAGGCTTAACAGGAATTGAAAAAAAAATAAGAGCTATTCATAAAGATGCTTTTGACATTCAGTCAAATATTTTACCTATTGGAGGTATATATAGATATAGAAAAAATGGAGAGACACACCAATATCAAGGAAAATTAATTCATCTATTGCAATCTGCTGTGGGAGCTAATTCATACGATGCTTACAAAAAATATACCAAAGGTATTTATAGTTTAAAACCAATTAGCCTTAGGGATTTAATAGATTTTAAATCTCAAGAATCAATTGATATTGATCAGGTAGAGCCCATTACTCAAATTATGAAAAGGTTTGGAAGTGGAAGTATGTCTCATGGAGCTTTATCTAAAGAAGCACACGAAACTCTTGCAATGGGCATGAATAGAATAAAAGGAGCCTCGTGTAGTGGAGAAGGCGGAGAAGATGAAAAAAGATTTAAAATACTTGATAACGGTGATAGCGCGAACTCTAGAGTTAAACAAATTGCTTCAGCAAGATTTGGTGTGACTATAAATTATCTGAATAATTGTAATGAGATTGAAATAAAGATGGCACAAGGTGCAAAGCCAGGTGAAGGTGGACAACTTCCTGGGTTTAAAGTAACGGATGAAATTGCCAAATTAAGACATTCTACTCCAGGTGTGACGTTGATTTCACCACCCCCTCATCATGATATTTATTCTATCGAAGATTTAGCTCAACTTATTTATGATCTAAAACAAATTAATCCAAATGCTAGAGTGGGTGTTAAGCTTGTTGCTTCATCAGGTATTGGAACAATAGCTGCAGGAGTTGCAAAAGCTAAAGCAGATATAATTTTAATTTCAGGACATTCAGGTGGAACCGGTGCTACACCCCAAACTAGTGTAAAATATGTAGGTATTCCATGGGAGATGGGACTTACAGAGGCTAATCAAGTACTTACTTTAAATAAACTTAGACACTCAGTTACTCTTAGAACTGATGGTGGAATTAAAACTGGCAGAGATGTTGTTATTGCAGCAATGATGGGAGCAGAGGAATTTGGAGTTGCCACGACTGCTTTAGTAGCAATGGGATGTATTATGGTAAGACAGTGTCACTCAAACACTTGCCCAGTAGGTGTATGTACACAGGATGAAGAATTAAGAAAGAAATTTACTGGAACACCAGATAAAATAGTAAATCTATTTTCTTTTATTGCTCAGGAAGTTAGAGAAATTTTAGCATCTCTAGGATTTAAAAACCTAAATGATGTAATAGGCAGAACAGACTTGCTAAGACAGGTCAGTAAAGGTTCACCAAATTTAGATGACTTAGATTTAAACCCATTATTTGTACAAGCTGATCCAGGAAAAAATAAAAGATATTGCGAAAAACAAATTATAAATGAAGTCCCTGACACTCTAGACCAAAAGATCTGGCCTGAAATCGAAAGTTTAATAAATAGAAAATTACCATTGGATAAAGTTTACCAGATTGAGAATACTGATAGAGCAGTTGGAACAAGAATTTCTTATAATTTATACAAAAAATATGGAAATAATAAATTAGATGAAAGCAAATTTTCTCTTAATTTTAAAGGGTCAGCAGGCCAATCTTTTGGCGCATTTGGAATAAAAGGACTTAAATTAATTTTAAAAGGTGATGCTAATGATTATGTAGCTAAAGGTCTATCTGGTGCAACGATTGTGATTAAACTTCAAGATGAAAGCAATTTGATATCAAATGAAAATACAATTATTGGAAATACCGTACTTTATGGAGCAACTTCAGGATATCTTTTTGCATCTGGACAAGCTGGAGAAAGATTTGCTGTGAGGAACTCTGGAGCTACTGCGGTTATTGAAGGATGTGACTCTAATGGATGTGAATATATGACTGGAGGTTCAATTATAGTATTAGGAGACGTGGGTGATAACTTTGGAGCTGGAATGACAGGTGGAATGGCTTTTGTATATGATCCTCAAAACCAATTTGCAAAAAAAGCTAATCCTGAGTCAATTGTTTGGCAAATACCTGAAACTGAATATTGGAAGAGTTATTTAAAAAGTTTAATTCAAAAACACACTGAGGAGACTGGTTCACTTTTATCAGAGAATATTATTAAAAATTTTGATAATGAAATAAATAACTTTCTACAGGTTTGCCCTAAAGAAATGTTAGATAAGCTTGAAAATCCTATTTCACACAAAAGTATAGTTGGAAAAGCTAGTTAATCTCTTTAATTATTTCTTTAAGCTCCCTGCAAATAATATTTAAATTTTTTTTTGAGGATAGGCTATGATCACCATTCTTAATTATTGTAAGTTTTCTTTTAGCTTTTGGAAAATTTTTTAACACTATTCTTGAGTATTTAACTGGCACTACTTCATCTTTTTGTCCATGAACCATAGTAACTGGAATAATATTATGGATTTTTTTGTTGAGCACCTTATTTTTTGTCCTTCTGCCATCTAAAATAAGTTGTTTAGTTATTAAATATTCGTATTCACCATTTTGAATTTTTGCAATTCCTTTTCTAAGGATTTCATCTCTTGTTTTTTTTGAGAATTTTTTCCACATTATTCTTGTAAGAAATTCAGGAGCAGATCCGATACCTAAAAAACCTTTGATTTGCGAACTAAAATATCTATGCATTAACAAAGAAATCCAGCCACCCATGCTAGATCCAATCAGTATAAAGTCATTCTTTTTAACTATTTTACTTATTGTAATTCTCGCATCATTTGACCATTTAGTGATATTGCCTCTTGTAAATTCTCCAGATGATCTTCCATGACCAAAGTATTCCAGAGCTAAAAATCCAAGTTTATTTTGAACGGCAAATTTTAAAAATTTCTTTGGTTTATCGCCATCAATATCAGATGCAAAACCAGGTAAAAAAACTACGTAAAGATTTTTTTTATAATTATTTGCTATATATCTTAGTTTTTTATATTTAGAAATTCTTAGAAATTTATATTTTTTCATATAAAGTAATTATGTTGACCAAGTTTATAATATTATTACCACATGCAGCCTAAATTAAAAGTCCTACAAGTAATTCCTAAACTAGGTTACGGTGGAGCTGAAACTGGTTGTTATGATATTGCTCATTATTTACCAGAAAATAATGTAGGATCTTATTTGATAACAAGTGGTGGCGAATTATTAAAATTTGTTGATAAAAAAAAAGTCAAAGTTTTTAGACTCCCAGTTCAATCTAAAAATCCAATACTTATTCTTATAAACTCCATAATTATTTCAATAATTATTTTAGTAAATGGTATTAATATTGTTCATGCTAGAAGCAGAGCCCCAGCATGGTCATGCTTAATAGCTACAAAAATCACAAGAAGAAAATTTGTTACAACTTTTCATGGAACGTACAATTTTAAAAGCAAACTTAAAAAATTCTATAACTCTGTGATGGTAAGATCAGATTTAATTATTGCAGGCTCAAATTTTATATTTTCACATATAAAAGAAAATTATTCAGAATACTTATCAGACCAAAAAAAATTACTTGCTATATTTAGAGGTATAAATACCGACTATTATGATCCCACTACTACTCTTGAAGCAGATGAGGATAATTTATTTAAATCTTGGGAACTGGTAGTTGGTAAAAAAATAATTTTATTACCAGGAAGGCTTACTTCTTGGAAAGGACAAGAAATATTTTTAGAAGCATTGAATAAAGTAAATATTCAATTAGGAAGTAATTCATTTATTGCAGTAATATTAGGTAACGATCAAGGACGCGATTTATATAAAAAAAAACTTATTAGATTGGTAGAACAATATAGATTATCAAATCAAGTTAGGT
The DNA here is from genome assembly GCA_902517495.1 of uncultured Pelagibacteraceae bacterium. Classification (GTDB taxonomy): domain Bacteria; phylum Pseudomonadota; class Alphaproteobacteria; order Pelagibacterales; family Pelagibacteraceae; genus Pelagibacter. The sequence goes on along the minus strand of CABYCO010000007.1, from coordinate 5,277 downwards.
TTATTGACCATTGCCAAAATATGCCATTAGCTTACAAAATTTCAGATATAGTTGTTTCAGCATCAATTGAACCAGAAGCATTCGGAAGAGTTTCAGTTGAAGCACAGTCCATGCAAAAATTGATAATTGCAAGTAACATCGGTGGATCAAATGAGACTGTAATAGATGGAAAAACTGGAATTTTATTCGACGCCGCAAACGCAGATGATTTATCAAACAAAATTATAAAAGTAATTAATACTGATCCCAAAGAATTAATGGAAATGGGCATTAATGGAAGAGAAAATGCTGTAAAAAAATTTAATGTTGAAAAAATGTGTTTTTCTACTTATTCAGAATATAAAAAACTATTTAATTAATGCCAAATATTACATTACCTGATGGAAAAAAGTTAAACTTTGAGAAAAGTGTTACTGGTTCAGAAGTTGTAGAAAAAATAAGCAAATCTCTAGCGAAGCAAGCTTTAGTAATGAGTGTTGATGGTGAATTGAAAGACTTATATTTTACTATTGAAAAAGATAGCTCTGTCAAAATTTTTACCTCTAAAGATAAAGAAGGCCTAGAAGTTATCAGACATGATGCTGCACACATTATGGCTATGGCTGTTCAAGAGTTATACCCAGGCACTCAAGTGACTATTGGTCCAGTGATAGAGAATGGTTTCTTTTATGATTTTGCGAGAAAAGAACCATTTACTAGTGACGATCTTAAAAAAATTGAAAAAAAAATGTCAGAAATAGTTGATAAAGATGTCAAAACGAGAAGAGAAGTTTGGGACAGGGACAAAGCAATAAATCATTTTAAAAAAATAGGAGAAAAATATAAAGCTGAAATAATTGAAAGTATTCCAAAAAATGAAGAGCTTACTATTTATCATCATGGTGATACATGGCATGATTTGTGTAGGGGCCCACATTTGGAGTCATCTGGCAAAATTGGCAAAGCTTTTAAACTGACAAAAGTTTCTGGAGCGTATTGGCGTGGAGACTCTAAAAATGAAATGTTACAAAGAATTTATGGCACAAGTTGGGGTAGTCAAAAAGATTTAAATGACTATTTGATGAGAATTGAAGAAGCCGAGAAAAGAGATCATAGAAAAATTGGTAAAGAAATGGACTTGTTTCATTTCAGAGAAGAAAGTCCTGGAGCAGTATTTTGGCACCAAAAAGGATGGAATTTATTTCAAAAACTTGTTTCGTATATGAGAATGAAGCAGGATAACGCAGGATATAAAGAAATAAATACTCCTGAAATCTTAGATCGTTCTCTTTGGGAAAAATCTGGGCACTGGGAAAAATTTGGTGCAAATATGTTCACATCTACTACACCTGATGAAAAAGTTTTTGCTATAAAACCAATGAATTGCCCTGGATGTGTACAAGTTTTTAATCAAGGTTTAAAAAGTTACAGAGATTTACCTCTAAAAATGTCAGAATTTGGTAAAGTGCATAGGTATGAACCTTCTGGTGCACTTCACGGATTGATGCGTGTTAGAGCTTTTACCCAAGACGATGCACATATCTTTTGTACTGAAGAACAGATAACTGAAGAATGTTTAAGTGTAACAAATTTAATTTTAGAAATTTATAAAGATCTAGGATTTGAAGATGTTATTTTAAAATATTCAGATCGACCTGACTTAAGAGTTGGTGATGACGAAGTTTGGGACAAATCTGAGGCTGCTCTTTTAGAAGCTATTAAAGCCTCAAAATTAGAGTACTCAATTAATAAAGGTGAAGGAGCTTTTTATGGCCCAAAAATTGAATTTGTTTTAAGAGATGCAATTGGAAGAGATTGGCAGTGTGGAACTTTACAAGTTGATTTAAATTTACCTGGACGATTAGGTGCTTCATTTGTAGATAAAGATGGTAATAAAAAAGTTCCTGTTATGCTTCATAGAGCGTTATTTGGATCTTTAGAGAGGTTTATTGGAATTTTAATTGAAAACTATTCTGGTAAATTGCCTTTCTGGTTATCTCCTTTACAAACTATTGTAATACCCATTTCAGAAGATTTTGATGATTATGCCAAGGAAGTAAATAATCAGCTTAAAAAATCTGGCATTAATTCTGAAGTAGATCTAAAAAATCATAATTTAAATTATAAAATAAGAGAACACTCACTTACTAAGGTTCCAATGTTACTGATATGTGGAAAAAAAGAAGTTGACAGTAACACAGTAACTATTAGAAGATTGGATTCTAAAAAACAAGAAACTATGGATTTAAAAAAATTCTTAATAAAATACTCTGCTCTTAACAAAGCACCCTCAATTTAGTGGCAGATTTCAAACAAAACTATTTTCAGAGAAGAACAAAAGCTAGAGGCCCTAGAACAAACCAAAGAATAACTTCGCAAGATGTTCAAGTAATCGCAAGCGATGGCGATAATTTAGGTATACTAAATTTACAAGATGCGATTAGCAGAGCAAAGGAGCAAGGGTTAGATTTAATCGAGATAGCTCCTAATGCAAAACCTCCTGTATGTAAAATTATGGATATGGGAAAATATAAATATGATGCACAAAAAAAAGCAAACAAAGCTAAGAAAAAACAAAAGAAGGTTGAATTAAAAGAAATTAAATTACGACCAGTTACAGAAGTTCATGATTATACATTTAAAATAAAAAATGCTCAAAAATTTATTGCAAAAGGTGATAAGGTAAAATTTACAATTAGATTTAAAGGCAGAGAACTTCAGCATTCTAGTCTTGGACATGAACTTATGGACAAGATTAAAATAGATATGGAAGCAACAGGGCGTGTTGAGCTTCAACCGAAGTTCGATGGTAAGCAAATGATTATGGTTATCCAGCCTTTATAAGCTTTATTTCGGGTTGTAAAATAATATTAATATTTGTATAACCCCCACAAAAATTATGCCTAAATTAAAAACAAAAAGTTCAGCAAAAAAAAGATTTAAAGTTTCTGCAAGAGGAAAAGTTATAACTGCGCAAGCGGGCAAAAGACACGGTATGATTAAAAGAACAAATTCACAGATTAGAAAGCAAAGAGGTACTACGGTAATGTCAAAACAAGATAGTAAGATTGTAAAATCTTATATGCCGTACAACCTAAGAGGATAATATGGCTAGAGTAAAAAGAGGCGTAACTAGTAGAGCAAAACATAAGAAAGTTCTTAAGGCTGTTAAAGGTCAGTGGGGAAGAAGAAAAAACACTATTAGAGCTGCAAGACAGGCTATGGAAAAAGCTATGCAGTATGCCTACAGAGATAGACGAAATAAAAAAAGAGATTTTAAATCACTATGGATTACAAGAATCAATGCTGGGGTAAGATCAGAGGGTATGACTTATTCTAAGTTTGTTAATGGTTTAAGCAAATCAGGCATAAAAATTGACAGAAAAATTCTTGCTGAAATTGCTTATGATAATCCTGAAGCTTTTAAAACTATAGTTAAAAAAGCTCAAGCAGCGTTGAATTAATATTCATTGTTGTTTTTCTAGAGTTAACAAATATTCTACAAATATGTCCGATTTAAAAAAAATTAGAGACGAGTATTTGAATAAACTAGACAGTGATTTACATATTGAAAGTGTAAATCAAATAAAAACAGAATTATTTGGTAAAAATGGAAAGATTTCTAATTCTTTTAAAACATTAGGGTCTTTGCCAAACGATGAAAGAAAAAAGTTTGCATCAGACTTAAATTCAATAAAAGACGAACTACAAGATAAAATAAATTCTAAACTTAAAGAAATTGAAACAAAAGAGATTAACTCTAAACTTGAAAATGAAAAAGTAGATGTAACATTACCCGAGAGAGAATTTAGCCGAGGAAAAATCCATCCTGTTTCACAAGTAATTGATGAGATATCATCAATATTTTCAGAAATTGGATTTAGCGTTGAAGAAGGACCAGATATAGAGAATGAGCATTACAATTTTACTGCATTAAATACTCCTGACAATCATCCAGCGAGAGATATGCATGACACTTTTTATTTAGATAACAATAAAGAATTATTATTAAGAACACATACTTCTCCAGTACAGGTTAGAACAATGTTAAATGGAAAGCCTCCATTCAAGATTATAGCACCAGGCAGAACATATAGATCTGATAGTGATCAAACTCATTCTCCTATGTTTCATCAAGTCGAAGGCCTTCATATTGATAAAGATATAAATATGGGTCATCTAAAAGGATGCTTAAACTATTTTATAAAATCATTTTTTGAAGTGGACAAAATCAAAATGAGATTTAGACCAAGCCACTTTCCTTTTACTGAGCCATCTGCAGAAGTGGATATTGGTTATGAAATAAAGAATGGAAAAATAGTTATTGGCGAGGGAGATAAGTGGTTAGAAATTCTAGGTTGTGGTATGGTACATCCAAATGTGCTTAAAAATGTAAAAGTAAATCCAGATAAATACCAAGGTTATGCTTTTGGCATTGGAATAGATAGACTTGGAATGCTCAAATATGGAATCAATGATTTAAGAGCTTTTTTTGAGACTGACTATAGGTGGCTTAACCATTTTGGCTTTGATCCATTAGATGTTCCATCAAATTATAGAGGTCTTAGCAGATGAAATTTACTATAGGTTGGTTAAAGGAGCACCTCGACACCAAAAAAAAAGATAATGAGTTAATTGAAAAACTAACAAATATTGGTCTGGAAGTTGAGAGTTTTGAAAATCTAAGTTCTAGTTTAGACAGTTTTAAAGTAGCAAAAATTATTAATGCTGAACAGCATCCGAATGCAGATAGACTTAGAATATGTGATGTTGATATTGGGTTGGATAATACTGTTAAGGTAGTATGTGGAGCACCAAATGCAAAAAAAGATCTTTTAACTATTTATGCAGGTCCTGGATCAATAATTCCAAAAAATAACATGAAGCTTTCAGTTAGCAAGATTAGAGGGGTTACTTCTTATGGAATGCTGTGTTCAGAATCTGAACTAAATTTATCAAATGAAAGCGAAGGAATAACAGAACTATCAACTGGTAAATACTCTGATAAAATTGGTAAAAACTTTTTTAATAGCAATACTGAAAAAGTTGTAGATTTATCAATTACACCTAATCGTCCTGATTGCTTGGGGGTAAGAGGTATTGCTAGAGATCTTGCTGCTGCTGGAGTTGGTAAATTAAAAAAAGTTTCACTTAAAAATATTAAAAATAATGGGTTACAAAAAATTAAAGTTTCAATCACAAAAGATAAGAATCAAGGTTGTACAGTATTTGGTAGTTGTTTAATTGAGGGTGTTACTAATAAAGAAAGTCCTAAATGGCTTAAAGAAAAAATTATTT